>JAQXLU010000128.1 GCA_029012285.1 Clostridiales bacterium | reverse complement strand
CCGTTCACCAAATGGAGCGACAGCAGGCGGAAATCCAGCGCCAGCGCGTCCAAATCAGCCTTGATTTGCCCGCGAATCGGCGGATTATCCCCGATTTCCACCCCCGCACGAATCGTCAGCATGGGGTACTTTTCCCGCATTTGACGGATTTCTTCCATATATATAGGCCAATTTGGGGGCACATCCGCACCCGGGTCGGGATGACCCGGCTCGATATGCTCCGTCAGGCAGATTTCCTCCACGCCCTGCGCCACCATAGCCCGGCACAGCTCGTCCATCGACTGGCGGCCGTCCATCGAATGACGCGTGTGCAGGTGATAATCCATGCGCCTTTGTTTCACGTGAAACACTCCTTATATCTTGTACGCCCTGGATCGGCCAATGGCATACAGGTACTTTTCCTTCACCGGCAAGCCCGTGATGCGCTCCAGCGCCCGCTCGTACCAGCTCAGCTGCAGCCGGTATCGCTGGACGAATTCGTCCTCGTCCTGGATGCGGTCGGTTTTGTAATCCACCAGCACCCACGCGCCGTCCTCCTGGAAGGCACAGTCGATCACGCCCTGGAGCAGCGCCCCGCGCTCGTCCATCACCAGGTTGAAAGCCCATTCCCGGCGGACGGTGGCGCTCTTGAGCAACCGCTGACCCAGCTCACTCTCAAAGAAGCCCGCAACGCCCTCGATGGACAGCAGCATCACCTCCTGGTAGGTGAACACCTCCCGGTCGGCCAACTCGTGGATGGCCTGCTTGACCGCCGCTTCCATGTTGGAGGCATGCCGTAGCTGTTCCAGCGGAATCAGCGACAGTGCCCGGTGAATCAGCGTGCCGCGCTCCGCACCGGTGAGTCGCTTTTCCTCCATGAACGCTGGACGGCTGGGCAGCTCCGACAACCGCAGCGGGGACACGTTCTCCCATTCGGCGCGCTTGGTGGTTTCGTCCTCTTCTATGTCCTCGGGTGGCAGCGCGTCAGCTGTGCTTTCCTGCTTGGCAATCGCACTCACCGAGGTTTTCAGCGGCACCGCTACCGCCGCTTCCTGATGCGTCCAAGAGGGGAAATCCGTCTCAGAAGGCGTGGTCAGCACCGTCCTGATGTATCCCATGGCGTCCACTTTATCCACAGCGTTATCCACAGCTATCCTGTCAAAATCGTTCCAAACCCGGATATTCCATGGGGTTGCGTCCTGTGGGCAGGTTGTGGATAAACTGTGGATACCATTAGATACCGCCTGCATCACCCAGTCAGTCATGGAGCGCGCCTGCCACACCGCATAGTCGCTCGGCGGCAACAGCCACACGTCCCGCTGGCTTTCCTTGCAGCAGCCGACCATGATGAGCCGCTCCTTCGCACGGGTCATCGCCACATAGAGGAGCCGCGCACGCTCCGCCTTCTCATCCAGTTCGCGCTGCACCTTGAAGGCCGCGTCCGCCAGTGTTTTCCGCTTGATGCGCAGCTCGCGGTTGACATAGGGCAGCGCAATGCCCAGCCGCGTATGCAGCAGCAGCTCGTTACGAAAAGGCTTGTGCAAGCTGCCGCTCATCTGCATCAGGAAAACCACCGGAAATTCCAATCCCTTCGATTTGTGCATCGTCATGATGCGCAGCAGGTTTTCGTTTTCCCCCAGGATCTTCGCGGACATGCGGTCGTCGCCGGCGGCTTGTTCGTCCGTCAGGCGCAGGAAGTCAGACAGCGTTTCGCCGCCCTCCTGCTCAAACGCCTGGGCCCGCTGGTACAGCATTCGCAGATTCGCCTGGCGCAGCGCCCCCCTCGGCAGCGCCCCCACCGCCGCGTAATACCCGCTGGATTGCATGACCCCCCACAGAAAGTCCGACAGCCGCATGCTTTCCGCCTGAAAACGCCAGGCTGCCAGGTGCTCCCGGATGCCCCGGCAGCGCGCGCCAAGTGGTCCTTCCTGGGCGCACATCGCGTCAAATGCCTCGTAGAACGGTACATTTTTCCCTGTTTTTGCCGTCCGAATGACGCCCAACTCGGTGTCAGTCAGTGAAAACGGCGGCATTTTCAGCGCCGACAGCAGCGGAATGTCCTGCAGCGGGTTGTCGATCACACACAGCAGCGCCTTCATGGATTGCACTTCCGGCAGCTGGTAGAACGCCGCCGCCCCGTCGTAGAATACAGGAATCCCCGCGCGCCCCAGGATCTCCACCAGCTTCGGCGCTGTGGTGGACGCTGCCGACAATAGAATCACCATGTCCCGGTAGGTGTAATTGCGCAGGCCACTGCCATCATCGAATTGCTCGTTCAACAGCGCACGGATGCGTTCAATCACCACTTGGGCTTCGGCTTCCAGGGCTTCGACTGCTTCCCCGTCCTCCCCGGGGGACACATCCAACAGGTGCATCTCCACCGGCGGATCGTTTTGCGTTTCGCGCCCGCAAATCAGCTCATCAGTTTGCTCGTAGGCCAGCTCTGTCACCTGCGGGCGCATCGTGTTGCGGAACACGATATTGGTCGCATTCAGCACGCCGCCACGGCTGCGGAAGTTCTTTTGCAGGATAATCCGGCGGCATTTTGCGTCCGGTTCATCGGAATAAGTGCGCAACCGCTCCATAAACAGGGTCGGGTCGGCCTTGCGGAAGCGGTAAATCGACTGCTTCACGTCGCCCACCATGAACAAGCAATTATCGTCGTTGTGGATCGCTTGCAGAATCGCATCCTGAACCTGGCTCACGTCCTGGCACTCATCGACGAAAATGTGGTCGTATTCGCCCTGCATCTGCGCACGCAGCGCCGGATCAGA
Organism: Clostridiales bacterium; assembly: GCA_029012285.1. GTDB lineage: Bacteria > Bacillota > Clostridia > Christensenellales > Aristaeellaceae > UBA11524. Next base: position 8,819 of record JAQXLU010000128.1, on the reverse strand, counting down.
CAGCACCTGCATGGTGAATTGTTCCATGTCGGAGAAATCCATCAGGTGATTTTCAGCTTTTTTGGCCAGGAAGGCATCGTGTGTCACTCTTGTCAGCGCCAACAAACCCCGCAAATGACGCTGAATCATCGCTAATTCACGCGCCGTTATTTCCTCATCCAGAGTCAGGTTCTGCTGGATGCCCTTCACCATCTCCGTGATCTTCTTCCGCTGCTTCGACAGGCGCTCACTCCAGGCCTTCTCCTCTTCGTTCAGCCCGCGAATCGCCTTCGCTCGGGGCAGAGAGAAGCTCTCGAGGAGCGTCAACAGGCCCTGCAAATCGCATTGTTCCACGTGAAACAATGGCGCACACGCCGATTCATCGGCCTCCAGGGTTTCCATGCGCGCTTGCACCGCGTCCGGCTCGTCGAACATCCGCCGCATTGCCTGCAATATCGCAGGGATGCCCTGCAGCTCCAGCTTGGCGTGGGATAGCAGCACCTGCACCCAGGGGTGCTGCCGGAGCGGTTGATCGACTTTCTCAACCGCCTGACGCAGCCAATCGAAGGGGTTGGGCAACGACATCAGGAAGTCGTAAAGCTGGCCCGTGATTTCCTGCAGGCGCGGCTGATCCCATGCGTAGGCCAGGTCCATGAAATCCAGATCGTCCCGCCGTTCCAGCAGCGTGTTGAATGCATCCAGCCACGCGGCATCAAAGAGCGTCTTGCGCATCTGATCCTCACAAGGACGCACCATCGGGTCGATGCCAACGGCCTGGAAGTTGTTGCGCAGCACCTTCTGGCAAAAAGCATGGATGGTAGAAATCTCGGTAGATTCCAGCTCATCCAGCGCAGCCGCGAAGGTTTCCGGATCCTCGGCGGCCTCCATGAGCAGTCGCCGGTACAAGCGTTGACGCATTTCTGCTGCCGCGTTCCGTGTAAAGGTGACAATCAGCATGCGGTTGAGATGAAATCCGCCGCGGATCAGCTGAACGATGCGTTCCACCAGCACAGCGGTTTTACCAGAGCCTGCCGCCGCGCTGACAAGAATCGTGTTGTTGCTGGCGTCGATGGCCATGAGCTGTTGGGGTGTCCAGGTCGGCACGGCAACCCCTCCTTTCCTGTGCCTCTATTGTATCACAGCTTGGACGGATATGAAAGTGTTTCACGTGAAACAGCCCACATTTTTACCTGACTGTATAATATTTATATTTTTACTATTATTTCAGTTCTAAATTACTTGATTTTACTGATTCTATTTGCTACTTTACTTTCATTTTGCTTTGAATTAGCCATCAATCATTAATCCTTCATTTTAAATGAAAAATATTGCTCTCCTGCCGTCATATAAAATGGTTCGGCTGACATATATTTCCGTCCGCCGAACCCATTGTTTCACGTGAAACATCATTCAAACAGTGCTTCGTCGAAATCCACTTCAGGCTTCACCAGCGTCTCCCCGGCGGATGCCTCCTGCACATGCCCGAATCCATCGCCATCCATGCTGACCTGATAGCTCCGGCGCTCGCGGCAGCCCTCCAAGTCAGATTCATCCGTGCAAGTGATGAACGTCTGCACCCCGCTGATTTCCTCCAGCAGCCGGGTGCGTCGGGTCATGTCCAGTTCTGACATCACATCGTCCAGCAACAGGATGGGCGCTTCCCCGGCTTCCTCGCGGAACACCTCCAGCTGCGCCAGCTTCATACTCAGCGCCGCCGTGCGAATCTGCCCCTGAGACGCGAACACCTTCATTTCCCGCCCACGCAGACGCAAATCAATGTCCTCCCGGTGAATGCCGAAGCTGGTTGAGCCGCGCTGCAGGTCCGTCGGCCGCGCCGCTTTTAGCGCATTCATCACATAAGTCGCCACGTCCTCGCCCTCGGGCACGCAGCATTTGTAGGTCATGCGGAACTGCTCCTGCGCCCGCCCACTGATCGCGCCGTACTTCGTTTCCGCAATTTGCGCCGTCCGGGCGACCATTCGCCGGCGCAGAGGGATTACCACGGCACACTGGGCCGCCATGGCTTCCTCGAAGGCATCCATCAGTGTGGTGTCCAGGTGCGCGCCCTTCCGCGCGTCATTCAGCAACGCATTCCTCTGGTCGAGGGCTTTCTGATACTGCTGCAGCGCGGAAAAGTAAGCTGTGCTGAGCTGGGAAAGCATCATGTCCAGGTAGCGGCGGCGTATGGCGGGGCCCTCCTTGACCAGCATCAGGTCCTCCGGGGAAAAGATAACGCACTGCACATGTCCCATCAGGTCGCTGAGGCGGTTCGCCCGTTTGCGGTCGACGAAGATGCCTTTTTTTTTGCCCTCGCTGGGCGTAAGCTTGACCTGAATATCCATCCTGACGCTGTTTTTTTGCAGCTGCACGCCGATGGCTGCGAAATCCATGCCCTTGCAGACGACTTCCTTATCCAGCGGCGTGCGGTGAGAGCGCCCTAACGCACAGTAATGGATGGCTTCCAGCAGGTTCGTTTTGCCGGAGCCATTCTGTCCGAAGAGGATATTCACCCCAGGATGTGGATGAATTTCCAGCTCCTGGTAGTTACGAAAGTTCCGTAGCTTTAATGAAAGTATGATCATAATCGTGATACAATCAAAACGGAATACAGGGCTTCATATCCTGTATTCCGTCATGAATTCATATTGATTTTAGCTGAACACGCGCACCGGCAGGATCAGATACAGGTACTGGTCGCCGTCGGTGGGGCAAATCACGCAGGGGCTGACGTTGGAGTTAAAGTGCATGCACAGCTCCTCGTCGGTGATGCTGCGGATCACGTCGGTGATGTACTTGGCGTTAAAGGCGATTTCAATGGGGTCGCCGGACAAGCTGGCGCTCAGTTCCTCGAGCACATCGCCCAATTCAGCGTTGGAGGTGATAGACAGCGTCTCGTTGCCAATCTCCATGCGGATGAGGTTGTTCTTGCCCTCGCGCGCCATCAGGGAAGCTCGGTCAATGGCGCTCTGCACACCCAGGCGGTCGGCCTTGACCACCGACTTGAAGGACGCGGGCAGAATGCGGCGATAGTCGATATACTCACCCGCCAGCAGCACAGTGCAAAGTCGGGTATTGCCGAAAGACACCTGCATGCGGGTCTTGTCGATCAGCAGCACGCAGTTTTTGTCCTCCTCGGGCAGAATCTTGGACAGTTCGTTCAGCACGCGCCCGGGAATGACCGCCTTGAGCACCTCCATGCCCTCGGGCAATTCAAAGGCGCGCTGCACCTTCTGCATGGCGAGGCGGAAGCCGTCCAGGGCGACCAGACGGGCCTCCTGGGCGGATACCTCCAGCAGGCAGCCAGTCAGAATCTGACGGCTTTCGTCCGTGGCGATAGCGAACACCACCCGGGAGATCATCTCCCGCAGCTCCTTTTGCGTCAGCACCACGGTGGTTCCCGCGTCCACGGAGGCCATTTCGGGGTATTCCACCGGATTCATGCCCGCCAGATTGGATTTGAAGGACATGCAGCGGATGGTGCTCATGTGGTTGTCGCTGACCTGGATGGTGACCTCGCCGCCAGGCAGCTTGCGGCACAACTCGGTGAAAAGCCTGCCCGGGAGCACCACGCGGCCCTCCTCGCGGACATTGGCCAGCAGGCTGGATTCAATGGTCAGGCTGCCATCGGAGCAGGTCAGGGTGATGCCCTCCTCGGTGGCCTCCAGCAGCACGCCCTCTAAAATCTGCTTGGGCGGGCGCGGCGACAGCGCACGGGTGACGGTATTCAGCCCGTCCAGCAATGACTGGACATTCACGGTAAACAGCATAGCGGTTCCTCCGATCGTTTCCGGGAATTGCGCAGGCAAGCTTGCCTTCCCCGCTGTATGCAGGGCATCCCAAAACATGAATAGTGGAAGTAGATATATATTATTCAGCAGTAGTAGTAGGGTATGTGGATACTGTGGAAAACCCCTTCCAGCCCTTGTCACAGCTGCATTTGCGCCTTTGGACAAATTGTGGAACACCGCCCGGGTTGTCCACACCCCTGTGGAATGCAGGTGCAGCTTCCTATATATTCTCCCTGGCCCTGGCGGATTCCTGCCTGGCGGGAATGCATACGCTGCATATTTTTTTGCCCTGTCCGGTGATTTGGCGCAAATATCGCTCCCGCTGCGCCAAAATATCCACAAACCCACAGGATGTGGATAAATCTCGCTGTGGATGGTCAAGCCTTGCCACCGTTGGGTTTTGGCTTTTTGGGGAGGAGTTATACACCGCTTGTCCACATTTTTGGGACAAAATGCAGCCCCAAAAGATGGGGTGTATAGGGATGAATAGGGTGTCTTTTTCGCGGAATCCTGTTGAGAACTCCTTTGGGGAAATCCCTCAGTCTCCGCTCAAGCGGAAACAGCACCCTCGGGGAAGGGAGCCTTTTGGTCGGTTGCTCTGTTGGATTTCCAGGTACAGTCACAAAGGCTCCCTCCGGGAGGGAGCTGTCGCGGTCAGGCGACTGAGGGAGAACGCGGGCGCTACTGCTTCCACTTGCTAACAAAACATCCTAAACAAACACTGCGGGTGAACTCCCTCAGTCTCCGCTGCGCGGAGCCAGCTCCCTCGGGGAGGGAGCCTTTTGGTCGTGAGCCTTGTTGCGGCAGGCGCGCCCATCTCAGGCTCCCTCCGGGAGGGAGCTGTCGCGGTCAGGCGACTGAGGGAGAACGCGGGCGCTACTGCTTCCACTTGCTAACAAAACATCCGAAACAAACACTGCGAGGGAACTCCCTCAGTCTCCTCTGCGCTGAGCCAGCTCCCTCGGGGAGGGAGCCTTTTGTCTGGTTGCCTGAATGAGGGTGGCGCATCATTGTTGACGGTTGCTTTTCTTCCAAAGATGTGATACCATATGCTCAAACCCATGTATCATGAAAGGATGATCACGATGCGTATTGCACTCATCAACGAAAACTCCCAGGCCGCGAAGAATGCCATGATCGAGGCTTCCCTCCGTAAGGTGGTTGAGCCCATGGGCCACGAGGTCGTCAACTTCGGCATGTATTCCGCCGAGGACGCCTGCCAGCTCACCTATGTCAAGGCCGGCTTGCTGGCCTGCATCCTGCTGGAGGGCGGCGCGGCGGATTACGTTGTGACCGGCTGCGGCACCGGCGAGGGCGCCATGCTGGCCTGCAACGCCTTCCCCGGCGTGCTCTGCGGCCACATCTGCGACCCCTCCGACGGCTATATGTTCGCTCACATCAACGACGGCAACTGCGTGGCCCTGCCCTTTGCGAAGGACTTCGGATGGGGCGCTGAGCTCAAGCTGGAGATGATCTTCCAGCAGCTCTTCGGCTTCGGCCATGGCCAGGGCTACCCCAAGGAGCGCGTGATTCCCGAGCAGCGCAACAAGAAGATCCTCGACGGGGTGAAGAAGATCACCCACCGCAAGCTGATCGACATCCTCCACGACATCGACCAGGATTTCCTGAAGGAGACCATCTCCGGCGCGCACTTCGCGGAGCTCTTCTACCCCCACTGCAAGTGCGAGGAAGTCGCCGCTTACCTCAAAAACCTGTAATATCAAAGGCCGTGACCTCTTTGCATGGAGGACACGGCCTTTTCAGATGCTTACGCATCCTGGAACAAGGGTGTGGAATAGTACCTGTCGCCGCTGTCCGGCAGCAGCGCCACAATGGTCTTGCCCCGATTCTCCGGCCTGCGGGCCAGCTCAATGGCCGCCTTCAGCGCCGCGCCGGAGGAAATGCCCACTAAGATGCCCTCCGCACGCCCGAAGGCCTTGCTGGTGGCAAAGGCGTCGTCGTTTTCCACCTGGATGATTTCATCCAGTACATCGCGGTTGAGCACCGCCGGTACAAAGCCCGCGCCAATGCCCTGAATCTTGTGCGCACCGCTGCGCCCCTCGGACAGCACGGGCGAGGTTGCAGGCTCGACCGCCACCACGCGTACCGCCGGGCACTGGGCCTTGAGATACTCGCCCACGCCGGTCACCGTGCCGCCCGTACCCACACCGGCGACGAAAATGTCCACCTGACCGTCGGTGTCCCGCCAGATCTCCGGGCCGGTGGTGGCGCGGTGGATGGCGGGATTGGCGGGGTTGACAAACTGTCCGGGGATGAAGGCGCCGGGAATCTCCTGGGCCAATTCCTCCGCCTTGGCGATGGCGCCCTTCATGCCCTGTGCACCGGGGGTGAGAACGATCTCTGCGCCGTAAGCCTTGAGGATGTTGCGGCGCTCCACGCTCATGGTTTCAGGCATGGTGAGGATCACGCGATACCCCTTGGCCGCCGCGATGCTTGCCAGGCCGATGCCCGTGTTGCCGCTGGTGGGCTCGATGATGACGGTCTGGGGGGTCAGCAGCCCCTTCGATTCCGCGTCCTCCAGCATCGCCTTGGCAATGCGGTCCTTCACGCTGCCGGCGGGGTTGAGGTATTCCAGCTTGACCAGGATGTGCGCCTCCAGGCCGAAGTGCTTTTCCAGGTTGCGGGCATGCAGCAGGGGCGTGCCGCCCACCAGTTCCAGTGCGCTTTCATAGATCTTGGACATCTTTCTTTCCTCCTGACTAATCAATGAAAAAACAGAGGCGACGGTCTGTCTCCTCTGTGCAGAATACGCTATCCCCGGCAATTTCAACACTGCCCGCCGGAGGATGTGTACCACAAAGGAGTGTTCATGTCCGTACATGCCCACATACAACAGCAGAGGATGGAAGCGTTATTCATCCGCATCAGACTGACCTCCTTTGAGATGATGCTGGCATTATAAACCTATTATTCTACTATGTCAATATGTAAATTGTATTTGCGCTGTATTTTACCCGCTCACGCTCAGCAGCATCACCGGGTCGGAGACGAATTCGTACCTTTCACCGTTGACATAGGCGCGCACGCGGATGCAGTACAGTCCCTCCCCGGCTATGTCGCCGCTGCTATTGCGCCCATCCCAGGTGAAGCTGCTGCCCTGGGGCGAAAGCCGCTCCGGACGGGTGCCCTGGCGTGCGGACAAGCGGCGCACGGTGTGTCCCTCCATGTCCTCAATGGTGATGGTCAATTCGCAGGGGAAAAGGTGCGCCACAGAGAAGGTGAGCTCCTCGCCGTCCTCGGGGGCGAAAAGTGCGGGTGCGTTCACCGCCAGGGCTGGGTCGCCGGTATCCGGAGGGACGCAGAGCACCCGGGAGCTTGCCACCGAGGGGATGCCGCGCTCGATGGTGAGCAGTTGCAGCAGCACATAGCCGGAGGAATCATCCTCCCGCTCAATGGTGATGGCGCGCTCCTTGAGGCCCAGGGAGAGCGTCCGCCCAGCCATGGGCTCGGGGGAGAATTCTCCGTCGTTGTCGTAGAGCAAGGTGGCGTTGTCAAAATCCCAGCGGCCGCCGCGGTGGTACACCAGCTGATACGCCAGCTGCACCCGGGACACCACGTTGAAGGAGAAATACACCGTTGGGTCGTCCCGGGTGAGCACGTCAGATTCGTAGGAAATGCCCTCGATGAGCGCCCTGCGGCGATGGTAGCTGGCCTCTTCCGGATCGTAGGAGAAGATGATTTCGTCGCTGTTTTCAGGGTAGGTGCGCACGGTGGACGCGCCATGATGGCTGAGCAAATAGCGCTTGAGCTCGCTCAGGGTGATGGCGCCGTCGTGGTTGTCGTCCGCCGCGAAGCCGCCCTCCACGGACAGCGCCCGTGAAAGCGCCCCGGAAAAGTACCCCGCGCCTGCCAGATGCTCGCCATCAATGTCCCCCGACCAGAACCAGCTTTCCTCCGCGCCGCCGGAGGAGCAGATCACCGTGTAATCCTCCCCCTGAAACACGTTGCCAAGCAGGGTACTCACGCCCTTGCCCAGCATTGCCCCCGCGTGGCACGCGTCGATGATGAGCACCTTCTTGCCCGGAATCTGGTCAAACATGGTGCGCAGCATGTAGGCGGATACGGCACTCTCCCGCTGCCCGTCGGAGAGCAGCAGCACCATTTGCGCGGCGGTCATGTCTTCCTCCCACAATCCGTGGGTGCTCAGGTAGAAGTAGCTCACATCGTCCTCGTCCGCATCGGAGAAGGTATCCAGGATGAGCGCCGCCATTTCGCCCGTGGTGGACACGCCCTCGGGGTGGGTCACCAGGGTCTGAAAGGCCATCGTACCGCCGGTGAGGGCTTCTGCCATATTGCGCACATTGTTATAGGAGGATGGCGTGGTGGACGGCTGGCTGAGGAAGTTATCGCAGCCCATCAGCAGCGCCCGGTAGACGGTTTCACCGTCGGGTGTCGGGGTTGGGGGGAGCTCCTGCGCGGCGGCGAAGAAGGGCAGGGTGAGCCAAAGCGCCAGGAAGCAGGATAAGATCCGGCTCATGTTGACTCCCCCTTTCACCTCAGCTGCGCTGATTGCTTGTGTATAGTGTACACCTAATTAGACGCATTGCCTACTGGAAATGTTCGCAAGAATAGTGAATATTCGTTATTTCTGCATCCGGGGGAAAAATCCTGCCGAACAACGAAAACCAGCATGGCGCAACTCAGCCCCAGCCGCGCTTCCACCAAGCCACTTCCACTCCCCTCCATAAATGATGAAAGAAACTTCCCCAAATTCTAATCCCTCCCTAATGGAAAAACGGCGAAACCCAGCGTATAATCAAGAAGGAATCAAGCGAAGGAGGAATCTACCATGACAGAAGCGGAAAGCCGTCAGGTGCAAGCGGAGGAGCATAACGCCGAGCTCCCAAACGGCAGCTATTACGAGCATAAGGCGCAGGAGGAAGCCCGCGAGCGGGAACGCAAGCGTATGTCCTTCCCCTATCCCATCTGGGTGACGGCCGCGTATCTCATCCTGGGATTCGTGTTCCACCTGTGGCATCCCGGGTGGATCATCTTCCTGACCATCCCGCTGTTCTACCTCAAGGAGGACGA
>JAQXLU010000127.1 GCA_029012285.1 Clostridiales bacterium | reverse complement strand
GGTACGATTAAATATGGTGGCAAAGTATACTCATGCCACGGAAAGGAGCGCGGACATGCAGCCGCACACTACCCTTCAGTCCGCGCGGGAAAGCCTGCCCCGCTGGGACGGACCGCTTTCTCATCCCATCTACAGCCGCTATGTCAAGCGCGTGCTGGACTTTGTGCTGGCACTGGCGCTGATCATTCCGTGCATGGTGTTCATGATCCCCATCGCCATCGCGGTGAAGGCCACGTCCGAAGGCCCTATTTTCTATACCGCGCTGCGCGGCGGATACCACAACAAGGCGTTCAATATCCTCAAATTCCGCACGATGGTGGTGGGCGCGGACAAGTATTCCTCCACCACGGCGCTCAACGATCCGCGCGTAACCCCCGTGGGCCGCGTGCTGCGCGCTACCAAGCTGGATGAACTGCCGCAGCTGTTCAATATCCTGAAGGGCGATATGTCCTTCATCGGCCCGAGGCCGGAACTGCTGAGATATACCACCCAGTACACCGAGGAGCAGCAGTGCATCCTGTGGGTGCGCCCCGGCATCAGCGATCCCAGCTCCATCAAGCTCATCAGCCTGGATGAGCTGGTGGGCCATGACGATCCCGAGGGCAATTACGAAAAGAAGATTCTGGGCGAAAAGAACCGCATGCGCGTGGAGTACGCGCGCAGCCAGTCCTTCTCTCTGGACATGCGGGTGTTCTTTGACACGCTCAAAACTGTGATCCAAAAGAACCTGCGGAGCGCGCGGCGCTCCCGTCAGTAAGGAGTAGACCAATGAGCCAAAAGAGCGTCCAACTGGCGTATCAGATCCGCCGTCACGCGCTGGAAATGACCAACCGCGGCGGCACATCGCACATCGGCAGCATCATGTCCATGGCCGATCTGGTGGCCGTTCTGTATGCCGACGTGCTGCATTATGATCCCCAAAATCCCAAAATGCCCGAACGCGACCGCGTGCTTCTGAGCAAGGGCCACGCCGGCGCGGGCATCTATGCTGCGCTGGCCGAAAGCGGCTTCTTCCCCGTGGAGGAGCTGCTCACCCACTGCCAGAACGGCAGCCGCCTCAGCGGCCATGTGAGCCACAAGGGCGTGCCGGGCGTCGAGCTTTCCACCGGATCGCTGGGGCATGGCCTGGCGGTGGCGGCGGGCATGGCCCTGGGCGGCAAGAAGGACAGGGAGCACTGGCGCGTCTATTGCATCCTGGGGGACGGCGAGTGTGACGAGGGCGCTGTGTGGGAGGCCGCACTCCAGGCCCACCAGTACGGGCTGGACAACCTGATCGCCGTGGTCGATCACAACCGCATGCAGTCCCTGGACTTCTGCGAGAACACCCTCGCCCTGGAGCCCTTTACGGATAAGTGGGCAGCCTTCGGTTGGAACGTGATGCGGGTGGACGGTCACAGCGTGGAGGCGCTACAAAACGCCTTTGCCTGGGCCAAAGCGAACCGTGGCACGGGCAAGCCCACCGTGATCATTGCGGAAACCACCAAGGGAAAGGGCGTTTCCTTCATGGAGAACGACATCCTGTGGCACTATCGCACGCCCCAGGGGGAGGAATATGAGGCGGCGCTCAAGGAATTGGAGGCGCAAAGGCCATGAGAGACGCATTCACCCGTGTGTTGATGCGCGAGGCCGCAAACGATCCCCGGCTGACCCTGGTGAGCGGTGACCTGGGCTTTGGCGTGCTGCGGCCCTTTTGGGAGACCTACCCTGAACAGTTTGTCAACGCGGGCATCGCGGAGCAGAGCATGACCGGCCTGGCTGCAGGTCTGGCCATGACCGGCCGCACGGTGTTGACCTATTCCATCGGCAATTTCCCGACCCTGCGCTGCATCGAGCAGATCCGCAACGACTGCGCGTACCATGACGCCAACGTCAAGGTGGTGTGCGTGGGCGGCGGCTTTGTGTACGGCAGCCTGGGCATGTCCCACCACGCGACGGAGGATATGTCCATCCTGCGCGCGCTGCCGGGCGTGACGGTGTTCACCCCCGGTGATCCCTATGAGGTGGAGGCCGTCGTTCCGGTGATGCTGCGTACCCCGGGCACCTGCTATCTGCGTCTGGGCCGGGGTGGCGAGCCGGTGCTGCATACCGGCCCGATCACGGATTATGCCGGCCCCCGCGCCCTCACCCTGCGTGAGGGAAAAGATGTGGCGATCTTGTCCGCAGGCGGCATCCTGACCCAGACCGTCGGCGCGGCCCGGCTGCTGGCGGAGCAGGGCGTATCCGCCGAGGTGGTGAGCTTCCCCTGCATAAAGCCCATCGACCGGGAAAAGCTGACGGAGCTATCCGGGCGCTTCCGGCACATCGTCACGGTGGAGGAGCACTCCATCGTGGGCGGATTTGGCGGCGCGGTGTGCGAGGTGCTTGCGGAGACGGGCAGCGGCTGCCGCGTCCACCGCATCGGCATGGAGGATGAGTATTCGGCCATCGTCGGCACGCAGCAGTACCTGCGCGGCGCGTACGGGATGGACGAGAACGCCATCTGCACGCGGACGCTGGCATGGCTGGCGACATAACGGAGGGCTTGTGATGAAGAAGCTGCTGGCGTTGCTCTTGGCGTTCCTGCTGCCCCTTAGCGCGATGGCGGAATGGAATGATGAAAACAATATCGTCGTGCAGCTTCACGGTGTGAGCTTCTTCTTCACGCCCATCGAGGGGCTCTGCGTGACGCGTATGACCTCCCCGATGATGCTCAGGCGCAATGGCATTGACGCCGATGGCATGCAGGCATGGATGCAGGAGAACGACGTTTATGCGATCATGACGGACGTGGAAGAAAGCTGCCAGTTCGTCATTCAGGCCTCTCCTGCCTGGGAGGACGCAACCGACCTGGACGACCTGACCGAGTATGGCGAAATGGCGGAGTGCGAGTATCTGGCCAGCGACATGGAGGAGTACGGCTACCAGGTGGCGGAGATTGAAATGTACACCGTGCCCGGCGGCCACAAATTCATATGGGCGCTCGCAACCTACACGCTGGAGGATGGCAGCGAGCAGCAGTTCGCCCAGTATCTGACCCGCCGCGGCGGCTACAACATCATCATCGAGGTGCTCCCGCTGGATGGCGTTCTCACCCAGGAACAGCTGGCCCTGGGCGATTCGCTGGCGGATTCCATGTGGATCATGAAGGACGCCGTCAGCCTGGACGCGACCGAAAACTGAGCGGTGCTGCACACAAGGAAGGAGCAATCAACCATGGAAGAAAAGAAGCTGTCCCTGCCGGAGATCCATGCGGAATTGATGGAGCAGCTCAGGGACATCGTAGCTGTGTGCGAGCGCCACGGCATTGAATACAACCTCATGTGCGGCACGCTCCTGGGGGCGGTGCGCCACAAGGGCTTCATCCCGTGGGATGACGACGTTGATCTGCTGATGACTCGCGCGGAGTTTGAGAAGTTCCGCGTGGCATACCCCAAGGAGTGCGACCGGCGCTTCGAGCTGACCTACCTGGACACCTGGACGCCCCGCGTCATGAACCACGATCCGGAGAAGGCTGCGGCCTTCACCGATTTCTTCATCCTGGATCCTGTGCCCAAGGCGGGAATCAGGCGCAAGCTATGGTTTTTGCGCCTGCATATCCTCCAGGGCATGATGAAGAAAAACGTCGATTACAGCCGCTTCAGCCTCAAGAACCGGGTGCTGCTCTATGTCACCCACCTGATGGGCTTGCCTTTCTCCACCGCGCAGAAGGCCAGGTGGTACGAGAAGTGCTCCACCTCCGTCAAGACGGGGAACGACCTGTGCATGAGCAACGGCGCGTTCGAGCTGATGATGCACATCTGGCATCCGGAGCAGTTTGAGGAGAAGGTGAAGGTGCCCTTTGAGTCCCTGGAATGTCTGATCCCGAAAAAGTGGGACGAGGTGCTGACCATCCTCTTCGGTCCGGATTACATGACCCCGCCGCCGGAAAACGAGCGCGTGGCGAAGCACCTGGACGTGTAAAACGTGCCCGCATCCCCATACGAAAGGATTCTCTTAGCACATATGGATATGATTTTCTGCCCGCTGTACTCCGGGTCGAGCGGCAATGCGCTCTACGTGCAGTACGGCGGCACCCGTCTGCTGATCGACGCGGGCAAATCCGGCAAGATGATTGCCGAGGCCCTCGAAATGATCGGCGTTGACCCCAAAACCCTCGACGGCGTGCTGGTCACCCATGAGCATTCCGACCACATCGCCGGGGTGGGGGTGCTGTCCCGCAAGTACAAGCTGCCGGTCTACGCCACCTGTGACACCTGGGAGGCCATGGATGGGAAGGTCGGGAGCATCCCCGAAGGTTGCCGCCGCACCTTCGAGTCCTTCTCGGACTTCTATCTGGGGGACATCGGCGTAGAGCCCTTCTCCATCCCCCATGACGCGGCTGACCCCGTGGGCTATCGCCTGTGGGGCGGCAGCGTGAGCATCGCCACGGCCACCGACCTGGGCTATTTTCCCCGCAGCGTCCGCGATGCGGTGGCGGGCTCGTCCCTGGTGCTGCTGGAGAGCAACCATGACCCGGATATGCTGCGCAGGAACGACCATTACAGCTTGCGGCTCAAGCAGCGCATCCTGTCCAACCACGGGCATCTGTCCAACGACGCCTGTGCCGAAGCGCTGCTGCAGCTGGTGGAGGGCGGCACACAGCACATCGTCCTGGGCCACCTGAGCGGGGAGAACAACACGCCTGCCCTGGCCCGGCGGGTCTCCGAGGAAAGGATGCGCCGCGAGGGCGTTCGCCTGGGGATGGATCTCTTCCTGGATGTGGCCCGCCGCGATCAGGTGGGCAGCGTCTATACCCTGGAGGCGGAGGCATGAGCAGAACCCGGCGTACCCTCCTGGCGCTGCTGGCCCTGGCGCTATTGAAACGCCCGGCAGACCGGGTGCTGGCGACGATGCTGCCGGATGTGTCGGTCAGTCCCGTCCCCATCTGCGTGGCGGGCATGCTGGTGAGCCTGCTGCTGCTGGGGTTGCCCGCGTGGCTGCTGCGCCCCTGGACGAGCGCACGCCTGACGCGGACGGATGCCCTCTGGCCCGATCTGTGCCTGGCCATTGTCGCTGGGCTACTGGCCCGGGTGGCCTTGCCCCCGCTGGACGCAGCCTGGCAGGGATGGTTGCGCATATCGCCCGCGTCAATGCCTGTTCCGTCAGGCCTCCCGATGACGCTCCTGTACAGCCTGGCGCTATCGGTGGTGCCGGCCGTCACGGAGGAAGCCTTCTTCCGCGGGGCGCTGCTGACGTCCCTGCTGGATGGCGGACGCAGAAGCGCCGCCGCGTTGATGACCGCGTTGGCCTTTGTGCTCATGCACGGCAGGGTGGCCAATATGCCCAGCCTGATGGCCGTTTCGCTCCTGCTGACGGCGCTGATGCTCCGCACGGGGCATGTCGCCGTCCCCATGACGGCGCATCTCATCTATAATCTGACCGCCCTGTGGATGCTGATGATCCCCGCCTGGGGGAGCATCCTTTGCGGCGCTGTGCTGGCGGCGATGCTGATGATGCTCTGCGTCCGCCGGGGAGAGATGGCCCATCCGCCGATGAAGCGGCTGGACGGGCTGCTGGCTGCCGCAGCGCTGCTGGTGCTGGCAGGCATGTACTTTGTTTGATACCGGAGGGATACCATGATACTCCTTTCCCTGCAGGGCGTCACGAAGAGCTTTGGCACCAACGAGGTGCTGCGGGACGCCTCCCTTGTCCTCCAGGACGGCCAGCGCATGGGCCTGGTGGGCGTGAACGGCTGCGGCAAGTCCACGCTGATGAAGATCATCGCCGGGGTGGAAAGCGCCGATGGCGGCGCCATCACCATGCAGAAGGACCTCCGCCTGGGCTATCTGGCCCAGCAGGGCGAGGTGGGCGAGGGCCGAACGGTGCTGGAGGAGCTGGAATCCGTCTTTGCGCCGGTGGTGGAAATGGAAAACCGCCTCCGCCGCATGGAGGAGCAGATGGCCGAATGTGGGGACGACATGACCCGCCTTGCCCGCCTGGGCAGCCAGTATGACGCGCTGACCCACGAGTTTGAGCGCCGCAACGGCTATGGCTGGCGCTCCACGGTGCAGGGGGTGCTATCGGGCCTGGGCTTCCGCAAGGAGCAGCAGCACCAGCTGGCGAGCCTCCTGTCCGGCGGCGAGCGCACCCGCCTTTGCCTGGGCCGTATGCTCCTGACCGAGCCCGACCTGCTGCTGCTGGATGAACCCACCAACCACCTTGACCTCAAATCCATCGCCTGGCTGGAGGAATACCTGCGCACCTACAAGGGCGCGGTGCTGCTCATCAGCCATGACCGCTACTTCATGGATCATGTCTGCGACCGCATGTGCGAGCTGCTCCTGGGCGTGACCGAGTGCTACGACGGCAACTACACCGCCTACATGGCCCAGCGCACCGAGCGGTTCGAGATCCGCATGAAGGCCTGGGAACTCCAGCAGAAGGAGATCGCCCGCCAGGAGGCCATCATCGCCCGGTATCGCCAGTTCAACCGGGAGAAGTCCATCAAGCTGGCCGAGAGCCGGGAAAAGCGCCTGGAAAAGCTCGAACGCCTGGAAAAGCCCCAGGATGAATCCGCCATCCGCTTCCGCTTTGAAACGCGCCGCCGCACTGGCGACGATGTGCTTTTGATCGACGAATTGTCCAAGGGCTTTGACGGCCGCACCCTCTTTGAGCATGTGAAAATGCACGTCCGCGCGGGCGACCGAATCGCCATCATCGGGGACAACGGGGTGGGGAAGTCAACGCTGTTCAAGTGCATTGTGGGCGAGCAGCAGCCCGATGGCGGCACCATCCGCTTTGGCGCGGGGGTTGATCTGGGCTACTACGACCAGCACCAGGCCCATCTGCATGAGGAAAAGACGGTGCTGGACGAGGTGTGGGACGATTTCTTCCGCCTGGATCAGACCGAGATTCGCGGCGCGCTGGGGCTCTTCCTGTTCACCGGAGACGAGGTGCTCATGCCCATCAGCACCCTCTCCGGCGGCGAGAAGGGCCGCGTGGCCCTCACCAAGCTCATGCTGCGCAAGGACAACGTCCTCTTGCTGGACGAGCCCACCAACCATTTGGACATGGACTCCCCGAGGTGCTGGAGGACGCGCTGGAGAGCTTCCCCGGCACCATTTTAGCCATCAGCCACGACCGCTACTTCATCAACCGCTTTGCGGACAAGGTCTGTGTGCTGGAAGCGGGTGGCATGAAGGAATACCTGGGCAATTACGACGACTATTTTGAGAAGATCAACCGCGAGCAGGCCCCCGACAGCGAAACCGCTGGCATGACCCGCACCGCCATCGAGAAGGAAAAGCGCAAGTCCCGGGAGGAGGAGAAGCGCGCCAAGGAGCGCAAGCTGGCCTTGCAAAGCGCGGAGAAGGCCGTCGCCACCGCCGAGGAGGAGGCGGTTGCCATCGAAGCCCAGCTGGCCGACCCCGCCACCTACGCCGACCCGGAAAAGGCCGCTGCCCTGGCTAAGGCGTATCAGGTGAAGAAGGATGAGATCGACCGCCTCTACGCCCAATGGGAGGCCATGGAGGCGGAGAACTGAGCAAGCGCGATGCCCGTCCCATAACAAACAGCCACAGCAAGACGTTTTGCTGTGGCTGTTTTGGTGCTGTGATGGACTTGCGTGTGGGGTTACCCGAGCGCATTGAGCGCCTGGGCGATGTCGGCAATCAGGTCGTCCTTGCCCTCCAAGCCGCAGGAGATGCGCACCAGTCCGGCGGGCACACCGGCGGCGGATAGCTGTTCCTCGGTCATCTGGCGATGGGTGGAGGTCGCGGGGTTCAGGCAGCAGGTGCGGGCGTCCGCCACATGGGTTTCAATCGCCGCCAGCTGGAGGTGCTTCATAAATACCTCCGCTGCTGCACGTCCGCCCTTTAGTTCAAAGGACACCACGCCGCAGCCGCCGTTGGGCATGTACTTCATGGCCAGGTCGTGATACTTGTCGCCGGGCAGGTGGGGGAAGTTGACCGCCTTGACCGCAGGATGCGCCTGGAGGAAGGCCGCCACCGCCAGGCCGTTCTCGCAGTGGCGTGGCATGCGGACGTGCAGGCTTTCCAGCCCCAGGTTGAGGTAGAAGGCGTGCTGGGGACTTTGGATGCACCCCAGGTCGCGCATCAGCTGGCTGGTGCATTTGGTGATGAACGCGCCCTCCTTGCCGAACTTCTCGGCATAGGTCACGCCGTGATAGCTTTCATCGGGGGTGCACAACCCGGGGAACTTGTCGGCATGGGCCATCCAGTCAAAGCGGCCGGAATCGACAATCGCGCCGCCCACCGCTGCGCCGTGCCCGTCCATGTACTTGGTGGTGGAGTGGGTTACGATGTCCGCCCCCCACTCGATGGGGCGGCAGTTGACCGGGGTGGGGAAGGTGTTGTCCACAATCAGCGGCACACCATGGCGATGGGCCGCAGCGGCGAATTTCTCGATGTCCAGCACGGTGAGGGCCGGGTTGGCGATGCTCTCGCCGAACATGGCGCGGGTGTTGGGCTGGAAGGCCGCGTCCAGCTCCTCTGCCGTTGCGTCGGGGGACACGAAGGTGGAGGTGATGCCCATCTTCGATAGCGTCACGCTGATGAGGTTGAACGTCCCCCCGTAGATGGAGGAGGACGCGACGATGTGGTCGCCCGCGTTGCAGATGTTGAACAGCGCGAAGAAGTTGGCTCCCTGTCCGGAGGAGGTCAGCATCGCAGCGGTGCCTCCCTCCAGGGCCGCGATTTTGGCGGCGACATAATCGTTGGTGGGGTTTTGCAGCCGGGTGTAGAAATAGCCGTCGGCCTCCAGGTCGAAGAGCTTGCCCATATCCTCGGAGGTGGCATATTTGAAGGTGGTGGACTGGATAATTGGAATCTGCCGGGGTTCACCGTTGCCAGGGGTATACCCCGCCTGTACGCAGCGCGTATCAATGGAGGACATGATGCAGCATCCTTTCATCAAATGAGTATCAGGTGTATAGACCGCGAATCAGTCGCTTTGCATCGTCACAAATTCCGGCTGATCCGGCAGGGAGAAGATTCGCTCCTTGAGGAAAACCGGGAAGAAGCGCAGCTTTGCCAGCTCCTCAAACTTCACCCAGCGGAAATGGTGGGTTTCGTTTCCCTCCACCCGGGTGAAGGCATCGCCGCGGGCGAGCAGCTCCGGAGAAGCGTCCATCACATGGTATAGGCAAAGCTCGTGATACCGCATGCTGTCCACTGTGAAGAAGGATTCCGCCACGAATGCCAGATGGTGCGGCGTCAGCGCAGTGTCCAGCTCCTCGCGAAGCTCCCGGTTCAAAGCTGTTTCGGCAGATTCACCCACATGAACCCGCCCGCCGGGCAGATAATCATGATCGATGCTCTCGTCCCGCATGACGAGCAGGCGTCCCGCGTGAAGGAGGATTGCCGCGACCCGGTAATTGAACGTCCCGTCCGCCGCTTTCAGCGAAATATCCATTTCGTCTACCACCTTTTCCGGAATGGGTCAAGTATAGCACGCCGGGACAATGCATGTCAATCCGGCGTGCCGATTGTATTGAAATAGGAACAATTACCGCGCCACCGCCCAGGCCATCGGCTGATGCTTCTGTGTGCCGAAATGCCAGGTGTGGGGCGTTTCCAGCGCCAGCTCCGCATGGCAGAGCGCAATCCCCGCGTCCAGCTGCGCGCGGTCGGACGCATCCAGGATGAACGTCCCCTGAGGGTCAAGGGACATCACCCAGGGCTGCATGTTCATCGCGGAGGGCGCCGCCTGCACCAGGCTGACCGCCCGGCTGAGCTCCGGAGGCCAGTCGTGAAGATTCCCCCGGCAAAGGTGCTCCGCCGCCTTGCGGTGCCGGGAGCTGGGCGGGGTCAGCGGCCCGGCGATCTGCCCCAGCGCAATCACGCACAGCACCGCTTCTCCCGGGTCGACCGGCACGCGCACGTCCTTGCGGCGGAAGCTGCCCGACACCCAGCAGCTGCCCAGTCCCCGCGCGGTGGCCTCCAGCACCAGGCTTTCGCCCACGATGCCCGCGTGGATGCGGCTGAGCGGCGCACTGTCAATGATAACCACCGCCGCATCACGGCAGCCGGTGATGCGCTTCATGCCCAGCAGCGTGGCGGTGAAGAAGTCCTCCGCCACTGGGGTCAGCACGATGCGCACCCCGGGCAGCGCATACCTTCCCAGGGCGTAGGAAAGGGCGGCGCGGTCCGCCGCATCCAGCGCCCCCGCAAAGGCCCGGCAGGAGCTGCGCAGATGGACGGCCTCCACAAGCCTTGACCGGTCAAAGGCGGGGTACAGGGTTTCAAGGGTGGATTGCATGCTTATTCCTCCTTAGGCAGCGGTGTGGCGGTCAGCGCGGAAAACACCCTGCCCACGCTGTCGTGAATGACCAGATCCGCACGGCTGTCCATGGGCGTGGCGTCGCGGTTGATGAGCACCAGCCGGTGGCCGCGGTAATAGTTGAGGAAGCCCGCCGCCGGATAGACCGTCAGGGAGGTGCCGCCGACGATGAGCACCTCGGCCTGGGCGATGGCGGCGACGGCGCCGGAGATGACCTGCTCGTCCAGGTTTTCCTCATAGAGCACC
>JAQXLU010000126.1 GCA_029012285.1 Clostridiales bacterium | reverse complement strand
AGCCGGGAAACTGATAGCTCTCCAGCTGAAAATAATGCATCAGGCTCCGGCTGGCCAGCAGGGTCGACAGACCCACGCCCAGCGCAATCAGCCATATCACCAGGGTATTCATCAGGCAATCACCTGTCCTTCAGGAATTGTCAATTCGTTTCCACCAAAAAGCTATGGGCAATCGCGTTGAACCTTGCCGCATGCTCAAGATATGCAAAATGGGTGCCGCCGCTCAAGACAATCAGCGCACTGTCCGGAATTTCCTTTTCCATCTGCTGACCCATCCACAGGGGCGTTTCGGTGTCCTTGTCGCCCCAAATGAGCAACGTGCTGTTCCGGATGAGGCGCAGCTTGTCGGACTGGTCGTAGTTGACCACCTTAACGAAGGTTTTGCGCATTTCGGGCGAAAGGGCGGCGTAATCCTTCGAGCCGTAGCGCTGGATCAGCGCCTCCTGCCATTTGTCGGGCAAGCCGCCGAAGATGCGCAGCTTCCTCGCGACATTCACCAGGGCCCTCCGCCGCTGATAGGCGGTGCTGCGCTTGCTCTTTTGCTCGCTCTGGCGGGGGCGGATGCCTGCCGCGCCGGTGAGGATGATGCGCTCGAACATCTTAGCGTCCGCGGAGGCCAGCTCGATGGCAATGCGTCCGCCAAAGGAATGGGCAATCACGCTGCAGGGCATAAAGTCCAGCTTCACCAGCAGCGCCTTCAGGCACGCGGCGAACTCGGGCACACCCCAGGGCTCGGGGGGCTGGGTGCTTTCCCCGTGGGCAGGGAAATCCACCGCCAGCACGGTCATGTCCCGGGCCAGGGATTCGCCCACGCGCTTCATCATATCGCACGAGCAGCCCCAGCCATGCAGCAGCACAACCCTTTTGGGGCCATCTCCGTAGCGTTCAAAATGCATATTCACACCGTCCAGCTGCATGTTCATCCCAGCAAGCTCCTTATGATTATTCAACGTCCATGCAACCCTGCATGCGCCAGATGTAGCGGCATTTGCGCGCGGAGATGAGCCAGCGGGTCTGAATGGGCCGGGGCACATCCACCGTGCGCTCAAGCTCGCAGCCCAGGCGGATGCAGGTCTTGACGCTGGGCCAGTTGTCTGGGTCGCAGGTGATGACCACGCTCTTCTTGCCATGCAGGAGGATCAGCGGGCGCAGCAGCTCGCAGGCCCGCCTGGCATAGCCGTGCCCACGATAGGGCGGATCGACATGGTAGCCGATGTGCCCGAAATAGTACACGCACTCGCTTTCGCCCAGGCGCAAGCTGATGCGCCCGGCCTCCTTGCGCTGGCCATGCTCGACAATCATGTAATCGTAGTTCAGGCCAAAGCCCATCTCTTCCTCCGGCGGATACAGCCGCAGCGGGATCAGGTCAATCACGCCGTCGGAGAATTCCGCCTTGCCTTTGCGCAACCACATATTATTTCTCCTGAAGCTGCACCCGCGCCAGCAGACTGGTGAAGTCGCCCGGCACGATCAGCTGCGTTCCCTCGGTCATGACGGAGGCCGTCCCCGCTGCCACACCGGCCCGGAAACCCTCACGCATCGTGCCGCCATGGAGGTAGCCGTAGAGCAAGCCGCCGACCATGGCGTCCCCCGCGCCGACGGTGGAACGCACCGGCACCGGAATCACCGGGGCATAGCAGCAGCCCTCCGCCCCCACATAGAGTGCCCCATCCCCGCCCAGGGAAACCACCACATGGGTCACGCCCTTGTCCAGGAAAACCTGAGCTGCCGCGCGGATGTCCTCCAGGGTATTCGCCGCCCTGCCGAGGGTCGCCGCCAGCTCGTGGTGATTGGGCTTGATCAGCAGCGGTTTAGCTTCCACGCCGTGAAGTAGCGCTTCCCCGCTGACATCCAGCACGCAGGGCACGGGAGCAAGGGCTTCCATCAGCCGCCGGTAGGTATCCGCCGGGCAGCCCGGTGGCAGCGAACCGGTAATCACCGCAAAATCGCTGTGACGGGTATGCTCGATGGCCATGTCGAAGAACACATCAAGGTCCTCGGCCGTGAGGGTCGGGCCGGGCTCGTTCAATTCGGTCACGGGAGCGCCATCCAAGGGCACGACCTTGGTGTTGACGCGGATGGCGCCCTCCACCGAGTGGAAATAGCAGCCCACGCCCTCGGTTTGCATCGCGTCGCGAAGCTTGCCATAGCCATCAACGCCTGCACAGCCGATCACCTGGCTGCTCAGCCCCAACCGGCGGCAGACTCGCGCCACATTGACAGCCTTGCCGCCCACATCGGTCCGGGCGGTGCGGATGCGGTTGACTTCCCCGGGGACGAGGCGATCGACGGTCACCGTCCTGTCCAGGGCGGGGTTGAGGCAGATGGTCGTAATCACATGCAGCCCTCCATGCAAACTATTCCTCTTATTATAGCATGTTTATTCATGCTATGCAATATGCACGCGCGTATACAATTGAAAAAACGGATGCGCCCCATTTGAGGGTGCATCCGATGGGATTCACTTGATGCGGTAAGCGTTCATGGCGTTGCGACTGGTCGCTTCGGCCAGTTCCTCCACCGGAATGCCACGCAGCGCCGCAATCTTTTCCGCCACAAAGCGCACATGGGTGGGCTCGTTGCGGCGGCCGCGCATGGGCTCGGGGGACAGGTAGGGGCTATCGGTTTCAATCAGCAGCCGGTCAAGGGGAACGTTCATGGCTGCCTCCTGAAGCCTGGGCGCCTTCTTGAAGGTCACCGGGCCGGCAAAACTGATGTAGTAGCCCATTTTCAGGTACTCCCGGGCGATCTCCCAGCTGCCGGAGAAGCAGTGGATGATGCCGCCCGAAAGCTTGGCTTTCTGCCGCTTCATCAATTCGAGCATGTCCTGGTGCGCGTCGCGGATGTGGTAGGCCACCGGCACGTCCAGGCGATAGGCCAGCTGCATCTGCTTTTCACACACGTCCAGCTGCACGTCGCGGGGGGACAGGTCGTAGTAGTAGTCCAGGCCAATTTCGCCGATAGCTTGCACCTTGTCCTCCTTGAGCCAAGCAGTCAGGGTATCAAGGTCGCCTTCCCGGTAGCCCTTGGCCTCATGGGGATGGATGCCGACCACGGCATACGCGCCAGGATGGGATTGCGCATAGTCGATGGCGTGGCGGGAGGAGGCCATGTCCGATCCGACGACGGCATAGCGCGTCACGCCATACTCCGCCATGCGGGATAGGACCTCCGCCCGGTCAGCGTCGAACTTGGGATCGTCAACATGGCAGTGGGAATCAAACAATTCGTACTGCATATCAGCCAATCAGCGCACCGTCTGCCACGCCATCGCCCACGGAGGCCAGACGCAGATTGCCCTCGTCGTCCACGGCGGAGAGAATCATGCCGTGGGACTCGATGCCCATCATCATGCGGGGCTTGAGGTTGGTGATGGCCACGATCTGCTTGCCCACCAGCGCCGCCGGATCGGGATAGTATTGAGCGATGCCGCTGAGGATGGTGCGCTCGCCATCCTTGCCGAAGGACAAGCGGAATTGCAGCAGCTTCTTGGACTTGGGCACGGCGGTACATTCCAGCACACGGCCAACTTGAATCTTTGACTGGAAGAAGGTGTCGATGTCGATGGATTCGGGGTAGGTCGGCTCCTCGTGCTTCTTCTCAGGCTTCTTTTCTTCCTTCTTTTCCTGCTTGCCGGCGTTCTTGGCGGGCTTTTCCTCTGCAGGCTGGTCGCGCTCGATCTCCTTCTGCACATCCAGGCGGGGGAAGAGCGCCTCGCCCTTCTTCACCATCAGACCGGGGGTGAGCACGGGGAACGCCTTGCCCAGGGAATCCCAGCATTTGAGCGCATCGTCGGTCACGCCCAGCTGCTGGAAGATACGTTCGGGCGTGCGGGGCATCACGAAGCCGACCAGCACAGCCACGCGGCGGACGCACTCCGCCAGGGTGTACATGACCGTGCGCAGACGGGGCTTGCCCTCCTCGCTGCGGCCAAGCACCCATGGCTGGGTCACGTCGATGTACTTGTTGCAATCGCCAATCAGCTTCCAAATCTCCTGCAAAGCATTGGAGAACTGGAAGGCGTTGACATAGCCATCCACCTTGGCGGAAAGGCCCTCTGCCTCCTGCCAAATGGGGGCATCGACGGCCTCATCCACCAGGTCAATGGCGGGAATCTCGCCGCCGAAGTATTTCTCGATCATCGCCACGGTACGGGACACCAGGTTGCCCAGATCGTTGGCAAGGTCGGAGTTGATGCGGGTCAGCATGGCCTTCAGGGTGAACTCGCCATCAGAGCCGAAGGGCATCTCGCGCATGAGGAAGTAGCGCACCGCGTCGGAGCTATACCGGTTGCACAGCACCACCGGGTCAACCACATTGCCCACTGACTTGCCCATCTTCTTGCCGTCGATGACCAGCCAGCCATGGCCGAATACCTGCTTGGGCAGCGGCAGATTCAGCGCGTGGAGCATGATGGGCCAGATGATGGTATGGAAGCGCACGATCTCCTTGCCGACCAGGTGCACGTCAGCGGGCCAGTACTTCTGGTAGCGCTCGTCGTGCTCCGTGCCATAGCCCAGGGCGGAAATGTAGTTGGACAGCGCGTCGATCCACACATACACGGTATGCTTAGGGTCAAAGGTGACCGGCACGCCCCACTTGATGGTGGTGCGGCTGACGCACAGGTCGTTCAGGCCGGGCTTGAGGAAGTTGTTAATCATCTCATTGGCGCGGGAGGCGGGCTGGATGAAGTCGGGGTGCTCCTCGATGTACTGGATGAGCCAGGGCGCATACTTCTGCAGGCGGAAGAAGTAGCTTTCCTCGCGGGTCTTTTCCACGGGACGCCCGCAGTCGGGGCAGCAGCCGTCCTTGAGCTGGAGCTCGGTCCAGAAGGACTCGCAGGGGGTGCAGTACAAGCCCTCGTACTCGGACTTATAGATGTCGCCCTGATCGTAGAGCTGCTTGAAGATCTTTTGCACGGTCTGAACATGGCGGTCATCACTGGTGCGGATGAAATCGTCGTATTCGATGTCCATCAGCTTCCACAGTTCCTTGATGCCCGCGACGATGTGATCGACATACGCTTTGGGCGTCACACCCTTGGCGGCGGCCTTGCGCTCGATCTTCTGGCCGTGCTCGTCGGTGCCGGTGAGGAAGAACACATCATAGCCGGTCAGCTTCTTGAAGCGGGCCATCGAATCCGCCGCGGTGGAGCAGTAAGCATGGCCGATATGCAGATTGTCGCTGGGGTAGTAGATGGGCGTGGTGATGTAGAAGGGCTTCTTGCATTCGTTGCACATGGGGATAACCTCCTTCAAATCGGGGCAAACAAAAACGCCCCTCGGTTCGTGAGGGGCGGAAAATTCCGCGTTGCCACCCTGATTTATCGCTTCGCATACGGATAACGGCGCGACCCGTCACACCCTACTGTCCCCAGCCATCACTGGGGCATTGTTCAGGCATGATGCTCCGGAGCCATGTTCCCCTGCCCGTGCCGGCTGCTTTTCACCTGCCGCAGCTCTCTGACGCGTGCACAAAGCAAGGTACTCTTTCCTTCATTGCATGTGATATTATTACCACAGTTTTGGGCGATTGTCAAGGGACTTGACGGCTGACAGCGGCAGATTTCT
>JAQXLU010000125.1 GCA_029012285.1 Clostridiales bacterium | reverse complement strand
GGTGAGGATGGGCCAGGGGGTAGGCAGTACCGCAGGGAAAGCCAGCGCCAGCACAGCGCCGGGGACGCCGAGGTACAGCGCCGCGCTGACCAGCGTGCGGCATCGGGTGAGCAGCATGGGCAGCGTCAGCACGCCCATCAGGCTGCACAGGTGGAGGGGCAGTCCGGTGGCCCAGGTCAGCAAACCGGCACGGAGCAGCACCCCCTCCTGGATGAGCATTGCTCCTGCGATGAGCAGCCCCAGCATCCAGGCATAGCGCCTGTATGTACGAGGATTGCGGCGGATGCACCGGCAGGCGCAGGTTGTCCAACCCAGCAGGACAACAAGAATCACATACTGCATGGCGGTCTCCTTTTTCTTATGAGAGCATATCCTGTTTTGTGCTGTTCATGCATTGACAGACAGGCTTTCTGAATGCTATAATGGTCGCGATTATTTTGCGAAAGAGACGATTGCTGTGTCTACCAAAACCCTGACCCTGGTGGCTGTTCTGACGGCTGTTCTGTGCGTGTGCGGGCCCCTTGCTGTACCCATCGGCCCGGTGCCGATCTCCCTGACCTCGGGGGTGCTGATGCTCATCGCGCTTTTGCTGGGCGCTGGCCGCTCCACGCTGTGCTGCGCGGTGTATCTGCTGCTGGGCCTGGTGGGCTTGCCGGTCTTCAGCAGCTTCCGCGCGGGCATGAGCGTGCTGGCCGGGCCGACGGGCGGATACCTGGTCGGTTTCCTGCCCATGACGGCGATCTGCGGCTATTTCTGCGCTCGGACGAACAAGCGCACCCTGCAAGCCGCTGCCCTGGCGGGCGCAACGGCGCTGCTCTACATCATCGGCACGGCCTGGTTCGTCTACCAGACGGGCAAGACCCTGCCTGTGGCGCTGGGCGCCTGCGTGCTGCCCTTCCTGCCCGGGGATGCGCTGAAGATCCTCCTGGTGGTTAGCGGCGGCAACCTCCTCAAGGCCCGGCTGCAAAAGGCGAATCTGCTCTGATGCGCTCAATTTCCCTGTTGCCTGACAGGCTGTAAACCTGATATACTGGTGAAAAACCAGGGAGGGTCAACCATGCGACACCTGAGCAATCCCCACGCCATGCCACAAGCCGTCCGCCTGTATGCGTATCTTTGCGCCTTGCAGGGCAAGGCTTGCCTGACCGGACAGATGGAATCCGGCTACCAAGGCTTTGAGCAGGAAATGCGCTACCTGCTGGACAAGACCGGGTTTCTGCCGGCCATCCGCGGGCTGGACTTCATTTGCAACGACTTTGAGGGCTGCGTCTGCCGCGCCATCGACTGGCACGCCCGGGGTGGCATCGTCACCATCTGCTGGCATACCGGGCCGGACTTTGCCTCCGGCTACCCCGAGTCCCAGCAGCATGACCTGAACTGGGATGAGGCCCTCACCCCCGGCACAGCTGCGTATGACGAGCTCCTGCGCGGCATGGATCGCGCCGTGCCGTATCTGCGAAAGCTTCAGCAGCGGGGGATACCCGTGCTGTGGCGGCCCTTCCATGAATTTGACGGCAAGTGGTTTTGGTGGGGACGCGGCGGCGAAGCGAATTTCATTCGGCTCTGGCGGCTGATGTACGACCGCTACACCCGCGTCCACACCCTGAACAACCTCATTTGGGTGCTGGGCTATTCCGACGCCCCCGGCGACCTTGCCCCCTGGTATCCTGGCGACGATGTGGTGGACATCCTGGGCGGCGACAGCTACAAGGGCGGCGCACAGGGCGAGCTCTACCGAAAATGCGCCGCCATCGCCCCGCAAGGCATGCCCATCTGCTACCACGAGAACGGCGAGATTCCCTCCCGCGCCCAAATGGAGGCCGAGCATGCCCCCTGGCTGTGGTTCATGACCTGGCATTCCAGGTGGATCACCTCCGATGAGTTCAACACGGAAGAAAAGCTCCACGAGGTGTTCGGGGACGATTACTTTATCAAGCTCCATCAGGTGGAGGATTTTATCACGGACAAGTAGCCTTGAAGGCTCCGCAGCGCGGGGCCTTTTTGCTGCCATAAATTGCCTGTTTCAGCGCTCACGGAGGCTGGTATCCCCTCTGTGGCCCACAGGCGGGAGCGGAATATGAGACGTTAACCTTGTATAATACAGTGGAAGCCACGCGCTGTACAGTACAAAAACTGTATACAGAAAAAATACAATTGAAGTACAATCATAAATGCAGCATCGCGCGAAACGAAACCGATTTCGAATGTGTAAATGAAGGAATTCCCTGCGCAAAATGCACAGGCATGTGTTTTTTCTGCTTGACAACGGGAAAGCGAAACAACTATAATGGTAGAAACGCATCTATAAGATGCGTGAATTGATGAAGGAGGAGTTCCCATGAAGAAGATTCTGGCCTTTGTGCTGGCGCTGGCAATGGTTCTGCCTTGCCTGGCCGTCGCCGAGGATGCCGCTGAATCCTTTATCTACAAGGATTCCGTGACGACCCTGGCGACCAACTGGAATCCCCATACCTATCAGACCACGGATGACGCTTATCCCGCTGATTTCCTGCGTTCCGGTCTGTACACTTTCATCTTCAACGATGAGCTGAACCCCGTGGAGGGCAAGGAGCCCTACACCGGCTACAAGATCGTGCCCGAAATGGCCGCATCTGAGCCCGTGGACGTGACCGAAAAGATCAAGGCTGAGCATCCGGAATTCAACATTCCCGAGTCCGCCACCTCCGGCTACGCCTACACCATCGAGCTGAATCCCGCCTGCACTTGGGAAGATGGCACCCCCATCAATGCGGACACCTATGTGGAGTCCCTCAAGCGCCTGCTGGATCCCAAGCTGATTAACTACCGCGCCACCGACTACTACTCCGGCGACTTCTGCATCGCGGGCGCCGAAGCGTACTCCAAGGGTGGCAACACCGTCAAGAATGCCAACTCCGCCGACGGCGAGACCATGGCCTATGCCATCGCTGACCTGGTGAAGGGCGAGGACGGCAAGTACACCACCCCTGATGGCTATCCCTGCTTCCTGGGTCTGCAGGAGGCCTATGCCTGGATGGGCGGCAGCGACTCTCTGGCTGATTACCAGGGCGCCGGCTACATCCCCGGTGAGAACTGCTGGGATGTTCTGAGTGCTGTGGCGGACGAGAATGGCTTCGTGCCCGTGACCGACGAGACCCTGGCGGCTCTGTTCGTGTTCACCAACTCCGACACCTGGGGCAACGAGACCTGGGAGCAGCTGGGCTACTACGTTTCCTACGAAAAGACCTATGATGTGATGCCCTGGGAAACCGTCGGCATCCTGAAGAACGACGAATACTCCATTACCCTGGTGCTGGGCAAGTCCCTGAAGGGCTTCTACCTGCTGTACAACCTGAGCGGCAACTGGATTGTTGACGTTGACATGTACGATGCCTGCCTGCAGCAGACCGGCGATGGCTGGACCTCCACCTACAACACCTCTGTGGAAACCACCAAGTCCTACGGCCCCTACAAGCTGGCTTCCTACGAGGCCGACAAGTCCATGCATTTCGTGCGCAACGAAAACTGGTGGGGCTACACCGATGGCAAGCATGTGTATGTTGATCCCGTCGACGGCGAGACCTACGACATGTACATGACCACCGAGATCGACACCCAGGTGGTTGCCGAAGCCGATACCCGCAAGATGATGTTCCTCAAGGGTCAGCTGATGGGCTACGGCCTGCAGGCTGCGGACTTCGCTACCTACCGCAACTCCGAGTACATCCACTTCACCCCCGCTGAGACCATCTTCTTCCTGATCTTCAACGGCTACAAGGACGTTATCAACGACCGTGAGGCCAATGGTGACTTCGACGCCACCAAGTACGACCTGCAGACCATGACCCTGACCTCCTTCCGCAAGGCCTTCGCTGTGGCCTACGACAAGGAGCTGTTCGCTGCCACCATCAGCCCCGCCCGTTCCGGCGGCTACGGCCTGATCGGCACCAAGTACATCTACGATCCTGAGACCGGCGCCCGTTACCGCGACACCGACCAGGCCAAGAAGGCGCTGTGCGACTTCTACTCTGTGGACGTGTCCGCCTACGCTTCCCTGGACGAGGCTGTTGATTCCATCACCGGCTACGATCCCGTGGTGGCCAAGGAGCTGTTCAAGCAGGCCTTCGACGAGGCGATTGCTGCCGGCTACATCACCGACGCTGACAACGACGGCATCTCCGACCAGACCGTCCGCATCGAGTACTGCTCTTCCGCCACTTCCGACTTCATGGTTCGCACCATCGCTTACCTGAACGAGAAGCTGGCTGAGGTCACCGTCGGCACTCCCTTCGAGGGCAAGATCGAGATCTACGAGTCCGCTCCCTACGGCACCGACTGGTCCAACAAGATCAAGTCCGGTATGTCCGACACCGTGCTGGCTGGCTGGTCTGGCGCTACCATGAACCCCTATGGCCTGTCCGACCTGTACGTCAACCCCTCCTACCAGTACGATGCCAAGTGGTTCGATGCCACCACCGTGGATCTGACCCTGACCATCGGCGGCGAGGAAATCACCACCAACCTCCGCAACTGGTCTGACGCGCTGAACGGTGCAACCATCACCGTCAACGGCAAGGAGTACAACTTCGGCGATGGCAACGCCACCGTTGAGGAGCGCTTGGACATCCTGGCCGGCATCGAGACCAAGGTGCTGGGCACCTATGACTACATCCCCATGCTGCAGGACGCTTCCGCTGCGCTGCTGAGCCAGCAGGTGTTCTACGTGGTGGAGGAGTACAACCCCGTCATGGGCCGCGGCGGCATCGCCTACATGAAGTATAACTACAACGAGACCGAGTGGGCCGACTTCGTCAACAGCCAGCCCGACGGCGTGCTGACCTACTAATTCCTCATCTGCCCCCAAGGGCAGTGCTGGAAATCCATACCAAAGCGGTATACCGGGCGTCAAAACCCGGTATACCCTTTGGTTGCCTATGAGCGTAAGTCTGTTTTTTTGGCTGTAATATGCGAAAAATGCAGATTACCGTCAAAAAAGCAGATTGCCTGTGTTGCATACGATATGAAACATGGGCGTGAGTAACTGTACCGGCATCTCCCTGCTGGATATTGGAAGGATTGACGCCTATGTTCAAGTACACCCTGCAAAGACTCGCGCTGATGATGATGACGCTGTTCATCATCACCCTGATGTGCTTTGTTCTTGTCAGAATGCTTCCGCCGGTGGCCCTCCCCCCGGAGGACCCGCACACGGCGGTGGTGCTGGCCCAGCGCGAAGCGTTCGGCTACAACAAGCCCTACATGGTTCAGTTCTGGATCTTCCTGAAGAACATCTTCACCAAGTTCGACTGGGGCGTGTCTGACAAGCTGTACTTCGGCCAGGACGTGGCGAAGATGTTTGTGTCCAAGCTGCCCGCGACCATGATTGTCAACCTGTATTCGATCGTGCTGAGCATCCCGATCGGCATCATCCTGGGCATCATCGCGGCCCTGAAGAAGAACACCTGGATTGACCATACCATTTCCACGCTGACGATGGTGGTCATTTCCGTGCCCTCCTTCGTCTACGCGTTCCTGATCCAGTACATCCTGTCCTTCAAGCTCGGCTGGCTGCCCTTCCTGATGGAGCCGCTCAAGGGCCGCAGCTACCTGGACTGGAGCGTGTTCGTGTCCATGCTGCCCGCCGTGCTGAGCCTCTCCTTCGGCACAATCGCCGGCTTTACCCGTACCACCCGTGCGGAATTGACTGAGGTGCTGACCAGCGAGTTCATGCTCCTGGCGCGCACCAAGGGCCTCACCCGCCGCCAGGCCACCGTCCGCCACGCGCTGAAGAACTGCATGGTCGTCATTCTGCCTGCGGTGTTCTCCAACTTCATCGGCATCATGGGCGGCTCCCTGGTCATTGAGAAGATCTTCTCCGTGCCCGGCGTTGGCGCGCTGTACCTGAATTCCATCAACGGCCGTGACTATAATATCTTCATGATGCTGACGGTGTTCTACACCGCCATCGGTCTGCTGGCCGGCATCGTGGTAGATATTTCCTACGGCTTCATCGACCCCCGTATCCGCATGGGCTCCAAGAAGTAATCTTGACGGAAAGGATGTTGACATCAATGGAAAACAACCAATATCAGCATATTCCGCAAGAGAAGTTCGCCTTTGCGCAGCTCAATGCGGAGCTTAAGGACAAAAAGCTGGAAACCAAGGCGCGTGGCTATATGGCGGACGCCCTGCTGCGCTTCAAGAAGAACAAGTCCTCCGTGGTGGCGGCCTACATCATTCTGCTGCTGGTGCTCTTCGCCATCTTCTCGCCGATGATCTCCATCTACAGCGTGAAGCACATGGACAAGCTCTACACCAATACGCCGCCCTTCGTGCGCAGCGTGGCGGAAAAGGGCATCGGCATCCTGGACGGCGGCATCACCCGGGACAGCCAGAACGACGCCTCCATGGACTACTGGCGCGGCATCGCCCAGGAAACCGGCATGGATCCCGTCATCCGGATCGTGAACGACACGGTCAAGACCGTGAAGCAGCGCGGCAAGGTGACCGAGACCCACAGCTATGTGCTGCGCAACAACAAGTATTACGAGATCGGCAACATCTACCTGACCCTGAGCTACGACGAGTTTGACCGCATCCAGGCCTGGCAGAATGAAACCGGCATCCAGGTGATCTACCCCTGGGTGGAAACCAAGGACATCCAGGGCATCACCAACAACCCCAATTTGTGGTATCAGGTCAAGAGCGCCAAGGGCGACGCGGTGAAGGACGAGAATGGCAACTTCATCCCCGCTTACTCCACCAACAAGGAGATCGAGGGTCGCCCCTACAACTCCCTGCGCATCGAGGGCGACGACGGCAGCTACATTTACAGCGCCC
>JAQXLU010000124.1 GCA_029012285.1 Clostridiales bacterium | reverse complement strand
AACCCGCGCGACCCGCCGGCTGGAGCTGGCGGGTTTTTTCATGCAAAAACCGATTCGCTCGCCGTAGAGAAAAGGGCGTTCACCCCCGGAGGGAGGCGAACCCCCTTTCATTGCTATATGCTTACTCTGTAAGTCCCTCTGCAAAGCTTCGGACTCGGCCTCAAGGCAATGGGACTTGCATCACTTGGTCGGAAATGCAACCGGCATCATGCCGGTTTACTTGCGGCGCATGTAGGCGGGGATACCGTCCATGAAGGAGCGCGGGCCGCGCGCCTCATCCTGCTTCTCCTGCGTCGGAGCGGCCGGCTGATTCTCCGGCATCGCCGCGAACGGCGATACGCGCTGACCGGCGGCGGGCACAGGCTCGCTGTTCAGGAACGCCGGAACCTCCGGCTCACCGGCCGGAACGCCGCCCTGCACCGGCGCATAGCCGCCGTTCACGGGCGCGTAATTCGCGTCATAGCGGGCGTAGCTGCGCGGCTGATAGGTGGGCGCCTGATACCCGGCCGTCTGCGGCACATACGCGGCCTGGCTCGGCAGGGACGCAGGACGGTCCTGCGTGGACGTGCGCGGCGGGAAGGGCACCTTCTCAAAGCCGGTCGCAATGACGGTAATCTTCACCTCGTCCTCGAGCGCGTCGTCGATGCTCGCGCCGAAGATGATGTTGGCCTCGCTGTCCGCAGCGGCGGTGATCATCTCCACCGCATCGTTGATGTCCACGATGGAGCAGTTGGAGTTGCAGGTCACGTTGATGAGCACCGCGCGCGCACCATCAATGCTCGTCTCCAGCATCGGAGAGGAGATCGCGTTCTGCGCGGCGTCGGCCATGGCCTTCTCGCCCTTGCCGATGCCGATGCCCAGGTGCGCCATGCCGCCGGACTCCATCACGGCCTTGACGTCCGCGAAGTCCAGGTTGATGATGCCGGTCTGGGAGATCAGGTCGGAAATGCCCTGAATGCCCTGGCGCAGCACGTCGTCCGCGAAGTTGAACGCGCCCTTGAAGGACGTCCCCTTCGGGCAGACCTGAAGCAGACGCTCGTTGGGGATGACCACCAGCGTATCCACGCGCTGCTTGAGCTCGTCAATGCCCGCCTCCGCCTTGCGCATGCGGGTCTTGCCCTCAAAGGCAAACGGCTTGGTTACGACGGCGATGGTCAGGATTCCCATGTCGCGGGCAATCTCGGCCACAACCGGAGCCGCGCCCGTACCGGTGCCGCCGCCCATACCGGCGGTCACAAACACCAGATCCGCGCCCCTGAGCGCGTTGGCAATCTCTTCGCGGCTCTCCTCCGCAGCCTTCTTACCGATTTCCGGCGTAGCGCCCGCGCCAAGACCCTTGGTCAGCTTCTCGCCGATCTGGATCATCGTAGCCGCCTTGCTGGTGCGCAGCGCCTGAACGTCGGTATTCACCGCGATAAAGTCAACGCCGGTCACGCCGCAATCCACCATGCGATTGAGGGCGTTGCCGCCGCCGCCGCCACAGCCTACGACCTTGATGGAAGCTGCCGGACGATCGTCCATTTCAATTTCAAACACAGGAAAATCCCCCTTCTGTTATGTAAATCCTTCCGCACAGTGTCGTTCTCGGGCACAGAGCTTCATGATTTACGAAACTTTGTCGGTGATGCAACCGGCATCATGCCGGTTTGTTATGTAAAGCTCTCCGATAAGCCCCGACCTGTCCGCCGGATGCTTACCTGCGGAAAATCCGCTTGATGCGATCCAGCAGTCCCTCGTCCTGCTCCTCCATCTCGATGGTGTTGTACACCAGCTCGAGCAGGCCGCTGCCGCTGGCGTAAATCTGCGCCGGCTTGAGCTTGACCGTCTTGGTCGCCGCCTCGCGCACATTGTGCGAAAGCTTGCCCGCCGCGTACACCCTCGCGCCCGCCATGGGCATGAGGCCGCCGCCGGTCATATAGATGCTCGACCAGTTGCCCAGACGGATGCCGCTCTTCTTGATCGCGTCCTCGACCATCTCAAGCAGCTCGTCCACACGGGCGTCCACGATCATGCTGATCTCCTCGCCGGAGAAGCTTTCCGTCTGCCCGTCCTCGCCCAGCACCTCGATCTGCGTGTTCTTGGGCGCGTTGAACGTGTAGCCGCGCTTGATCTTCTCGCACACCTCAAACGGCTTTTCCAGCCCGTAGGTCAGGTCGAGCGTGATATGCGCGCCGCCGACCGGAAGCACCTTCTGCCAGACGAGCGCATCGCCCTCGACCGCCATGACCTCGGTAGAAAGGTAGCCGACATCCACCAGAATCGCCGTATGGTCGCGCTCCTCGTACGGAATCATCTGCATGGCCTCGCCCACGGAGGTGGAGAAGAAGCCGCGCACCTCGATGTTCAGCTCGCGCAGGCGCTCCGTCACGTCGTTGATGAAGAACTGATCCGCCAGCACGAAGCCGATCATGCCTTCGAGCGTGGAGCCCTTCTGGTCGACCGGCTCCAGCGTCTTCTGCCCGCCGTCGACCTTGAACCAGGCCGGGCTGCGGTGGATGATCACGCCGGTCGGACGGTCAAGCATCTCCGTCGCCTGGCGCTGAAGCTTCTCAACGTCCGCGCTGGTGACCTTCGGATCCGCGCCCTGCAGCGCGACGCTCGATTCGATCACATACACGCGCACAAATTCACCCGGCACGCCGACGTACACGTCGCGGATGCGGGTGCCGACCTTGTTTTCGGCCGCTTCAATCGCGCTGGCGATCGCGTCGGTCACGTCACCGGGCGAATTCCATTCGCCATTCATGAAGCCGTCATACTGCGCCATGCCCGCAGATGTGATGGTCACCTTCTGATAAGCGCTCTCTTCTGCAAGCAATACCAGCACCTTGGACGTACCAAGGTCCAGAACCGCCGTCGCTTTTTTCATCATACGATATCATGCTCCTGTCTGCCCGCATGCAAATTCGCCCAAAAGGGCGGAAGATATCATCTTATTTGCTATTATTATGCGAGTTTATTGTAACCCATTATGCCTTTTCTTTCAAGCCACTTGAGCAAATTTTGTCCGGTTTTGCCCCGTTTTTTCACCGTCCCGGCGTCGCAGACGGGTCAATCGTCGGCGTTGCCGTGGGCACCAGCGTGGGCGTGGGCAGATTCGCGGGGATGTAGTGCGCGTTGGTGCCCGCGGATACGTCGATCTTCGCCCCCATGAGATCGCCCATCGGCTCCCGGATAGCGAGCACCTCGCGGGCGATCAGCAGCTTCGTATGAAGGTTCCTGTCATCCCCCAGCTCGACCTTCGTTCCGTCCCGGGTGGTATAAAACAGGTTATCCAGATTCTTGACGCTCAATTCGGAAGCGCTCGCGAGCATGCCTGTCCGGTCGAGCTCGTCCAGCACCTTTTTCATCGCCTCAAGCTGCGAGGCGTCGCGAACGGGCAGCATGTCCCCGACCGTCACCTGAGCGTTGCTGATGAGCGAAAAGCCCACCACATACGGGCCGGATACCGAAACCGGGTATGCGCTGCCCGCGCACTCGAGCACCATGCCCGAATCGTCCAGCACATAGTACAGCCCCAGCACGTTGACCACCGCCATGCCCAGGCGTTCATTGATGGTGATGGTCAGCCTGCCGCGGTAATCAAAGCTGTGTCCCCTGTACTCGATATAGCGGTTCTTTTCCAGGTTCTTCTTCAGCTGCGCCGCCGAGATGCTGAGCAGATTGTCCCCAATCTTGACGCCGCTCTGGGTGATCACCTCTTCCGCAAGCAGGTTCCTGTTGGCAACCACCATAATGTCGCGGACGACGAACACCTGACTGCACGCCAAAACGATGAAAACGACCAGGATGCATAGCAGCACGATGGTCATGGTCAGCGTCTGCGCAGAAGCCTTGCTGCGTTTTCTGTGTCTCATGGCTGTTTTCCTCCGCTTCCCGCGTTTTCCCGCGCTGTGCGCCGCGGCACAATCGCCCGTCCGCCCGTCCGGGATATGCTCAGCAAAATGCCCACCGCCGCCATAATCATGCTCACCGACGTGCCGCCCGCGCTGAAAAAGGGCAGCGGCAGACCGGTCGTGGGCAGGATGCCCGTCACCACGCCCATGTTGATGAACGCCTGCAGGCCGATCATCGAGGTGATGCCCGCGCCGAGCAGACAGCCGTAGCGATCCGGGCAGGCGAGACTGATGCGCAGCCCGGCATAGACGAACAGCGCAAACAGCGCAACGACCGCCGCGCAGCCCACCAGCCCGAAATCCTCGCCGACGATAGCGAAGATGAAATCGGACTCCGGGTACGGCAGATACGCAAACTTCTGCTTGCCCTGCCCCAGACCCATGCCGAAGAGCCCGCCCGAGCCCAGCGCGATCAGGGACTGGGAGAGCTGGTAGCCCTCGTCGCTCATCATCGCAAAGGGATTGCGGAAGGACAGCAGGCGCCGCCGCCGGTAGGGCTCTGACCAGGCGTAGAAGCCGCCCACCGCCACGCCGCCCACCAGCATCAGCAGGATATGCCGCCATCTCGCCCCGGCCATGATGATCAGGATCAGGCTGACGATCATGATCGAGCCAGCGGTGGACAGGTTGGGCTGCTCCAGGATGAGGAGAAAGGTGACGCCCGGCACGATGAGCATGGGCACGATGCCCGTCCACAGGCAGCGGATGCGCGGCCCTGAATAGGAGAGCACCGTGGCCATGTACAGCACGATGGCGAACTTAGCCAGTTCCGAGGGCTGAAAGGACAGCCCGCCCAGGCTCAGCCACCGGCGCGAGCCGTTGATGTATACGCCCACGCCAGGGATGATCACCAGGATCAGCAAGACCGCCGAGACCGCCAATCCCGTGACCACCACCCAGGTTTGCCGCCAGAAGCGATACGGGACGCGGCTGGTCACATAGCAGGCCACCGTGCCCAGGGCGATGCCGATCAGCTGCTTGGTCACCTCCGACAGCCGGTTGGTGGACGCGCTGTAATAAGTGGCTGAAAACAGAACCAGCAATCCCGCGGACAGCAGCAGGATCAGAATGATCACCAAGCTGCCATCCACAGGATTGCGTCTGCGCGTGAGTGCCTTGATGAGCCTCTTTGGTGCGCTTTCCTGACCGAGCATGGCTGCTCCTTTCTGTGAAAAAGCGCAAAGGCTGCAGGGTTATTTCAATTCGTTGACGAGCTCCTTGAAGATGCGCCCCCGGGCCTCGTAGTCCGAAAACATGTCGAAGGAGGCGCAGGCCGGGCTGAGCAGCACGTTCCAACCATCGCCTGAAAGGGCGCGGCACTGGTCGATGGCGTCCTTGAGCGTCGCGGCGCGGTGGAGGTGCATATAGCCATTCTCCCGGCACTGACGCTCAATCTGATCCGCCGTGACGCCGATGAGCACCGCCTCCCGGATATAATCGGAGGCCAGCATCTCCTTCACCATGGGGGTGAAGTCGCAATGCTTGTCATAGCCACCCAGGATGATGGCCGTGGGGCGGTTCATGGTCTGGATAGCCTTGATGGTGGAGTCCACATTGGTACCCTTGGAGTCGTTGATGTAGCGCACGCCCTCCAGCTCCCGGACAAATTCGATGCGGTGCTCCACCCCCTGGAAGGTGCGGAAGGTATGGGCGATCACCTGCGCAGGTACGGCACAGGCTGTTGCCACGCAGGCTGCCGCCAGGGCGTTTTCCAGGTTATGCGGCCCTGGGATGTACAGCTCCTCCGTCGGGCAGATGGCGCTCTCCACGCCCGCAAATCGGGTCATGATGACGCCGTCCCGGACAAACGCGCCGTTTTCCACCTCCCGCTGCCGGGAGAAGCGCATCACCCGGGCGTGTACCTGGGCAATGCACGCATCCAGGGCGGGATCATCCGCGTTAAAGACTGCCACATCCTCCGCCGTCATGTTCTGGAACATGCGCATTTTGGTCTGGGTGTAACATTCCATGGTGCCGTGGCGGTTGAGGTGATCCTCGGTGATGTTGAGCAGCGCGCCGCAGCGGGGGTGGAAGGTTTCCGCCGTTTCCATCTGGAAGGAGGATACCTCGCAGACGAACATGTCGCCGTCCGCGCTGTCATAGCCGGCGGCGGAATAGGGGTAGCCGATGTTGCCCACCACATGCGTCTTGCGTCCCGCATTGCGGAAGATCTCCCCCAGCAGGGAGACGGTGGTCGTCTTGCCGTTGGTGCCTGTGACGGCTACCATCTCGCCCGAGGACAGCTGATAGGCCATTTCCAGTTCCCCGGTGACGTAGATGCCCCGCTCCCTTGCCTGCACGACAAAGGGGGCGGTATCCGGGATGCCGGGGCTAATCACCATCGCGTCGATGCCCTCGAGGCACGCCATTGCCGGACAGCCCAGGGCGTATTCGACATCCAGGCCCTGCAGTGGGGTCAGGGCGTCGCCGAGGGCCTCGGCGGTCTTGCTGTCGTTGATCACGACCTTTGCGCCCGCCTTGCTAAGCAGCCTCGCCGCCGCAACGCCGCTGCGGGCCATGCCCACGACGAGCACCTTCTTATCCTTGTAACGCTGGATGTTGCGCATGCTTGCGCGCCTCCTTCATGGTATGCGTTGGAATCAGAGCACAACCGACAGCACCGCGACAGCGCTGAGCACTGCCGTGACGATGGCGTACATCAGCACAATGGACGTTTCCTTCATGCCGCACATCTCAAAATGGTGATGGATGGGCGACATCTTGAACAGCCGCTTGGGCGTGCCGGTCAGCTTGCGGGTGAGCTTGAAATAGTAGCGCTGCAAAATGACGCTCACGCTGGACATGACCATGGTGAAGCCGATCAGCAGCAGCAGGAAGGGCTGGCGCAGCAGCATCGCCATGCCAACCACCGCGCCGCCGATGAACATGGAGCCGGTATCGCCCATGAACACCGTCGCGGGATAATGGTTGAAGCGCAGAAAGCCGATGCACGCGCCGCACAGAGCCAGGGCAAACAGGGCGACGGTCGTGTTCTTGGCGCTCGTTGCCGCCAGCAGGGCAATCGCCGCCCAGCCGATGCAGCCCACCGCCGTCACGGAGGACAGGATGCCGTCCAGGCCGTCCTGCAAATTGGCGGAGTTGACCATGAACAGGACCGTCAGGGACAGCAGCGGGATGTAGAACAGCCCTAAATCCCACTCTGCGTTGACGAAGGGCACAATCACCTTGCTGCCCACGTCGGGGTGCAGATAGCAATAGGTGGAGAAGGCGACGCACACAGCCACCTGGCCGATGATCTTCTGCCAGGGGGTTAAGCCCTCGTGGCGCTTCTTGACCATCTTGATCCAGTCGTCCCCAAAGCCCACGGCCATCGAGCCCAGCGCCACAAACAGCAGCGCCAGCATATGATCCCACGAACCGAGCTTTGCGCCGCAAAAGACGAACGCTGCCACGCAGCCCAGCGCGATGATCAATCCGCCCATGATGGGCGTGCCCTGCTTCTTCTGATGGGACTGGGGGCCCAGCTCATAGATGGTCTGGCCCAGCTTCAATTTGCGCAGCCAGGCGATGAACTTCGGCCCCGTCAACAGCACGATGGCGGCGGAGAGTATCAGTGCAAAAATCATCCTTAGCATACTTGGTACCTCGTCTGTCAATTATTCGGCGTCCAGCTCCGCCAGCAGTTCCGCCACGACGACCTTCTCGTCGAAGGGGTGCTTCACGCCACGGATGTCCTGGTAGGTCTCATGCCCCTTGCCGCACAGGGCAATCACGTCGCCCGGCTGGCCCATTTCCATCGCGCGGCGGATGGCTTCACGGCGGTTTTCGATCACCACATAGGGGCAGCCGGTCTCCCGGATGCCTTCCTCGATGGCAGCCAGGATCGCCATCGGGTCCTCGTTGCGGGGGTTGTCGGAGGTCAGGATGCAATAGTCCGCCAGCTCCCCGCCGATGCGGCCCATGATGGGGCGCTTGCCCTTGTCCCGGTCGCCACCGCAGCCAAAGACCACAATCAGCCGCCCCCGGGTGAAGTCCCGACAGGTGCGCAGGATGTTATCCAACGCGTCGGGCGCGTGAGCATAGTCCAGGATCATGCGGTAGGGGGTGTGGGTGGGCAGCATCTCGATGCGCCCGGGGACGCTCTCGATGCCCTCCAGGCCCTTCTTGATATCCTCATGGGAGATGCCCAGCACCATGGCGCAGCTGGCCGCCGCGATGGCGTTGTAGACGTTGAACATGCCCGTCATGCGCAGCGAGATGGGCAGGGCGTGCATGCCCTGGAGCTTCAGCTCGAAGCTCACGCCGCTTTCGCTGATCTCAATATCCCGGGCAAACAGGTCTGCCGCCGCCGCGATGCCGAAGGTCAGATGGGGAATGGTCAGGTCGCGCAGGATGTTGACAGTGGTTTCCTCATCCACGTTGAGCACGGCGTTTTTCACCATGCCGGAGGTGAAGAAGCGCTTCTTGCACTCAAAATAGCTCTCCATCGTGCCGAAATAGTCCAGGTGATCCTGGCTGAGGTTGGTGTATGCGCCCACCTCGAATTCCATCCCGTCCAGGCGGGCCATGTCGATGGCATGGGCAGACACCTCCATGACCACGGCTTGCACGCCCGCATCCGCCATTGCGCGCAGATCGCGCTGCAAATCAATAGGGTCGGGGGTGGTGTAGTTGGAGGCGATGCGCTTGTCGCCAATCATGTTGCCGGTGGTGCCGATCAGCCCCACCTTCATGCCGGCGGTTTCCAGGATGGACTTGATCATATAGGTGGTGGTGGTCTTGCCCTTGGTGCCGGTCACGCCCACCAGGCGCATGCCGTCCGCAGGATGCCCGTAGAAAGCCGCGGCCATCCTCGCCATCGCTGCCCGGACGCTGGTGACCTTCACCTGGGGCACATCCACATTCACAAAGTGATCCACCACCAGCGCCACACAGCCGTTTTCCACCGCCTGGGGCGCGTAATCATGCGCGTCAAAGCGTGCGCCGGGGATGCAGAAGAACAAGCCCTGATTCACCTTTTCCCGGCTGTTGGAGCACAGCGCAGCGATCTCCGTGACCATATTGCCCCGGGTTTCCACCAGGTAGGGCAGCTTTTCAAACAGCGTACAAAGCTTCATGGTGATTCTCCTATCTTGGGGCATCGCCCCTGCATGATGCTGCAATCAGTGTGTATCTTCCAATATGATGTGAACGCTGGTTCCCGGCGCGACGTACTCCCCCGCTGCCGGGGTCTGCCGGACGCACAGCCCCGTCCCTGCCATGGAGAGCAGCAAGCCACGCTGGCGTAGCAGCCGGGCGCAGTCCACATCGGAAAGGCCATTCAAGGCCGGGACGCACACCAGCGTCTCCGGGGTCAGGGTTTCGCTCTGGGCGGTGTAGGCCATCACATGCCCGCCCTCCTTGAGGGTTGCACCGGGTGGCGGCAGCTGGTCAAGCACGACGTCGTTGGCGCCGTCATCCAGCATTTCCAGACCTGCCTCTGCCAGTGTACGCCTTGCTTGGGAAATCGTCAAGCCCTTTATGTCGGGAACGGTCACATTTTGCGCCGTTTCGGCAAATTTTTCCACACCCAGCAGAGGAAGCGCCTCCTCAAGGATTTGCCTTGCGAAGGGCGCAGCGGTGGTGCCGCCGTAATCGACGGGCACATGGGCCTCCTTGACCACCACCAGCACGCTGATCAGGGGATCATCCGCTGGGGCAAAGCCGTAGAAGGAGCCGATGTGCACGTTGGTGACGATCTTGCCGTCCTTGTACACCTGGGCGGTGCCGGTCTTGCCGCCGATGCGGTAACCGTCGATGTAGGCATTCTTGCCGCCGCCCTCGCTGACCACCTTTTCCAGCAAGCCGCGCAGGGTTTGGCTGGTTTCGGCGCGGATGGGCGTGGACACCACCGTCGGGTTGAACCGCTGGATGGTCTGGCCCTGCTCATCCTGGATTTCAGAGACGATGTGGGGCTTCATTAGCTTGCCGCCGTTGATGGCAGCATTGCAGGCCATCGCCAGCTGAAGCGGCGTGACCGCCACCGACTGGCCAAAGCCAATTCGGGCCAGATCGACCGTTTTGACGTAGCGGCTCCCGATAAGGATGCCGCCGGATTCGCCGGGCAGGTCGATGCCCGTTTTCTTGCCCAGGCCGAAGGCGTTCAGGTAGCGGTAGAAGGTGTCCTTCCCCATGCGCAGGGCCAGCTCCACAAAGACGGGGTTACAGGAGTTCTTCAGCCCCTCCGCCATAGTTTCCGCGCCGTGGGGCCGTCCCCAGCAGCGGATGGTGTCGCCATCCACCTTGATTTTAGCCGAGCAGTAGAAGGAATCCTCCGGCGTGGTGGCCCCGCTGTCCAGCGCGGAGGCGGCGGTGATGATCTTGAAGGTTGAGCCCGGCTCGTACACGTCGGAGATGGCGGTGATGCGCATCAGCTCCGTCAGGGCGCCAACGTCCGCGCGGGGCGGGTCGTTGGGGTCGTAATCCGGCTTGATGCACAGGGCCAGGATGCCGCCCGTGCGCACGTCGGATACGATGCAGACCACCGATTCCGCCGAATTGACCTCCACACATTCGCGCATGGCCTTTTCTGCAATCTCCTGGATGGTCGCGTCGATGGTCAGCTGGAGGGTGCTGCCCTCCTGGGAGGGGATGTACCAGCCCTCCGTGCCCGGCAAGACGCGGTTGCGCGCGTCCACCTGGCGGAGGTAGCTGCCCTCCATGCCCGAGAGCACCGCATCATACTGGCTTTCCAGGCCGGACTGCCCCTGGGAGTCGATGTTGGTCAGCCCCAGCACCTGGGAGAGCAGCGCGCCGTAGGGATAGGTGCGGCACACGTCCTCGTCAAAGGACAGGGCGGACAAACAAGCCTCCTGCGAGGCTTCACGTCTGAGCGTGCGCAGCAGATCAACCGTGCTGCGGTTTACCTGGCGCTTGAGAATGACCGACCCCTTGGTGCGGTCGGACAGCTTTTTTGCGGCCGTCTCCCGGTCAAGAGGCAATATGGGATCAAGTGCGTCCAGGAAGGCGTCGACGTCCTTGACCAGGCGCGGGTCAGCGGTCACGGTATAGGCCGTGGTGGACATCGCCAGCACCTGGCCGTAGCGATCCACGATGCTGCCGCGCCGCGCGGTGACCGTGCCAGCCTTTGTCCATTGGGAAACGCCCCGCTGCGTCAGCGCCTCCGCGTCGCGTATCGTCAAGGTGGCGATGCGGCCAATCACCAGCAGAAACAGGGCTGCCAGCACCAGCGTCATCAGCCAGATTCTCTTGCGTACCAGCAGTTCAGGATGCATGCCTTGCTCCTCCTGATGGCGCGCGAATTCCAAACGGGGAACTGAAGAGCGTGACCTCTCAGTCCCCCGGTGTGGGCTTTATCAATGCTGCTCAGTTGCCCCAAATCGAGGCGATGGACTGAATGACCGACTGGTCCCTCATGGTGGTGATGACCGCGTCGCTGGGCGCTTCCAGGTAATGCACCGCCACGCCCTTGGAGCTGATGAGGCCCATGCGCACCGCTTCCTTGCGGATGTTCACGTCGTTGGACTGGGCCTGGATGGCACTGCGGGTGCGCTCGCACTGGGCGGTCAGCTCGCTGACGCTGGCCTCGCGGCTGCTGATGAGGTTCATCAGCTCAGCGCGCTGGTCGATCCTCGCCACAAAGATGCTGCCCAGCACCACCACAAAGGCAAAGAGCATGCACAGCGCTGTGACAAAGTGCACCCCATAGCGGTTGATGGGCGGCATACGGCGGGGCTCGTCCTGGCGGACGGCCTGATAGCTGCCATTTGCGCGGCGGGCGGTATACTGGCGGCGGCCGGGAGCGGTCTCCACAACCTGTTGATCCGCCATATCGGGGAATTCACCGGTGAAGGAGAAGGCGCGGCTGCCGGGGCGGCTGAAGGCAACTGCCTCCGCTTTGCGGGATTTGGAGACATACCCCGCCGGGCGGGTATGGCGGCGCATACGGTTGCGCATCGGGGTCAGCATTGCTCACTCCTCCTCTATACCATCCATGACATATGTATGCCGATGGCGGATACTTCATGCGTGATTACATCAGGTCCAGGGTACGATCAATATTGGAAATGAAATCCTCCAGCTGCTCGTCGCACTTGACGCGCACGGCGATGCGCAGATGGTCGCCCGTGCCCATGATGTCCACTTCCTTATCCTCGCCCAAAATGATCTGGCGCAGACGGGCGGGCAGCAGCACGCGGCCCTGGCCGTCGCACTCCTGGGCGCGGAAGGTGTAGGCATCCAGCCACTGGAGGTACTTTTTGCGCTCGGGTCTGCCGCCCTCCAGCAGGGCTTTTTCGTGGCCCTCGCGCATATGGACGTAGGCGAGCTCGGGGTAGACGGCGATGGACTTGAAGTCGAACTCCGGGGCGATGGTGAAGGTCTTGCCCAGCATATCGCGGAAGGCCAGGGGGATCACCATGCGGCCCTTGCTGTCCAGCGTGTGGGCGAAGGTGCCGGTGAAGGTGCGGCTGTATTTGTCCAGCAGGGCTTGATCTTCGGCACTGATATGAGCTGGCACATCCTGCACGGCGTTCGTTTGCTCCAAGTCAGCCACCCTCACTCACCCCACTTTTTTCACAAAATAGGCTTAAATCCCCACTTACTTTCATTTTATACCACTTTTCGAGCGAGGTCAAGGGTTCGTTCGCATCTTTTTTGCCGCGCCTGGCAACTTCGGAATGCGACATCTTACGCCGGTTTTCATCTTTTTGTTACAACATGTAACATCATTTGGGGGAAGAACAGAT
The DNA here is from genome assembly GCA_029012285.1 of Clostridiales bacterium. Lineage (GTDB taxonomy): Bacteria > Bacillota > Clostridia > Christensenellales > Aristaeellaceae > UBA11524. The sequence goes on along the minus strand of JAQXLU010000124.1, from coordinate 32,532 downwards.
ATTCCCCGCCATCTGTTGTATAAAAAAAAGCACCCGACTCAATGTCGGATGCACCTGCCGTGATCTTTTTGAATTTCTTCGCAGAAGATTTAGAATTTGTAATCGTTCTGTAATTTTTAGTCCAGCGCCACCTCGACCGGCGCGAAGCCCAGGCTATCGCAGGAGGTCAGCAGGTAGCGGATGCCGCCCGACGCACCGGTGAACCCGGCGCGTATCCCAGCGCCATGCAGATGCCCGTAGACCACCGTATGCACCGGGTACTGCGCCAGCAGATGGGTGAAGGGCGTGTCGCGATCCTGCTGGTAGAGTGGCGGAAAGTGGAGCATCACCACGATGGGCCGCCCCTTTGCTGCCTTGGCGGCGGATTGCAGGGCGAGCTCCAGGCGGATGAGCTCCCGGTTGCAGATGCGCGTGTCTTCCGGGGTGAGGGGCGCTTCCTCCGTGGGATAGCTCCAGCCCCGGGTGCCGGTGATCACCGCGCAGCCCACGTCCACCACGTCATGCTGGATGGCCTGCATGCCCGCGGGCAGCGCACGCCGCACCTGGCCAATGCCGCCCCACCAGTAGTCATGGTTGCCCTTGATGAGGATCTTCCGGCCAGGTAGCGCGCCGATGGCTGCCAAATCGGGCACAGCGTCCGATAGCTGCATGGCCCAGGAGATGTCGCCGGGGATGAGCACCGTGTCCTCGTCGGTCACCCGCTCGCGCCAGGTGGCGGAGATGCGGTTAAAATGCCCCTCCCAGTGACCGCCGAACACGTCCATGGGCTTCTCCTGGCCGCCGGGCAGATGCAGATCACCGATGGCAAACAGGCGCATATCCGTTCCTCCCCCGGTTCCTCCTGGCTTTTTCAGGACTTACATGTCTTCCTCGTCCTCTTCGTCGTCTTCCTGATCCTCTTCCTCACGCATGCTTTCCAGGGAGGAGATCTCGCCCGCCATCTTCTCGAACTCACCGGCGGGGATGTCGTTGTCCACCTCGGGAATCTCGTCCATGGAGGACACATCATCCAGGTCGGTCAGCGCGCGGGTGTTGACCTGCTCCTCGCTGTCGTTGGTGTCGTCGTGATTGGCGTTGCTGCTGGCCTGATTGCTCAGCTCCTTGAGGCAGAACAGGCAGATGTCGCGGCCGGGCAGCACGGGATTCTCGCTGCACACCGAGCACATCTCAATCTCGTCATGGCCGCTGCCGCCCTTCATTTCCCGCATGCAGACCTTGCAATACTTTTCGCTCGCGGTGATATAGTTCAGATCGCAGCGGGGGCATTTTTGAAACATCATGAGGATTCCTCCTATGCTTTCCGGTTCGTCCGGTTCATCACCTGGTATGGTTTTCCTTGGCAATCGCATGGCATTTCGCTTGACCTGCGCCCCTGTTTGTATTACGATCAATTCACGATTTGAAACAAAATCGTAATACTACGGAGGTGAACAAGCATGTTCAGAAAGTACACCGTCCTTACAGCAGCGATGCTGCTCGCCACCACCGTCAGCGTAGCCTCGGCGGAATATGCCGCAGCCGTCCCGCATGGCGCTTGCAGCGTGAATCAGGCATGCAACCCCACCTGTGGGGATCGCAACGCCACCTGCGTGTGGTCATTCCCCACCGATGGCTATGCGTGCGCCACTTCCTGGAGCTGTGATACCACCTGCGACCTCGTAATCGGCGAGTATCCCATCTGCGATCCCACCGCAATTCCACAGCCCACGCCGACGCTTCCGCCTGCGCAGAAGCCGTCCGCCACGCAGTCGCCCTCTCCGGGGGATGATTATACTACACAGTCCATCACTGCGCAAGAGCAAAAGATGGCCAATTTGCTCAACGCGGACAGGCAGACAGCTGGGCTTGCACCCCTGATCCTGGACGCCGAACTGTGCCGCATCGCCCGCATCAAATCCGCGGACATGCGGGACAACGTCTATTTCGCCCATGAGTCCCCCACCTATGGCCGCGTGGGCGACATGCTCCGCCGCTTCGGGTATGGCTTTGCCGCCGCCGGGGAAAACATCGCCCACCACGCCAGCGTGGACAAGGCGCAAGCCGCGTTCATGTCCTCGGCCGGGCACAGAGCCAACATCCTGTCCACCGCGTGGGCGAAGGTCGGCATCGGCATCGTGACCGACCCCAACGGCTTTATCTACGCCACGCAGATCTTTGTGAAGTAAACTTCAGCGCTTCGGCCCTTGGGTCGGGGCGCTTTTAATGCATCCGAGCACCGCTCGCCCTGCCATGCATCCCTGCCTGGGAGGCATATGCCGCCGCGCGGGGACAGGGCGCGGCTTAACGGGCGCGTCCAGCGCGGGGAGCATCGCAGCCTCGTGCAAGGATAGCGCGGGTACATGAACTGGGTGTGTCATGGGACAGCGCATCGGCATTCCTCCTCGGTAGGGAGGATATGCGCCATGCGCCGTGGATGTGTCAACGCTCCTGGTAGCGGATGGGCGCGCCGTCCTCCAGCTCCGCCATGGAGGGGCCTTCGACGATCTCCTCCGGCTCGGCCAGGATGTCATCGAGGATCTTTTGCACCTGTTCGCGGCCCGTCCCGTCCTCCGAGGACCAGCAGATCACCTCCCAGGGCTGCACCAGCAGCGCCCGGCAGATGGGGGCTAACTGCTTCTGGCGCGCGCCCCGGCTGACCTTGTCCGCCTTGGTGGCAATCACCGTGAAGGGGATGCCCATCTGGCGCAGGAAGGCGTTCATCTGCTTATCGTCCTCGGTCGGCTCATGGCGGATGTCCACCAGGCAGAACACATGGCGCAGCTCATCCGCCGTTTCAAAGTAGTCCTGCATCATTTTGCCCCAGCGGGCCTTCTCCTGCTTGTCAACCTTGGCAAAGCCATAGCCGGGCAGGTCGATGAGGTGGAAGGCGCGGTTGAGCTCAAAGACGTTGATGAGCCGCGTCTTGCCGGGGGTGGCGGAGGTGCGGGCCAGCTTGTTGCGGTTGCACAGCTTGTTGATCAGGCTCGACTTGCCCACGTTGGACTTGCCCGCCACGGCAATCTGCGGCAATCCCCGACCTGCAAAGTCGCCATAGCTGGCCATGGAGGTGATGAATTCTGCTTGCTTGATTTCCACGTTTGTTCTCCTGTTCTTCTATCAGCGGGAGAGCGGCATGCTCACCAGTGCCTCCCGGAGCACATCCTCGATCACCTCAGCCGTCACCACGCGGAACTGGCTGAGCACATGGGGCGGAATCTCCTCCAGGTCCTTCTCGTTCTCCCTGGGGATGATGAGCACCCGGATGCCCGCGCGGTAGGCCGCCAGGGACTTCTCCTTCAGGCCGCCGATGGGCAGCACCCGGCCACGCAGCGTGATTTCCCCCGTCATGGCCACGTCCTGGCGCACAGCGATGCCGGTGAGCACCGACACCAGCGCGGTGGTCATGGTCACGCCGGCGGAGGGGCCGTCCTTGGGCACCGCGCCCTCGGGGACGTGGATGTGGATGTCGCGATCCTTATAGAAGTCGTCTGCCAGGCCCAGCATCGCGGAATGCGCCCGCACCCAGGTAAAGGCGGCCTCGGCGGATTCCTTCATGACCTCGCCCAGCTTGCCCGTCAGCTGGAGACTCCCCTTGCCCGGCATGGTCAGGCACTCGACCTCCAGCATTTCACCGCCGACGGTGGTGTAGGCCAGCCCGTTGACCACGCCGACGCGGGGCTCCTTCTCGGGCATCTCGCGGGTATAGCGGGCCGCGCCCAGGTAGGCGCGCAGCACCTCGGGGGTCACGCTGACCTCGGCGACGCCTTCGTCCAGCATGGTGACGGCAGCCTTGCGCACCACCTTGGCGACGGTGCGCTCCAGCGTGCGCACACCGGCCTCGCGGGTGTATCCCTCGATCAGCTGGCGCAGCACCTTATCGGTCATGCGCACGGATTTCGCCGCCAGGCCATGGGCCTCGATCTGCTTGGGCACCAGGTGGCGCTTGCAGATTTGCAGCTTCTCCTCCTCGGTGTAGGAGGGCACCTCGATGATCTCCATCCGGTCCAGCAGCGGGCCGGGGATGGTATCGACGCTGTTGGCGGTGGTGATGAACATCACCCGGCTCAGATCGAAGGGCAGCTCCAGGTAATGGTCGCGGAAGGCGCTGTTCTGCTCCGCGTCCAGCACCTCCAGCAAACAGGAGGCCGGGTCGCCGCGGTAGTCGTGGCTCATCTTGTCGATCTCATCAAAGAGGAAGACGGGGTTCATCGTGCCCGCCTGCTTGATGCCGGAGATGATCCGCCCCGGGATCGCCCCCAGGTAGGTCCGGCGATGGCCGCGAATCTCCGCCTCATCCCGCACGCCGCCCAGGGACATCTGCACAAACTTGCGGCCCACGGCCTTGGCAATCGCGCGGACGATGGATGTTTTGCCCACGCCGGGCGGGCCGACAAAGCAGAGGATCGGGCCCTTCATGTCCTGCTTCATCCGCAGCACAGCCAGGTACTCGACAATGCGCTCCTTGACCTTATCCAGGCCGTAGTGATCCTGGGACAGTACCTTGCGGGCGCGCTTGAGATCCAGGTTGTCCGGGGTGGACTTGCCCCAGGGCAAATCCAGGATCCACTCAATGTAGGTGCGGGCCATGCCAACCTCCGGCGTGCCCGGCGCCATGCGGGACAGCCGCTCGATTTCCTTCTCCACCCGCTGGCGAGCCTCGTCATTGAGGGGCGTATGCTCCATGCGCTCGCGCAGCTCCTCCACGTCGGTGGCGTCGGCGTCGCCCAGCTCGGTCTGGATGGCCTTGATCTGCTCGCGCAAATAATAATCCTTCTGATTCTTTTCGATCTGCTTCTTGATGCGGGCCTGCACCTGCTTTTCGACCCCCACCAGCTCGATCTCCCGGGCCAGGATGCCGCAGAGGGTATCCAGGCGGCGGCTCACGTCGGCCTCCTCCAGGATGCGCTGACGATCCTCCACCTTCTGCAGCACATTGGCCGCGATGATGTCGGCGATCTGACCCGCCTCTTCCACCTCGCGGATAGAATTCACGATCTCCGGGGACACCCGCTGGCTGGTGCGGCCATACTCCTCAAAATAATCCTTCGTCGCACGCACGAGGGCGGCCAGCTCCACCTCGGAGGCAGCGCACTTCTCCTCTACACGGCGGATGTCGCCGCACAGCCAGGGCTCCTCCTGGGTGATCGCCACCAGCTCGGCGCGGTATTCGCCCTCCACCAGCACGCGCAGGCTGTCGCCGGGCAGATTCATCACCTGCTTGATGTTGGCCACCGTGCCGACCCGACACAGCTCCTCCACGGCGGGGTCGTCGATATCCGCGTCCTGCTGGGCCACCAGAAAGACCTTCTGGTTGCCGACCATGGCCTCCTCCAGCGCCGCGACAGACTTGACGCGCCCCACGTCAAAATGGAGCACCATATGCGGGAATACCATCAGCCCCCGCAGGGCAAGGACCGGCATGGACACGGTCGTTTTTTTCTTTGCCATGAAACCTCCTGAATGGGAAAGGGTAGCACAAATACACCGGCTGATTCCTCCGGCATGGTTATTATACATATTCTGTTGCATTTTGCAAGGGGTTTCTTCCATTTATGACAGGGTCGTTCCGGCGGGGAGTGGATTCTCCCCCAGCGCCGCGGCGGGCATGGGCTCGGGGCGCAGGGACGTGGGGTGGCTGGGGGCGCTCTCCCCGGGCAGCAGCATGGAAGAGAGCACCTGGGCGATTTCGGATACGCACACGACCTCCACGCCGGCGGCATGCAGAGTTTCCGCATCGTTCTCCCTGGGAATGAACACCCGGGTGAGACCCGCCTGGCGCGCCGCCTCCACCTTGGCGGGTACACCGCCCACCGCCTTGACAGCGCCGTGCATGGTGATCTCCCCTGTCACGGCGCAATGCCCGTCCACCGGGCGGCCCGTGATGGCGCTGACGGCCACCACCGCCATCGCTGCGCCCGCAGAGGGGCCGTCCACTGGTGCGCCGCCCGGAAAGTTGATGTGCAGATCCCGCTCGCCCAAGGCATAGCCCATCTCCGCCAGCAGCGTGCGGACATTCTCCGCCGAGCCCCGGGCGGTGGATTTTCGCCGCAGCCGATGCCCCGCCTGGCCCAGCTCCTCCTCCTCGACAATGCCGGTCACATGCACCTGGCCACTCCCCGGGGTGATGACGGCCTCCATGTCCAGCAGTGCGCCCTGGTGGCCGTCCAGCACCGCCAGGCCATGGACAACACCCACCTGGCTGGTTGTATCCGCACTTTGGGACGGACGGGCCGCATAGTGGCCGCTGCTCACCACCCAGCTCACGTCCTCGGCGGTGATGTCGGTGCGGCCCTCCATCTGCGCCAGCCCTGCGCACATCTGCACGATGTTGACCGCCTCGCGCCCACAAGCCGCATACCGCCCGATGGTCTCCACCTCCCGGTCCTTCAGGGCATAGCCCGCCCGCTGGGCCGCCCCGGCAGCGATTGCACCCACCTCTTCCGGGGTCAGCGCGCGGAAGAACACCTCCATGCAGCGGGAGCGCAGGGCGGGGCTGATGTCGTTCGGGCTGCGGGTGGTCGCGCCGACCAGGCGGAAGTCCGCAGGCAGCCCCTCCTCGAACATCTCGTGGATGTGGCGCGGCACGGTGGCGTCCTCCGGGTCATAATAGGCGCTTTCCAGCATCACCCGGCGATCCTCCAGCACCTTGAGCAGCTTGTTCATCTGCACCGGATGCAATTCGCCGATTTCATCCAGAAAGAGCACGCCGCCGTGGGCCCTGGTCACCGCGCCCGGCTTGGGCTGGGGTACGCCCTGCGCGCCCAGCTGGCCCGCCCCCTGGTAGATGGGATCGTGGACGCTGCCGATGAGCGGGTCCGCGATGGCACGCTCGTCGAATCGCATGCAGGTCGCGTCCACCTCGATGAAGGGCGCATCCGGCAAAAAGGGCGTTCCGGCGGATTGCTTGGCTTCCTCCAGCACCAGACGGGCAGCGCAGGTCTTGCCAATACCGGGCGGGCCATAGATCAGCACATGCTGGGGATTCGCCCCGCACAAAATCGCCTTCAGAGAGCGGATGCCGTCCTCCTGCCCCACCACATCGGCAAGCGTCGTGGGCCGCACGCGCTCCGCCAGGGGCTCGGACAACCGGATGGCCCGCATGCGCCGCAGCTTTTCCATCTCCCTGCTGGATTCCCGGCGCGCAGCGGGCTCATTTCGCGATTCCTTCCGCAGCTGGCGGAAGAAATACACCCCGACCACCAGGGTCACCGCCAGCTGAATGACAAGCAGCACAATCTGTAACATGCCCAGCCTCCCTTCCGTTTTGACGCGATGTGTCGCGATGAGTATGTCCGGGCGCGCCGCTTCTCATGTAGCGAGCATCACGACGGTAGGATGGATAAAACGGACAAAACTCGACCACAATATCTTGTGTTTGGCGTGCTTACTGTCTTGAGGCGTCCGCTCTTGTCTAATTTGGTCGATTCATAAGCCAAATGCACGGATTTTTCGATGCTGTAAGAAGTTGCATCCCCTGGTGTTCCCCTACTGCCCTTGCTGCAATTTCTATTGCATAATACAACATCTTGTGCTAAAATAATCGCTGTCCGGGTGCTTGCCCGGACGATCCCCCCCAGTTTCAACGCCATGAGGAGGTCGGCAGCATGTACAATTTCGATCAGTGGAACGGCTTCTTTGGTTCCCAGTGGAAGGAAGAGGTCAACGTCCGCGATTTTATTCAGACCAACTATACCGCCTACGACGGGGACGAGAGCTTCCTGGCAGGGCCGACGGAGGCCACCAACAAGCTGTGGGCCGCGCTGCAAGTCCTGCAGAAGGAGGAACGCGCCCGGGGCGGCGTGCTGGACATGGACACCAGCGTTGTGTCCTCCATCACCTCCCATGGGCCGGGCTATATCAGCGAGGATCTGAAGGACCTGGAGAAGGTCGTAGGATTGCAGACGGACAAGCCCCTCAAGCGCGCCTTCATGCCCTACGGCGGCATCAAGATGGCGGTGGAATCCTGCCGCCAGGCCGGGTATGAGCCCGACCCCGAGCTGATCAAAATCTTCACCGAATACCACCTGACCCACTCCGACGCGGTGTTCCAGGCCTACACCCCCGAAATGCGCGCAGCCCGCTCCAGCCACATCATCACAGGTCTGCCGGACACCTACGGGCGGGGGCGCATCGTGGGCGACTACCGCCGGGTGGCCCTGTACGGCATCGACATGCTGATGGCGGAGAAGGAGCATGACTTCGCCAACTGCGGCGACGGCACCATGACCGACGATGTGGTGCGCCAGCGCCAGGAGATTCGCCAGCAGATCAACGCCCTGAAGGACATGAAGGTCATGGCCGAAAAGTACGGCTTTGACATCTCCAAGCCCGCCGCTAACGCCCGAGAGGCCTTCCAGTGGCTGTACTTCGGCTACCTGGCTGCCATCAAGACCCAGAACGGCGCAGCGATGTCCGTCGGCCGCATCTCGACCTTCCTGGATATTTACATCGAGCGCGACCTGAGAGCTGGCCTCATCACCGAAACGGAGGCACAGGAGCTGGTTGACCATCTGGTGATGAAGTTCCGCATGGTCAAGTTTGCCCGGGTGAAGGCGTATCAGCAGCTCTTCTCCGGCGACCCCGTCTGGGCGACCCTGGAGGTCGGTGGCACCGGCCTGGACGGCCGCAGCATGGTCACCAAGAACGACTTCCGCTTCCTGCACACGCTGGAGAACATGGGCCCCTCCCCCGAGCCCAACATGACCGTGCTCTATTCCTCCAGGGAGCCGGACGCCTTCCGCAGCTACTGCTCCCACATTTCCATCCTCACCTCCTCCGTGCAGTACGAGAACGACGAGGTCATGAAGCCCGTTTGGGGGGATGATTACAGCATCTGCTGCTGCGTGTCCGCCACCCAGACCGGCAAGGAGATGCAGTTCTTCGGTGCGCGCGCGAACCTGCTCAAGGCGCTGCTCTACGCCATCAATGGCGGCGTGGACGAGATCTCCAAGAAGCAGGTCGGCCCGGCGTACCGCCCCCTGATGGGCGAATATCTCACCTGGGACGAGGTCAAGCCCGCCTACCTGCGCATGCTGGACTGGCTGGCCGGCCTGTACGTGAACGTATTGAACCTGATCCACTACATGCACGACAAGTACAACTACGAGGCTGCTGAGATGGCCCTGATCGACACCCATGTGAAGCGCTCCTTCGCCACGGGCATCGCGGGCTTCTCCCATGTGGTGGACTCCATCTGTGCGCTCAAATACGCCCGAGTGCGCGTGATCCGCGACGCGGACGGCATGGCGGTGGACTACGACACCACCGGCGACTTCCCCCACTACGGCAACGATGATGACCGGGCGGACGAAATCGCCAAATGGCTGCTGAAAACCTTCATCGACATGATCCGCAAGCACCACACCTACCGGGATTCCGAACCCAGCACCTCCATATTGACCATTACCTCCAACGTGGTGTACGGCAAGGCCACCGGCGCGACCCCCGACGGACGCAAGGCCGGCGCGCCCCTCGCCCCCGGCGGCAACCCCTCCTACGGCGCGGAGCAGAACGGCCTGATTGCTTCCCTCAACTCCGCCGCCAAGCTCCCCTACCATTGGGCGCTGGACGGCATCTCCATCACCCAGACCATCAACCCCGACGCCCTGGGTCATTCTGACACGGAGCGCCAGAGCAATCTGGTGCAGGTGCTGGACGGCTATTTCGACCAGCCCTCCCATCATGTGAACATCAACGTGTTCGGCGTGGAGAAGCTGCTGGACGCCATGGAGCATCCGGAGAAGGAGGAGTACGCCAACTTCACCATCCGTGTGAGCGGCTACGCGGTCAAGTTCATCGACCTGACCCGTGAGCAGCAGCTGGACGTGATCGCACGTTCGGCGCACGAGCGCATGTAAGGGAGGGATCATCCCTTGAGCGAGCTGCTGGGACGCATCCATTCCTTCGAGAGCTTCGCGCTGGTGGACGGCCCGGGCGTGCGATGCAGCGTATTCCTGCATGGCTGTGCGCTGCGCTGCAAGTTCTGCCACAACCCCGACACCTGGACGCCCTGCTCCTCCCTCACCCTGATGACCCCGGAGGAGCTGCATCGCAAGCTGATGCGCTACCGGCCCTACTGGAAGAACAACGGCGGCGTGACCTTTTCCGGCGGCGAGCCGCTGCTGCAGCTGGAATTCGTGACCAAGGTCTGCCAGCTGCTGAAGAAGGACGGCGTGCATGTGTGCATCGACACCGCCGGGCAGCCCTTCCGCCCGGATGATGCGGATTGGCTGCACCGCTTTGACGCGCTGCTAGACGTGACCGACCTGTTCATCGTGGATATCAAGATGTTCTCCGACAGGCTGCACCGGGAGCTCACCGGGCAGGGAAACGCCAACATCCTGGCGATGCTGCGCTACCTCTCCGACAATCGCAAGGCCATGTGGATTCGCCACGTGCTGGTCCCCGGCGTGACGGATGATGAAACCGACCTGACGCAGATGGCGGCCTTCATCGCCACGCTGCACCGGGTGCGGCGGGTAGAGATTCTCCCTTATCACACCCTGGGCGTTGGCAAGTGGCAGAAGCTCGGCCTCAACTACCCGCTGGAGGGCGTCCCCACCCCCACGGAGGAGGCGATCCGTCGGGCCGAGGCGCTACTGGGCGCGGACCAGTACAAGTGAACAAAAAGCGTCCCTGCTCCGCCATGGAGCAGGGACGCGATTGTATTCTGGGGGAAATCAGCTGACAAAAGATTCCTTGCTGAGGAGGTAGTCGCCCTCGCTGTCGCGCTCGGCGCGGCGGGTGCGGCCGGGCTTGCGGCGCAAGCCGTTGGTCAGCAGGGGTTTCTCCTTGCCGCTCACCGCATCGGCGGTGATGGTGCAAGCGTTGACCTCATGCATGCCGGGCAGCTCGAACATGGTGTCCAGCATCACGTTCTCGATGATGGCACGCAAGCCACGCGCGCCGCACTTGCGCTCGATGGCCTGCCGGGCGATGGCGCGCACCGCCTCCTCCTGGAAGGTCAGCTCGATGCCGTCCAGGCCCAGCAGCTTCTGATACTGCTTGCACAGCGCGTTCTTGGGCTGGGTGAGAATCTGCACCAGGGCCTCCTCGTCCAGCGCGTCCAGAGTGACAGTGATGGGCAGACGGCCCACGAATTCCGGAATCAGGCCGAACTTGGTCAGATCCTCAGGGCGCAGCTCATGCAGGGCCTTGGATACATCCGGGTCGCGGCTCGAGCGAACCTCCGCGCCAAAGCCCATGTTCTTCTTGCCCGTGCGGCTCTCGATGATAGGCACCAGGCCGTCAAACGCGCCGCCGCAGATAAAGAGGATGTTGGTGGTGTCAATCTGCAGCAGCTCCTGGTGTGGATGCTTGCGTCCGCCCTGGGGCGGCACGGAAGCCACCGTGCCCTCCAGGATCTTGAGTAGCGCCTGCTGCACACCCTCGCCGGACACATCGCGGGTGATGGAGGGGTTCTCGGACTTGCGGGCAATCTTGTCGATTTCGTCGATGTAAATGATACCGCGCTGAGCCGCCTCGATGTCGTACTCCGCGTTCTGAATCAGCCGGAGCAGGATGTTCTCCACGTCCTCGCCCACATAGCCGGCCTCGGTCAGGCTGGTGGCGTCAGCGATCGCGAAGGGCACATTCAGGATGCGGGCCAGCGTCTGGGCCAAGAAGGTCTTGCCGCAGCCGGTGGGGCCGACCATCAGGATGTTGGACTTTTGCAGCTCCACGTCATCGCGACCCACGGGCTGGGCGATGCGCTTGTAGTGGTTGTACACCGCCACGCACAAGGCGCGCTTGGCCTGCTCCTGGCCGACGACGTAATCATCCAGCACCTTTTTCATTTCCGCGGGCGTGGGCAGATTGCCGTTCTGGCCCAGGGCCTCGTTCTGCATGGGCATATCCTGGGAGATGATCTCCTGGCACAGCAGGATGCACTCGTTGCAGATGCCCACCTCGGGGCCGACGACGAAGCGCCGCACCTGATCGTGGGGCTTGCCGCAGAAGGAACACCGCCTGATGGAAGACATCATATCGTCATTGGACATGCGTATACCTCACAAATGATTACTTTTTGGCGCGCGGGTCAAAGATTTCGTCAATGATGCCGTACTCGAGGGCCTCCTGGGCTGACATGAAGTGGTCGCGCTCGCAGTCGCGGCGGATGACATCCTCAGGCTGCCCGGTCATCTCGGCCTTCATGCGGATCATCTTCTCCTTGGTTTTCAGCAGCCATTCGGCGCGAATCTGCACGTCCGTCGCCTGGCCCTGCGCGCCGCCCAGGGGCTGATGAATCATGACCTCGCTGTTGGGCAGTGCGCAGCGCTTGCCCTTTTCGCCCGCCATCAGCAGGAATGCGCCCATCGAGGCCGCCAGGCCGATGCACACCGTGCGCACCTGGGGCTTGATGTACTGCATGGTGTCGTAGATGGCCATGCCCGCGGAGATGGAGCCGCCGGGACTGTTGATGTACAGGCAGATGTCGGCATCCGGGTCCTCCATCTCCAGGAAGAGCAGCTGGGCCACGACGGTGTTGGCCACATCGTCGTCAATCTCGCCGCCCAGGAAGATGATGCGATCCTTCAGCAACCGGGAATAAATATCATAGGAGCGCTCGCCACGGTTGGTCTGCTCCACGACGTAGGGAATCAAAGGCATGGTGTACCTCCTTGGTGGCGACAGGGCCGCCAGCATAGTATATGTGCATTTGGTATGCCGCATGCAGCATGGCTACAAGCATCGCTTCAATTTTATCAAGCGATTTTGAAAAAGACGCGGGAGGCCGCATCGCAGCAGGAACTCCCCTGCGCAGTGTCCTCCCGCGTACATGTGATCTTTATTCGGCGTCCTCAGTCTCGGCAGCCTTTTCGGTGACGGTCGCGCCGGCCTTGAGCAGGTCGCAGACCTTCTGGATGGCGGCGGTGTCCACCAGGTAGGACTTCTGCTCCTCGGTCAGGCCGGCCTTGAAGGCCTCCAGCTCCTGGCCCATGCGCTCGGCCTGCTTGGCGATCTGCGCGTCGACCTCTTCCTCATTGGGCTCCAGGCCCTCGGCCTTGCGGATGGCTTCCAGCGTCAGCTCGATCTTCACGCGCTGCTCGGCCTCGCCCTTGTACTGATCTGCCAGGGACTCGCGGGTCTGACCGGTGTACTTCAGGTAGTCCTCCATGCGCAAGCCCTGGTACATCATGCGGTACTCCATGTCGCGCAGGATGTACTGGGTCTGCTCGTCAATCATGGCAGCGGGCACGTCCATCTCGGCGTTCTTCACGGCGGCCTCGATCAGGGCGTTCTCGATGGTCACATTGTAGTTGGATTCGGCGCGGTTGTTCAGTTCCTTCTCCACGTTGGCCTTGTAGTCGGCAAAGGTGTCAAAGCCGTTGTCCTGGGCGAAATCATCGTCCAGTTCGGGCAGCTCGGTGGCGGTGATGCTGTTGACCTTCACATGGAACACCGCGGGCTTGCCAGCCAGGTTCTCCGCGTGGTACTGCTCGGGGAAGGTGACCTCCAGGTCCTTCTCTTCGCCAACGGCCATGCCAACCATCTGCTCCTCAAAGCCGGGGATGAACTGGCCGGAGCCGATTTTGAGGGTCTGGCCCTGGGCGGTGCCGCCCTCAAAGGCCACGCCGTCTACCGTGCCGGCGTAGTCCAGGTTCACGGTATCGTTGTAATCGACGGTGCGGTCGGTCACATCCAGCGTGCGGGCGCCCTTCTGCTGATCCTGCTTGATGCGCTCGTTGACCTCGTCCTCATCCACCACATGCTTGGGGGCAACCTCGACGGTCAGGTTCTTGTACTCGCCCAGAGTCACATCGGGACGGACGAACACCTCCACGGTGAAGGTCATATCCTGATCCTTGGCATACTCGCCCATATCGGTCATTTCGGGACGATCGACGGGCTTGAGGTCATTCTCCTTGATGGCGGCTGTGTACAGCTCGGGGAAGACGATGTCCATCGCGTCCTCCACAAAGACAAACTTGCCGTACATGCTCTCAATCAGGTGCCGGGGAGCCTTGCCCTTGCGGAAGCCGGGCACGTTGATCTTGCCGCGGTTCTGCAGGTACGCCTTATTCATGGCAGCCTCGAATTCTTCGCCAGGAACAACGAAGGTCAGCTTGGCCTTATTGCTGGAAATCTTCTCGTAGGTGGTCATGTTCATTCCTCCTGAACTCTTTCAAAGGGCTCCATGGCCCCTCCAATGCGTTACGTCATTGCGCACGAACGATATTTTAACACAGTTTTTTGTCAGATGCAAGGGCTTTGCCGGAGAAATCGCCGCATTCTGCGATTTCTTTTGACTTTTCCATGCCCAGGGTGTATGATAATTGGGACAGGAGTGAAGCATGAATGGATATGAACCATCTGACGATGATCGCCACCGCCGCCTTCGGCCTGGAGGGTGTGGTCGCCGCGGAGCTCAAGCGCCTGGGCATGGCGGAGGTAAAGGGCGAGATCGGCGGTGCGCGCTTTGGCGGCAGCCTCCGGGACGCCTTTTTGTGCAACCTGCGCTTGCGCTGCGCGGATCGGGTGATGATCGTCCTGGGCGAGCGGGAATGCCGCAGTTTCGAGGAGCTGTTCCAGTTTGTGAAGGCCTTTGCGTGGGAGGATCTGCTCCCGGCGGATGCGAAAATCAACGTGTCGGGCAAATGTGCCCGCAGCCAGCTGATGAGCGTGCGTGACTGCCAGGCCGTCACCAAGAAGGCCATCATTGAGCGGCTGAAGGAAGGGACAGGGCGCAGCATGTTCCCGGAAAGCGGCGCGGCCTACCCCATTGAAATCGCGCTGCACGGCGATATGGCCCGATTGACGCTGGACACCTCCGGCGAGGCGCTCAACCGCCGCGGCTACCGCACCTGGAACGGTGATGCGCCCCTGCGGGAGACCCTCGCGGCAGCCCTGGTGGAGCTCTCCACCTGGCGGCCCGGCATGCGGCTGCACGACCCCTGCTGCGGCACGGGCACGCTGCTGATCGAGGCCGCCTTCCGCCAGAGCCACCGCGCCCCGGGCCTGACCCGCCACTTCGCGATGGAGCAGTTCGCCTGCTTCCCGGCGGCAGAATGCGCTGCCATCCGCAGGCAGTGCCAGGAGGACTTCCAGCTGTCCCGGGTGAGCGCGATCAGCGGCAGCGACATCGACCCCGAGGCCTTGGAGCTATGCCGCCGCCATGTAAACCAGGCAGGGCTGTCCGGGCGGATCGAAGTGACGAACATCCCCCTGCAGCAGCTTCAGCTGACGGGCGAGCCGGGCGTGTTCCTGTGCAATCCGCCCTACGGCGAGCGGCTGAGCGATCGCAGGAGCTGCGAGAAGCTCTACGCCGAGATGGGCAAGCTGCTGCGCCGTCACCCCGGCTGGAGCCTGTGCGCCATCACTTCCGACCCCATGTTTGAGCGTGCCTTTGGCAAAAGGGCCGATAAGAAGCGCCGCTTGTACAACGGGCGTCTGGAATGCGAGTTCCTGATCTACAAATAACGACATACAAAAGGAGGTTTTCCCATGTCCAAACCCGCTCCCGGCTTTTACGCCCCCGCAAGCGACCGTTACGACCAAATGCACTATGCCCGCTGCGGCAAGTCCGGGCTCAAGCTTCCCCGGGTGTCCCTGGGGCTGTGGAACAACTTCGGCTCGGTCAACGTCCACGAGAACGCCCGACAGATGCTGCTGACCGCCTTTGACCTGGGCGTGACCCACATCGACCTGGCCAACAATTACGGCCCGCTGCCCGGTAGCGCCGAGGAAACCTTCGGCCGGGTGCTCGACAGCGATCTGCGCGCCCACCGCGATGAATTGGTGCTCTCCACCAAGGCCGGCTACACCATGTGGGACGGCCCCTATGGCGACTGGGGCAGCCGCAAGTACCTCATCAGCAGCCTGGATCAGAGCCTGAAGCGCATGAAGGTCGATTATGTGGACATCTTCTACCACCACCGGCCCGACCCGGAAACGCCCCTGGAGGAGACCATGGGCGCGCTGGCGGACATCGTGCGCCAGGGCAAGGCGCTGTATGTGGGCGTATCCAATTACAGCGCCGAGCAGACCGCCAAGGCCGCCGACATCCTCAAGGCCATGGGCGTGCCGCTGACCATCCACCAGCCCCGCTACAACATGCTGGACCGCTGGGTGGAGCAGGGAGCGCCCTCCCTGTGCGACGTGCTGCTGGAGCGCGGCATTGGCGCGGCGGTGTTCTCCCCGCTGGCCCAGGGGCTGCTGACGGATCGCTACCTGAACGGCATCCCGGCGGATTCCCGCGCGGCCAGCCCCTGCGTGTTCCTGAATAAGGATCGCGTGACGGAGGATGTGCTTTGCAAGGTACGCCGCCTGAACCGCGTCGCCCAGGAGCGCGGCGAAACCATGGCGCAGCTGGCCTTGGCCTGGGTGCTGGAAAACCCGGCCATCACCAGCGTGATCACCGGTGCAAGCCGCCCGGAGCAGATCGTGCAGAACGTGCAGACCGTGGCCCGGCATGTGCCGCTCTCGGACGAGGAAAAGGCCGCGATTCAAGCCATCCTGGATGGAAAAGAAGCATAATCGGAGCAAACAAGGGAGGCAGCGCCATCTGCCTCCCTTTTCACGTGGCGGCATTGCGGATGCGGGTGTTGAACTGCTCCAGCACCAGGGTGAGGAGCATTCCCACCAGGAAGCAGATGATATGCCCCTGCCCGAAGGCCGCCCCCGCATCCCGGACGAGCCCCATTCCCACAGAAACCGTCGAGGCGATCACCAGCGCCACAATGCCATGAAACACCACCGCGTAGCGCCGCGTCAGCAGCCGGGCTACCGCCCTGGACAGCAGCAGGATGGTCAGCGTCGCCCCCAGGACAAGCGCGGTTAGCGCCATCAGATCAAGCTGCTTGATGGCATGCATGGTGTGGGTGTACAGGTCGATCACCTGCTGCTGGGGCGTGACCACCTTGAGCGGCATCAGCACCACGGAGGTGCTCATCCCCGGCACGATGATGGACATCGCCAGCGCCACGCCGCAGAACATGTTCCAGCCAAAGCCGGGGGTGATCAGCATCCGCGTGCGGTCAGCCATGAACATGAGGCCGCTGCCAAGGAGCAGCACCGACGCAAAGGCCATCCACGCGCTGCGGGGGCGGCCCTGCTCCCCGGCCTGGGCGAACTGGGAGGGCAGCATGCCCACCGTCATACCGACAAAGGCCGCCAGCGCATGATACCGCCACGGGCCCGACAGCAGATCCCCCAAGCCTCGGGCGATGGCGATGTACCCCGCCACCGCGCCCAGCAGCACCGGCCAGAGCAAGCGCAGCGTGGCCTTCATTTGTCCAGCGGGGTCGGACAGGAGTAGCATCAGCGGCTGATACAGCCCGAAGAGCACCGCCAGCACGCCCCCGGAGATACCCGGCAGCACCGCCCCCGCGCCGATCAGCGCCCCTTCGATCAGCCTCACCACAACCTTCATACGCGCACCTCCCGTTCAGGAGTGTATGCGCGTCTTGCCTCCTCCAAGCACGAAAAAAAGGGAGGGACGAATCCCTCCCCGGATGGGTGATGTTTACTCAGCCGCAGGCATGAGCAGCACCTTCACGCTGTCGGGCAGCGCGTTGAGCGCCTCCGCCTGCCAGGTGTTCAGGCCCAGCATCACGTTGACGAACCACTGGCTGAAGGCCTCGTCGTCCAGCTCAGCGGGACGGGTCACCTGACCGGCCATGATGGAGTCAACCGGGTCGGCGGTGAAGCTGTCTTCCACCAGGACCATGTGCGCCTTTTCGCCCTCCAGGTCAACATCCAGCGTGACGCTGGTCTTGCCGACGAAGTCCACGCCGGTGATGGCATAATCGCTATTCACGGCCAGGGTGATGTAATCCGTAGCGCCAGGCTGGGTGATGGTCAGCTTGCCAGCCAGGTAGGTGCGGACATCGGTGAAGATGCACTCGGCATCCAGCACCAGCTTCATCATGGCGATTTCGTCGCCATCGTAGAGGTTCATTTCAGCGGTCAGGGCATCGGGGGCGTTCTCGGCTGCAGCGGGCTTCACCTGGACGGTCAGGTCCATCAGCTTCTCCACCGTGCCGTCCTGGGCGATTTCGTCCATGGTCAGGATGAAGCTGTCTTCCTTCGCCAGCAGGGCAAAGCTCAGGGTGTCGCCGTCCACGGTGATGTTGCAGGTGTGCTGCACGCCGTCGGCCAGGGTCTGACGGGTGTAGGTCACAGCGATATTCACCACGGTTTCGACCTCGTTCACAAGGCCGACCTCATCGGTCTGCGCGGGAACCTCCTCGGTCACAACATAAGGCACCTCAGCTGCGATATAGACGGGCATGCCAGCTTCGTCCATGCAAACCGTGAGAACGTATTCGCCGTCGATGATCTTCTTGGTCTTGAGCTGCTCCATCGCCTCGGCCAGGACGGCATCAATGGTCTGCACCTGGGCGCGGAAGTCTTCCTCGGTCATACCGCTGGCCACCAGGGTTTCCCCGTAGAGCGCCCATGTCTCATCCATCTGCGCCTGGGTGGGAACGCCCAGCAGCTGGCCGAACAGATTCATCAGCACAGGATTATCCAGCAGGAACTGGCACAGCGTCATGGATCCCTGCACCATGTCCTCATTGGTGAACCTGGCCTGCATCGCCATGGCAGCCGGGTCGCACATGCGCGGCACGGTCGGGGTTTCCAGCACGGTCAGCTTGCTTTCGATCAGAACGGAGATCGGCTCCAAAGCAGTGAAGTCGATGTTCTCCAGCTCCGCCATCAGGTTCATCATCTGAGCGGGCTGCTCCATCGCCGTGGCGAGGGTCTGCTGCACCATGCCAATCTGGTCAATCATTTCCTGCGCGTCCTCAGCGGTCATCGCGCCCATGTTCACCAGCGTTTGCAGCAGTCGGGTGATCAGGGGCTCGATCTCCTCCATGTTCACCACGATGGTGCCGCCCAGCAGCTGGGAGCTGAGGTAGAGATCCTGGCCGCTCAGAGCCGCGCCCAGGGTCAGGACGTTCTTGTCGCCCAGCAGCACGTTGAGGCTGCCTTCGTCACCCTGCTGGGTCACCTGCAGGGTCAGCGCGTCCAGGATATCGGCAACGATCTTCTCAACATCCTCGCCTTCGATGCCAAGTCCGGAGAGTTCGGTCACCTTCACATTGCTGATCACCTGGCGGCCAGATGCGACGGCTTCACTCGTCAGCACGCTGGGGAGCTTGGGGCCGCCCACGAAGATGCTCGTCGGGCCATCCGCGCCGCCGATCACGCCGACGGTGGGGTCGCCCTCCGCAAATGCCAGCAGCGGCAGCAGCATGGTCAGGGCCAGAAGCAAAGAGAGCAGTTTCTTCATTTGGATTCCTCCTTGTCAAGTATTTGGTTGGTATGATTGTACTCCAAAAGGCGCTGTTTTGCAAGTCCCCGGGTGTAAAAGATACATACCGGCGCACCAAACATGCATTTTGCCGCCCGAAATGACAGGCGGAAAACGCCTTCACCTATCATGACGAACCAGGGCGCGGAAATCTTTCATCCTCCGGAAGATTTCTTCAACTTTTTTCATTCTTTTTTCCAGGGACGGGTGTCAGACGGATTTTCCCCCTTGTGAGAAGCGGAAAACTATGATATACTTTTTGCTGTTGCTGTATCATTTCACCCGTTTGAAAGGAGAATCCCCATTATGGAACTGTTCTACAAGCTGCTGGGCATTGCCACCGCCGTGGCTGAGGAAGCACCCGTGGAGGAAGCCGCGTCCATGACCATGGGCCAGAACATCATGTACATCCTGATGCAGATGTCCCCCATCCTACTGATGGTCGTGCTGATGTACTTCATCATGATCCGTCCCGAGCGCAAGCGCCGCAAGAAGGAAAAGGCCATGCTGGACGCGCTCAAGCGCGGCGACCGCATTTGCACCATCGGCGGCATCTACGGCACCATCATGGACATCAAGGATGACACCATCACCCTGTCCGTGGGCCGTGACAACCTGAGCATGGTCGTTGCCCGCTGGGCCATCCGCTCCGTGGAGGACGTGACCATCGAGAACGAGTCCCAGTCCCTGAACTAAGGAGAAATGAAGCTGGTGTGGACTTCCCGCAGTGGGAGCGTCCACACCAGTTTTTTCGTGCCGGTTTACAGCCCCAGCATGGCTGCGCCGATGATGCCCGCGTCCGGGCCCAGCTTCGCCAGCTCGATGCGGGCATAGGGCAAAGTCTTGTACATGACCAGCTGCGCAACCTTCTCACGCAGGGCGTTGAGCAGGAAATCACCCGCGCGGGAGACGCCGCCGCCCAGGGCGATCACCTCGGGGTCGAGGAAATGGATGATGCTGACGATACCGTGCGCCAGCGCCTTCACGAAGTCGTGGAAGAGCAGCAAGCCCAGCTGGTCACCCTCCTTGGCGGCGTCAAAGACCATCTTGGCGTTGATCTTCATCGGGTCGCCCTCGGCCTTTTCAAGGATGCTGCTGGTCGGGTATTTGTCGACCATCTCGCGGGCAGCCAGGATAATGGCCGTGGCGGAGCAGTAGCGCTCCAGGCAGCCGCGGTTGCCACAGTTGCACGTCTTGCCGTCCAGCTCGATCACCATATGTCCGATTTCGCTGCCCACACCATGGAAGCCGCTCCACACCTTGCCGCCCAGCACGATGCCGCCGCCCACGCCAGTGCCCAGGGTCAGGAACACGCTGGAATGCGCCCCAGCGCTCACACCGGCCACGTTTTCCGCCAGCGCCGCGACGGTCGCGTCATTGTCCATGAACACGGGCTTGTCGATGTGCTTGCGCATTTCACCGGCAAAGTCCACGTCGTGCCAGCCCAGGTTGGGGCAGAAGGCGATGTGACCCGTGCGGGGATCCACCACGCCGGGGATGCCGGCGCCCAGGCTCTTGACCTCATCCAGGCTGAAGCCGGCGCGCTCGATGGTATCCAGAGCGCATTGCGCCATGGCCTGGATCTGATCCGCCACGGGGATGTCCGTCCGGGTGACCATATTACCCTTGCACAGGATCTCGCCCTTCTCGTTCACCACGCCGACCTGCACGCCGGTGCCGCCCACATCAAAACCAACATACACCATATGAATGCCTCCTTTGAATATAGGAAGATAATTGACCTGATGTTCCATTCGCGATGGCAGGTGGGTTTTCCTGCCATGGATAAGGTTAATCCTCCGCATCCTCACCGGCGCGCTTGCGGATCATTTCCTGCATACGCTTGTCCAGCTCCTTGGCGGCGGAGAAGCCCAGCCGCTTCAGGCTCAGGTTACGGGCCGCCACCTCGATAATGATGGCGATGTTCCGCCCCGGGCGGACGGGCAGGGTCTGGCTGGGCACCTGCACCCCCAGGATGGTGGTGTATTCCTCGTGGAGGCCCAGCCGGTCATAGGCCTTGCCCGCCACCCACTGCTCCATGTTCATCACAAGGTCGATGGAACGGCTCTGGGCCACGGCGGACACGCCGTACATCGTGCGGATGTCAATGATGCCGATGCCGCGAATTTCCATGAAGTGGCGCACCATTTCGGGGCACTCGCCCACCAGGCGGTTGTCTGCTACCTTGCAGATGTCCACCACGTCGTCCGCCACCAGCTGGTGACCACGGCGCACCAGCTCCAGCGCCGCCTCGGATTTGCCCACGCCGCTCTCACCCGTCAGCAGCACGCCGATGCCGTCCACCGACACCAGCACGCCATGCCGGGTCACCCGGGGCGCCAGGCAGCGGTTCAGGTAGGTGATGGCGTTGAAGGTGAACTTCGTGGTCAGCATATCGGTCTGATACACGGCCACGTCATGGGCAGCGGCGACCATCAGCAGCTCCTCCGGAGCGCGCATGCCACGGCAGATGATCACACAGGGGATGTCGAAGGAGAAGTACTCCTCCAGCATCGCGCGGCGCTTAGCCGGGGGCTGCTCCTCCAGGTAGGTCATTTCCACCTTGCCGATCACCTGCGGGCGCTCGAAGGCGAAATACTCGTAAAACCCGCAGAACTGCATGCCGGGGCGGTTCAGATCCGCAGTGCGGATGTCCCACTCCTTCTTGGTGGAGGGGGAGAGAAGCGTCAGTTGCAACGCGCGTTGGAAATCTGCTGCCTGGATCATAGTAGCCTCCAATGATGCTTATTGCAGGATCATTTCTTCGATATAGCGGGCCACGCCATCTTCCTCGTTACTGCCGCACACGGCAAAGCCCATGGCCTTCACATCCGCCCGTGCATTGGCCATGACCACGCCCGTCCCGGCGGCCTCCAGCATGGACACGTCGTTGAGGCTGTCCCCGAAGGCGACGAGCTCATGCATCCCAAAGCCGAAATGCGCCGCGCACCACCGCAGCGCGTTGCCCTTGGTGGCCCGCAGCGGGTTGCACTCCAAGAAATAGGGCTTGGAACAGGTCAGCGAGGCGCGCCCGGCAAAGAGGGCTCGTGCCTCCTCCAGCAGCGCCGCGATGCGTTCCGGCTCGTCCATCATCAGCAGCTTGGTCACCGGCTTGCGGATGAACGCGGTCAGATCGCCCACAAACTCCCCTTCCAGGGAGGAGGATTGGGCGTAGGACACGGCATAATCGTTATCAATGCTGTAAAAGAACCGATCGGGCGAATAGGTCTGGCAGTACACGCCGCGCTCCTGCGCAAAACGGGCGACCTCGTGGGCCAGATCGACGGGCAGCAGCTCCTGCATCAGCAGCTGGCGATCCTTCGTCCACACATCCGCGCCGTTGCAGCTGATGAACGCCGACGCGCAGCCGATACGCGCCACGGTAGGGTACATGCTGTCCCGGGTGCGCCCGGAGGCAGGGAAAATCATGATCCCCCGGCTGGCAGCGTTGTGAAGCACCTCCACCGTGTGGTCGGACACGGTCAGATCCGAGCGCAGGAGGGTATCGTCCAGGTCAAAGGCAATGGCGCGAACGGGCATGTATTTCACTCCGATCAGTCCTCAATCAGCGATATTATAGCAGAAAGCACCGCACTTTGCAATACTGGTCAAATTATGAGGAAAAGTCGGCAAATAATAGGGCAAAACCCGGCAGGAGTTTACCGGCTCGAAGGGGAACTATGAAGGAAATATTCCTGTGTGGGAAGGAGCGTATCTTCATATGATGAACCGTGACGAAGCCCGCCGGATGGCGCATGATCTGGTCTCCCAAATGACGCTGGAGGAAAAGGCCTCCCAGCTACGGTTTGACTCCCCTGCCATTGAACGACTGGGCATCCCTGCCTACAACTGGTGGAACGAAGCGCTCCACGGCGTGGCCCGCGCAGGTACAGCCACCGTGTTCCCCCAGGCCATCGGTCTGGCAGCCATCTTTGACGAGGACTTCCATGAGGAGGTCGCCAAGGTCATCAGCCAGGAAGCCCGCGCCAAGTACAACGGCCAGGCCGCCCAGGAGGATCGGGACATTTACAAGGGCCTGTCCATGTGGAGCCCCAACATCAACATCTTCCGCGATCCCCGCTGGGGCCGCGGCCATGAAACCTACGGCGAGGATCCCTACCTGACCAGCCGCCTGGGCGTGCGCTTCATCAAGGGGCTGCAGGGCGAGGGCAAGTACCTGAAGGTCGCCGCCTGCGCCAAGCACTTCGCGGTGCATTCCGGCCCGGAGGCCATCCGTCACGAGTTTGACGCGGTGGCCAGCCCCAAGGACATGTGGGAAACCTATCTGCCCGCCTTTGAGGCGGCGGTCAAGGAGGCCAAGGTGGAGAGCGTCATGGGCGCGTACAACCGCGTCAACGGCGAGGCCGCCTGCGGCTCCAAGACGCTGCTGGTGGACATCTTGCGCGACAGGTGGGCCTTCGAGGGCCATGTGACCTCCGACTGCTGGGCCATCCGCGATTTCCACACCCGGCATTTCGTGACCAGCACCGCCCCGGAATCCGCTGCCCTGGCCCTCAAGATGGGTTGCGACGTGAACTGCGGCAACACCTATCTGCACATGATGCAGGCCTACCAGGAGGGCCTGGTGACCGAGGAGGACATCACCCGCAGCTGCGAGCGCATGTTCACCAGCCGCATCCTGCTGGGCCTGTTTGCCGACGACTGCGAGTACGACGCCATCCCCTTCACCGACTGCGACACCGACGAGCACGACGCCCTGGCCCTGGACGCCGCCCGCAAGTCGATGGTGCTCCTCCGGAATAGCGGCGTGCTACCCCTTGATCCCTGCAAGGTCAAAACCATTGCTGTGGTCGGCCCCAACGCCAACTCCATCCCCGCCCTGGAGGGTAACTACAACGGCACTTCCAGCCGCTATGTGACCTTCCTGGAGGGCATCCGAGCCTACGCTAAGGCGCATGGTATCCGTGTGCTCTACTCCGAGGGCGCGCACCTGTTCAAGGACAGGCAGCAGGGCTTGGGCATGGCCGACGACCGCGCCGCCGAATGCAAGCTGGTGGCCGAAAACGCCGATGTCGTCATCGCCTGCGTGGGTCTGGACGCAACGTTGGAGGGCGAGGAGGGCGACACCGGCAACGCCTTCGCCTCCGGCGACAAACTGAACCTGAAACTGCCCGAGTCCCAGCAGAAGATGCTGGACACCCTCTCTGCCACCGGCAAGCCCCTGGTGACCGTGGTGGCGGTGGGCTCCGCGCTGAACATCCCCCAGGGCGACGCGCAGCTGCTGACCTGGTATCCGGGCCAGGCGGGCGGCACCGCGCTCGCGGAGATTCTCTTTGGCGAGGTCAGCCCCTCCGGCAAGCTGCCGCTGACCTTCTACCACAGCGTAGAGGAGCTGCCCGATTTCACCGATTACAGCATGAAGGAGCGCACCTACCGCTACTTCACCGGCAAGGCGCTCTATCCCTTCGGCTTCGGCCTGAGCTACACCACCTTTGAGGTGAAGGATTGCGCGGTGGACGCGGCGAACGGCTGGGTCACCACGACGGTGGCCAACACGGGCAAAATGGACGGCGAAACCGTCGTGCAGGTGTACGTCCGCGACACCCAGAGCCCCTACGAGGTGGTCAACACCCACCTGGCCGGTTTTGCCCGCGTGGCCCTGGCGGCTGGCGAGGAAAAGCAGATCGCCGTCAAGCTGGACAAGAACGCCTTCACCGTGGTGAACGAGGCGGGCGAGCGCATCGCTGACGGCAAGGTCTACGAGCTGTATTGCGGGTTGAGCCAGCCCGACGCGCGCTCCGTGGAGCTGATGGGCCAAGCGCCCTTGAAGGCCACCGTGGTCTTTGAGTAAACAATCCCCCGGTGAGGATGCAGCCGCGTCCTCCCTTTTTCAGGACAGATGCAGGGAAATTCCCCGCTGATGCGTTCTATCCTTCGATATGGAAATCTCAAGCCAGGAGGTGATGCGGCGTGAAACGACTTTGCTGCCTGCTGCTGATGATGCTGCTGCCGCTGACCGCCCTCGCCCTGTCAGGCCCGGGGGGCGAGGAACTGCCCGACGCGCCCCTGTGGCAGGCGAAGATTCGCATGGACACCCGCTTGCGCAAGGTCAAGGACATGGACAGCCGCGACTGGCTGGGCAAGGTGCCCGAGGACGCGCTGCTGGATGTGTACGCCGTGGCGGTCGACTGGTGCATCTGCGGGTATGGGGGCGAAATCGGCTACATTCCCTATGACCGGCTGTACCAATTCTACCGGCTGACGGACGCGCCATTGCCGGGCTATACCGTGCTGGACGGCGTGGCCACCATAACCCAGGAGGCCTTCCTGGCTGTGGAGGGCTACGCCGGCAACACGCTGGCAGTCGGCGATCAGCTCTGCGTGTGCAAAACCGGGCTTGTCCCCATGATGCACGATCAGGCGCAGTTGGCAGCGGACGCCTACACCTTCGAGCCCTTTGTCCGCCCGGAGGAGGCCCGTCCCGGCGACGCGCTGTGTGGCTACACCACCTTCTACAATGACAGCCTGGGCGGTAAGCTTCCCGCCAACCGCGCCTTCAACATTGATCTGGCGGTAGCACGGCTGCAAGGCGCGGTGATTGCCCCCGGGGAGACATTCAGCTTCAACCAGTATTGCGCTCCGTATACTCAGGCCAACGGCTACAAGAAGGCCAAGAACATCTCCAACAGCGGCTACGGGTACGGCGGCGGGGTCTGCCAGGTGAGCACGACGCTCTTTAACGCCATTCAGATCATCGACGTGGCGCTGGAGCAATGGTACATCCACTCCTACTGGGGCGTGGCCTATGTGCCGCGCACGCTGGACGCGGCGGTATCCTCCGCGCGGGATTTCTCCTTCGTGAACCAAACGGGCGTGCCGCTGGAGATTCAGGCCATGGCCCAAAACGGCGTGCTGACGGTGATCCTCCGCCACGGCGGAAAAAAGTAAAAGGGGCAGCGATGCATCGTTTGACGGATGCACCGCTGCCTTTTCCCTTAGCAGTTGACCGCGACCATGCGGACGAGGAACACCTCCGCCTGCACCTCCAGGGTAGCGTCGAAGCAGCCGTCCTCGTTTTCAGTGACGGGGGCAGCCAGGCGCACGCAGGGCGCAACGTAGAGCTGACCGCGCCAGAAGTCCTGAGCGGGGCAGCAGCTGCACAGGGGGATGGTCAGCGTCACGGTGCTATGGCCCGTGCGGCAGCGACCCGCACAGTCACGAATCTGCACACAGACAGGAACCTTCACCCGCAGCAGCTGCTGGCGGCATTCGCTGATCGTTTCCCAGGTGGCCTGACCGCAGACGGTCACGCACACCAGCGTCAGGGGCGACTCAGCGCATTCGGGGATGTCGTCCACGCACAGGGTTTGGGTGATGCGGCGCTGGAATGTACGGCCGATCGTCCTCAAACGCGGCACCAGGCAGGCAGAGGAGGATGCGCAGTTGCTCCACGTCTGGCAGGAGCCCCAGCTACCGCAGGTGCAGGGGGAGTGCCCGCAGACGCTGCACGCGCAGCCCACATGGCCGCAATCCCAGGAATTGCAGGGGTTGCAGGAATTGCAGGAATTGCAGGAATTGCAGGCACAGTCACAGCCATTATTTCCCCAGGGCGCGCAGGGATTGCAGGACGGGATGCCGCTGCCCGCAACACAGCTGCAGGCGTTCTGGCAGCCGCAGTTGTGGCCGCATTGTCCACCCTGGCAGGACACCCAGGCACCATGGTGCTTGCAGGAGAGAGAATTGCAGTTGTTCATATCATGCGCCTCCGTTACATGGTCAGTGGGACTGGTTCCACTGCCATACTATGCAAGCGCCCAGCGTTGGTGCGGAGCATGGCTGTGCACATTCGTTGATTTTTGCGCACAAAGCGCAGGAATAACAAGGATTTCGGGGCTTTGGTGTGGTATATGTATAAGCGTGTATCCACATGATAAGGAGGCGGTTGTGTGACCATCCGCGAGGCATTTGAGCAGGAGGAGCTGACCCGGCTTTCCCCCAGGGCGGCCAAGGCTGTGCTGTCCAGGGGGCGGGTTCGTCCGGTGGAGAAATGTCCATTGCGCACCGATTTTCAGCGGGACAGGGATCGGATCATCCACTGCAAAGCGTTCCGGCGGCTCAAGTACAAAACGCAGGTGTTCCTTGCGCCGGAGGGGGACCATTACCGCACCCGGCTGACCCACACCCTGGAGGTCAGCCAGATTGCCCGCACCATCGCCCGCTGCCTGCGGCTGAATGAGGACTTGACGGAGGCCATCGCCCTGGGGCACGACCTGGGGCACACGCCCTTTGGGCACATCGGGGAGCGCTCCCTGGATGAAACCATGCCCGAGGGCTTCCACCACAACGAGCAATCCCGCCGGGTGGTGGAGGTGCTGGAGAACGACGGCGCGGGCCTGAACCTCACCTGGGAGGTGCGCGACGGCATCGCCTGCCATTCGGGGGCGCAGTTTCCCGCCACGCTGGAGGGGGAATGTGTCCGCCGGGCAGACCGGATCGCCTACCTCAACCACGACCTGGACGACGCGCTGCGCGGCGGCGTGCTGCGGGAGTTCGAGCTCCCCGTGGATTGCCTGAAGGTGCTGGGGAACAGCCATGGTGAACGCATCAACAACATGATTGCGGACATCGTAGCCAACAGCCAGGACACGGAGCACCTGGTGATGTCCCCCCTCATGCAAAGCGCCATGGATGGCTTACGGGACTTCATGTTTGAACGCGTCTACCGCGACGAGTGGCGCAAAGCCGAGGAAAACCGCTGCGATTATGTGATGAAGGCGCTCTTTTCCTATTATAATGCACATCCGGGCGAGATGCCGGAGGAATTCGTGCTCATCGGCTACCGGGAGGGCACCGCGCAGGCCGTGTGCGATTTTCTCTCCTGTATGACGGACAGGTATGCCACCCGCCAGTTCCAGAAGCTCTTCGTGCCCTCAGGGTTCAGTCAGTTCTGACAAAAGGCCTTCATTTCCGGCAAGATTCTCCACAATCCACTTGCAAATTCAAGCAGGAAAATCCGTGTATATGGCGAATATCGTTTCGTGACGGAATCCCAAGAGCGGTGCGCGCCGCCCATGGACTTGATGAAGGGGCGGTGAGCATCTGTGCCAAGATTTCCTGCCGCGTGGCTGGACGAATTGCGTTCCCGCGCGGACATCGTGCAGGTCGTGGGACAGTATGTGCCGCTCAAGCGCAACGGCCACCGGTACTGGGGGCTTTGCCCCTTTCATGGCGAAAAAACCGCGTCCTTCTCCGTGGATGCCGAGCGGCAGGTGTACTACTGCTTCGGCTGCAAGGCGGGCGGCAGCGTCATCCAGTTTGTGATGGACATCGAGCGCCTGGAATTCTCCGAGGCGGTCAAGCATTTGGCGGATCAGCTGCGCATGCCCCTGCCCGCCATGGAGGAGGACGCCGATTATCAGCGCCGCCGCACTCAGCGCGACAGGCTACTGGAGGCCAACAAGGAGGCCGCCCGATTCTTCCATCAGACGCTGTTCACCCCCGAGGGACAAGCCTCGCTGGACTATCTGAAACGGCGTGGGCTGACGGACAGCGTGATCCGCAAATTCGGCCTGGGCGCAGCGCCCGCCGGTTGGGAAACGCTCACCAAGCACCTGCTTGGCATGGGCTACACCCTGGAGGAGCTCCAGCTGGCCGGGCTGACCGTCGTCAAGCCCGCCGAGCCCGCCTTCACAGATCCTAAGACCGGCGAGGTTCATCCAGAACGCCCCCGACGCGCCTTTGATATGTTCCGCAACCGGGCCATCTTCCCCATCATCGACCAGTACGGCAATGTGCTTGCCTTCGGCGGGCGCTCCCTGGGCGATGCGCAGCCCAAATACCTCAACACCTCCGACACGCCCGTGTTCAACAAGCGCCTGGGCGTGTACGCTGCCAATTTGCTGAAAAAGGAGCGGAACCTCAAGCGGGTGATCCTGGTGGAGGGCTACATGGACGTGGTGTCCCTGACCCAGTTCGGCGTGCGTGGCGTATGCGCCACCCTCGGCACCGCCCTGACCCCGGAGCAGGCAAAGCTGCTCAAGCGCTTCGCCCCGGTAGTGTATCTGAGCTATGACGGCGACAACGCCGGGCAGAACGCCATCATGAAGGGGCTGACTGTCCTGGAGGAAGCCGGCGTCCCCGCGAAGGTGCTGCAATTCCCGGACAAGCTGGACCCGGACGAGTTCATCCGCCGGGACGGCATCGAGGGTTTTGAAAAGCTCCCCGCCCTCAGCCCGGAAAGCTACCGCATGGGGCGGCTGCGCGAGCAGTACGACCTGTCCACCCAGGAGGGCCGGACGGAATACGCCAAGGCCTGCGCGGTCATCCTGCAAAGGCTCGAGCCGCTGGAGCGGGAGAATCACCTCCAGGAGCTGAGCGTGCAGACGGGCTTTAGCCGGGAGGTGCTGCTTGCGCAGATCGGCATGAGTGCCCCGGCCGCCGGCAAGGCCTCCGCACCCCGGAGCGCCGCCCATCAGCAGCGCTTTTCCCCCAACCGCAACTCCCCTGCCGCCACCCAAGAGGAACGGGACGAGGAGCTGCTCATCTCCATCTTCGGCACGGGGCGAATCCCCACGGACATCGCCACCGAGGAGGATTTTCATGATCCCCTTTTGAGAAACCTGTACCTGAGCCTGCGCGAGGGCGCATCCGCCGCCAGCCTGGCCGAGGACCAGGTGGAGGAAGCCACCCGCGCGCGGGTTTCCAGGCTGCTGCTTACGCCTCCGGCGGAGGATACAGATCAGCTGCTGCGCATGGCCCAGGACTGCCTGGGGCGCAACCGGTTGAAGCGCAGCCAGGCCGAATTTGACGCGCTGCAAAAGCAGCTGCCTGCCCTTGGCGGCGAGGAAAAGGTCGCCGCGCTCCAAAAGGCCCAGCAGCTGATGGTGCAAATCACCAAGCTCAACGCTTACAGATCCTGACAGCAGGATTTGATGATATAGACGCTGCCGGTGTATGCCGGCTCGCAAGCTCCGGCACGGCGCCGGCTTGCTGTGACGATTGAGAAGGAGAGATTTCATTGACGCTTTCACCCGATGCCCGTCAAGCGAAGCTGAACGAGCTGTATGCCTATGGCAAAACGAAGGGCTCATTGACCTACAAGGATATTATGGATCGCCTGATGGAGATGGATATGGACCCCGACCAGCTTGACAAGGTGCTGGAAAACCTGGAAGCACTGGGCGTGGAGGTCATCAACGAGAATGAGCCTGCTCCCATCGCTGTCCCCATCGCCCAGGAGGATCTGTCCGATATGTCCGCGCCCGAGGGGGTGAGCATCGACGATCCGGTGCGCATGTACCTCAAGGAGATCGGCAAGGTGCCCCTGCTGACCGCCGATGAGGAAATCGAGATCGCCAAGCAGCTGGAAAACGGCACGGACGAGGAGAAGGAAGAGGCCAAGCGCAAGCTGGCAGAGGCCAATCTCCGCCTGGTGGTGTCCATCGCCAAGCGCTATGTGGGCCGCGGCATGCTGTTCCTGGACCTGATCCAGGAGGGCAACCTGGGCCTGATCAAGGCGGTGGAAAAGTTCGACTACACCAAGGGCTTCAAGTTCTCCACCTATGCGACCTGGTGGATCCGCCAGGCCATCACCCGCGCCATTGCCGACCAGGCCCGTACCATCCGCATCCCCGTGCACATGGTGGAGACCATCAACAAGCTCATTCGCGTCAGCCGTCAGCTGCTGCAGGAGTACGGCCGTGAGCCCACCCCGGAGGAAATCGCCAAGGAGATGGGCATCAGCGAGGCGAAGGTGCGCGAGATCATCAAGATCGCGCAGGAGCCCGTGTCTCTGGAGACCCCCATCGGCGAGGAGGAGGACAGCCACCTGGGCGACTTCATCCCCGACGACGACGCGCCCGCCCCCGCAGAGGCCGCTTCCTTCGCCCTGATGAAGGAGCAGCTGATGGAGGTGCTGGACACCCTCACACCCCGCGAGGAAAAGGTGCTGCGGCTGCGCTTCGGCCTGGATGATGGGCATCAGCGGACGCTGGAGGAGGTCGGCAAGGTGTTCAACGTCACCCGTGAGCGCATCCGTCAGATTGAGGCGAAGGCGCTGCGCAAGCTCCGCCACCCCAGCCGCTCCAAGAAGCTCAAGGATTACATCGACTGATTTTGCTTGGCCCTGTCTGCAAAAGGCAGGGCTTCTCTCATCATTGGAGGAATCGCCATGCTGGACGAGCGATTGTCCCTTGCCGCATCCTTGTACGAGCCCTGCGACTGGGGCGCGGACATCGGCACCGATCACGCCCTTCTCCCCTGCCATCTGCTGCGCCAACGCATCTGCCAACGCATGATCGCCTCGGACGTCAGTCCCAAGGCCCTCGGGCACGCACGGGAGAATCTGACCCGCCAGGGGCTCATCGACCGGGCGGAGGTGGTGCTGGCGGATGGGCTGGACGCGGTCACGCGCCCTTGCGGCTGCATCTCCGTGATGGGGATGGGCGGCGAAACCATGGCGGACATCCTGCACCGCGGGCAGGGGCGGCTACAGGGCGCGGTGCTGGTGCTGGGCGCGCACACCGAGCTGCATCTGGTGCGCCAGGCCATCCAGGACGTGGGGTATCACATGGTTGCTGAAAGGCTGTGCCGGGCCGCAACGCGGTTCTACGTGTTCTGGCGGTGCGAAGTGGGGGAAGAGGCCCTGTCCCCGGAGGAGATCCGCTACGGCAAGCTGCTCTGGCAGGAGGACACGCCCCTGCTGCGAGAATACGCCGCCTGGCGAAAACGCATCCACCAGGAACGCCTGAACGGGCTGCAATCCGCCACCTGCCCGGATGAACAGGCCATCAACGAGGCACAATCAGACATTGCCTGGTACAGAAAGAAAATGGAGGGATTCCCATGCTGACCGTCCAGCAGGTCTATGACTTCATCAACGAGCGCGCGCCCTTTGAAACGCAGCTCCCCTATGACAACTCCGGGTTGCTGCTGGGCGACCCGAAGCGGGAGGTCACTGGCATCCACTTTGCGCTGGATGTAACCCAGCACGTCATTGACGAGGCCGTCGAAAGGGGCGCGAACCTTATCATCACCCATCATCCGCTGATGTTTAACGCCATCAAACAGCTGGTGGAGACGGATCACCAAGCCCGGCTACTGTGCCGGATGATCCGCGAGGGCATCAGCCTGATTGCCGCCCACACCAACCTGGATCAGGCCGTCGGGGGCTGCAACGACGCGCTGGCCCGGGCGATCGGCCTGACAGACGTTACGGGCGAGGGCTTCCTCCGCGTAGGGACGCTGCCCTCCCCCATGACGGCGCAGGACTTGGCGGCTTCCATCAGCGGCGTACTGGGCGATGTGGTGCGCGTGATGGGCGACGCCTCCGCGAT
>JAQXLU010000123.1 GCA_029012285.1 Clostridiales bacterium | reverse complement strand
AACCGCGCCGGGCATAACCACCGCGTTCTCCACGGTTGCACCCTCTTCCACGGTCACGCCGGCAAACACGACGGAATGGACGACCTTGCCGTAGATTTCGCCACCCTCGGTGATGAGGGAATCCTTCACCACGGCGCCGCTGGCGATGTAATGGGGGGTCAAGCCGGGGTTCTTGGCGTAGATGCGCCACTTCTTGTCATGCAGGTCGATGGGCATGGGCTGGCTGAGCAGGTCCATGTTCGCCTCCCACAGGGACTCGATGGTACCCACGTCCTTCCAGTAGCCCTCGAAGTTATAAGCCACCATCTTCTGCTGGTCGTTCAGCATGGAAGGAATGATGTTCTTGCCAAAGTCGTTGGAGGAGGTCTTGTCGGCCTCATCGGCGGTCAGGTAAGCGCGCAGCTTATCCCAGGTGAAGATGTAGATGCCCATGGACGCCTTGTTGGACTTAGGCTGCTTGGGCTTCTCTTCAAACTCGACGATGTTGTCCTCCTCATCGGTGTTCATGATACCAAAGCGGCTGGCCTCCTCCCACGGCACAGGACGGACGGCGATGGTCGCATCAGCTCCCTTGCTGATGTGGTAGTTCAGCATGGCATTATAATCCATCTTGTAAATATGGTCGCCGGACAGGATCAGCACATAATCGGGATCGTACTGCTCGATAAAGGCCATGTTCTGATAGATGGCATTGGCCGTGCCACGGTACCAGTCGCCGGTCTTGCCGGTCTGGTAGGGAGGTAGGACGAATACGCCGCCATTGGACAAGTCCAGGTCCCACGGAGCACCGGAGCCAATGTAGGAGTTCAGCTCCAGAGGCATATACTGGGTCAGCACGCCCACGGTATCAATGCCGCTGTTGGTGCAGTTGGACAGCGGGAAGTCGATGATGCGGTACTTGCCGCCATAGGGTACAGCAGGCTTGGCAACCTTCTTGGTCAGCACGCCCAGACGGCTGCCCTGACCGCCAGCCAGCAGCATGGCGACACAAGTCTTCTTCTTCATGGGAACACACTCCTTCATCCTTTATCTTGCGGGAAATGGTCACCTTGGGGTATTCTGTTTCTCCTGCCATAACGCAGAGGGAAGCAGTGTATGTGCATCGCCCACGGACGGGCGGATGTACCAATTTATTTGGCGGAAGGCTCCTCATTGTGGGGGGCCGCCTTCTTCCGGGTGCGCTTGGGCTTCTCGGCGGGCGCGGCTTCAGCTGGGGCTTCCGCTTTCTTGCGGGTGCGTTTGGGCTTCTCGGCGGGCGCGGCTTCAGCTGGGGCTTCCGCTTTCTTGCGGGTGCGTTTGGGCTTCTCGGCGGGCGCGGCTTCTGCAGGAGCTTCCGCCTTCTTGCGGGTGCGTTTGGGCTTTGCAGTTTCCTGCACCGCTTCGGGTGCGCGGGCCGCGTGGCCCTCATGCGCGCCGTCATCGGCAAGGACTTCCTTCGCAGGCGGAATGATCTTCTCATAGGTGAAGTACACCGTGGACAGCGGGGGCACACAGATGTTGCAGCTGAAGGGGAACTCCTGCATCTGCTTTTCTTCAGCGGTGATCACCCAGCGATTGTACTGGTTAGAGCCGCCATATTCGATGCTGTCGGTGTTGAAGAACTCCGTCAGCGTGCCGCCATAGGGCAGGCCTATGCGGTATTCCGGGTAGAAGGTGGGAGTGAAGTTGGTCACCGCCAGGATGGAATGGCCCTGCTTATCCGTGCGGGTGAAGGCAGTGATGGAATGATCGCTATCGTTGGCCTGAATCCACTGGAAGCCGTCCCAGCTATCGTCGATCTCATAGAAGCAGGGGGTGTCACGGTAGATTTCGTTCAGACGGCGGACGCACTTGAGCATCTCCGGATGGCGCTCATACTGGAGCAGGAACCAATCCAGCTGATCATCATACTTCCACTCGATGAAGTGGCCGAATTCCCCGCCCATGAACAGCAGCTTTTTACCGGGATGGGCCATGGTGTAACCGTAGAGCATGCGCAGGCTGGCAAACTTCTTCCACAGATCGCCAGGCTGCTTGTCCAGCATAGAATGCTTGCCGTGGACAACCTCGTCATGGCTGAAGGGCAATATGTAGTTTTCGCCAAAGGCATACATCAGCGAGAAGGTCAGCTTGTTGTGATGGTACTTGCGGTAAATGGGATCCTTCTCAATATAGAAGAGCATGTCATTCATCCAGCCCATGTTCCACTTGAAGTGGAAGCCCAAGCCGCCCAGGTATACGGGCTTGGTCACCATGGGGAAGGCGTGGCTCTCCTCAGCAATCATCATGGCGCCGGGGAAATCGCGCCCGACGACGATGTTCAGGTTGCGCAGGAAGTCGATGGCGTCCAGGTTTTCGCGTCCGCCGTACCGGTTGGGGATCCACTGCCCCGGCTCGCGGCAGAAATCGTAGTAGAGCATGGAGGACACAGCATCAACCCGCAAGCCGTCCGCATGATACCAATCCAGCCAGAAGCAGGCGTTGGACAGCAGGAAGGATTTCACCTCCCCCCGGGCAAAGTCGAACACATGGGTGCCCCATTGAGGCATATCCCCACGGCGAGGATCGGGATGTTCGTAGCAGGCGGTGCCATCAAAGCGACGCAGCCCGGATTCATCCTTGGGGAAGTGAGCAGGCACCCAGTCCAGAATCACGCCGATGCCCGCCTGATGCAGCCGGTCGATCAGCTCCATCAGCTCCCAGGGCTTACCGTAGCGAGAGGTGGCCGCATAGTAGCCGCTGACCTGATAGCCCCAGGACATATCCAGCGGATGCTCCATCACCGGCAGGAACTCGACGTGGGTGTACTTCATGTCCAGGATGTAGGGGATCAGCGCGTCGGCAATCTCCAGGTAGGACATGAAGGAGCCGTCCTCATGGCGCTTCCACGAGCCCAGGTGTAGCTCATAAATGTTCATGGGCGTGCGGAACATATCGTGCTGCTTGCGCTGCTCCATCCACTCGCTGTCGTGCCAGGTATACCGGGTTAGGTCACAAAGCTTGGAGCCCGTGTTGGGGCGCATCTGCATGGCAAAGCCATAGGGGTCGGATTTGTCATGCCACGCGCCGTTCACGTCGCACACCGCGTACTTATAGGTGATCAGCCGCTCCGCAGCTTCCGGGAAGTTATACTTTTCCGGGTTGCTGCTCACGTCGAATGTTTCCGCAGGGATGCGAATCTCCCACGTGCCGTCATGCTGCTTGCGCATGGGCGTGGCTTCCCTGCTCCAGCTGTTGAACTCACCAATCAGCGACACAGCGCGGGCATTGGGCGCCCATACGGCAAAATGCCAGTATTCCTTCCCCTCCTGCTCCACAGGATGCGCACCCAGCATCTCGTAAGCACGCCTGTTGACGCCCTGATGATACGACTGCCGGATTTCCTCCGTCGGGCCATTGTAGCGCATCAACGCACCTTCTTTCACATATTTACATTTCTGCTCTCTTGGCAGCACAGGAAGCGCTCTTCGCTCATGTGTTTTCTCGTTAATATTGAACCACATTTCACCGTCCGCGTCAAGGTGAAAAACCTGATTTTGACGATATTTTTTCATGGTTTTGCTTCAGTCTATATTTCATTTGGTGGCATTTCGGCCAGGCATGACAAAATCCGGCACAGTCCGACCATTTCCGATGCATGATGCCAGGCGTTGCGTCATACCTATTTCCGAGCCGGTTTGCATAATGCGCCTCCCCTTCCGGGCATGGTATAGAAAAAGAAGGAAATGGAGCGCGAGCATGAAAGGATTTAAGCGGATACGGGATGCTTACGTCAGGTTTGTTGACAAGCAGGGCTTCCCCATCATTGTGACGCTGTGCGTCGCCATCATCACCGCCACCGCCCTTTGGACACGCCATCCGGAGGAGCTACCTGCCTCCCCCACGCCCCCGGTGGCGAATGTCCCTGCTGCACAGCTGATGCAGCAGTCCCTCCGAGATGCTATCACGCCCGCGCCATCCTCAACAGTTACACCGCGTATAATGATAACTCCGTTCGATGTAACCAACATCCTGACTCCCTTCAGCCTGGAAACCATGGTGGAAAGCAGTCTCCCGGGCGTTTGGGGCATCCATGCGGCTCTTGACCTTGGCTGCCAGCTCGGCGAACCGATCCGCGCCATGGCGGACGGCACAGTTATTTCTGCCGGTCAGGACAAATTGCGCGGCGTCTGGCTGCTCATCGACCACGGGGACGGTGTGGAGGCGCTCTACGCAAGCATGTCTATGACAGCCGACTACCTCGCCGGGGATCGGGTCAAGGCGGGGGCTGTGATCGGGTATGGCGGCAACACCATGGCGGAGGAAACCGCCCTCGGGCAGCATCTGCACGTACAGGTTTGGCGGAAGGGTCAGCTGATCGACCCCCTGTCGCTGCTTCAGCCATAAAACAGCCGCCATCGCTCGTTTTTCCTACAATCCCATCAAAATGACAATTCCCTCTTGCAATTTCGCGCCATCCGGTGTATAATCAAGATGTATTAAAACGTATTATCCCATTTGACGCCAAGGAGGATATTCATTATGTGTGGTATCGTAGGTTATATCGGCAATCAGGAAGCGCAGGCCATCCTGCTGGACGGTCTGTCCCGACTGGAATATCGCGGCTATGACAGCGCCGGCATCGCGGTGATGCATGACGGGCGGATCAGCCTGAGCAAGGCAAAGGGCCGCCTGAAGAACCTGATGGATCGTGTGGCGGACGCACCCCTGACCGGCTCCGTCGGCATCGGGCATACCCGCTGGGCCACTCACGGCGAGCCCAGCGATATCAACGCCCATCCCCATACGGACATGAAGAGCGGCATCGCTATCGTGCACAACGGCATCATCGAGAACCACGACGCCCTGCGCAGCATGCTCCAGGCGAAGGGCTGCGTGTTTGTGTCCCAGACCGACACGGAGGTCATTGCCCATCTGCTGAGCGTCCTGGACGAGGGCGACATGCTCAAAACCCTGTACAAGGCCCAGGCCATGCTGGAGGGCTCCTACGCGCTGGGCGTGCTGAGCATCCACGAGCCGGACACCCTCTACTGCATGCGCAAGGACTCTCCCCTGGTGGTGGGCCTGGGCAAGGGCGAATGTCTGATTGCCAGCGACATCCCCGCACTGATTGCCCATACCCGCGAGGTGGAGCTGCTCGACGACAAGGAGATCGCAGTGCTCAAGCGCGATTCCGCGGTGGTGTACGACCCCTATGGCAACCAGCGCCCGCTCAAGCCCCTGCATGTGGACTGGGATGTGGAAGCAGCCGAGAAGGGCGGCTATGCCCACTTCATGCTCAAGGAGATCCACGAAGAGCCCGGCGCGCTGAAAAAGACCTTCACCGCCCATGTGGACACGGAGAAGATGCAGCTTCGAGCCGACGTATTCCCCATCAGCGCTGAGGAAGCCCGCTCACTGACCGGGCTGACCATCGTGGCCTGCGGCACGGCCTATCACGCTGGTGTGGTTGGCAAGTATGTGATTGAAAAGCTGGCGCGGATCCCCGTCACGGTGGATGTTGCCAGCGAATTCCGCTACCGCAGCCCCATCATGGGCCCCGGCGACCTGTTCATGGCCATCAGCCAGTCCGGCGAAACCGCGGATACCCTGGCTGCCATGCGGGAGGCCGGCCGGCTGGGCGCGAAGGTCATGGCGCTGACCAATGTGGTGGGTTCCTCCATCGCCCGTGAGGCCGGCAAGCACGTCATGTACACCTACGCCGGCCCGGAGATTGCCGTGGCCAGCACCAAGGCCTACATCACCCAGGTGGAGGTCATGCTGCTCATCGCTGTTGACCTGGCGGTCAAGCGCGGACAAATGACCGACGCGCAGGCCCATGCGTTCCTCGCGGAGATGGCGGAGATTCCTGCCAAGGCCGAGCAGCTCATGGCCTGCGAACCCCATGTGCAGCGCTTTGCCAGCAAGTATTACGACCGCAAGCATGTGTTCTACATCGGCCGCGGCATCGACAATGCCCTGGCGATGGAGGCTTCGCTGAAGCTCAAGGAGGTCAGCTACATCATGTCCGAGGCCTATGCGGCAGGCGAGCTCAAGCATGGCACCATCGCGCTGATTGAGGAGGGCACCCTGGTCTGCGCCCTCCTGACCCAGGAGCAGCTGGCGGACAAGACGCTCTCCAACGTACGCGAGGTGCGCTCCCGCGGCGCAAAGACGATGATCGTCTGTCCCGACAGCCTGGCAGAAAGAGCCAAGCGCGAGGCTGACGAGATGTGGGTATTCCCTGATTGCCGCAGCGAGCTGACGCCCCTGCTGGCGATCATTCCCGTGCAGATTCTGGCCTACTACATGGCCGTCAGCCGTGGCTGCGACGTGGATAAGCCCCGCAACCTGGCCAAGTCCGTCACGGTCGAATAAGCCATACAAAAATCAAATCAGACACAAGGAAGGGGCTGTCTCCGAAACGGGACAGCCCCTTTTCATATGCAATTACACCACGTGTGCAATTACACCGCGTGGCCCTTAGCTTTGATGGTGTTGACGATGCTGTCGCACAGCGCCTGGCAGAGATCGTGGCTTTCTGCTTCGACCATCACGCGGATCACCGGCTCTGTACCGCTCTCGCGCACGAGCACACGGCCCGTTTCGCCCAGCTTGTCAGCCACCGCCTGGACAGATGCTTGCACGTCCGCGTCCTGACGGGCAGCCGCCTTGTCATGCACGCGCACATTGATGAGCACCTGCGGGTAGATGGTCAGCTCGCTGGCCAGCTGGTGGAGGGTCTTTTTCTCCGCGCACATGACCTCCATCATCTTCAGGCTGGTCAGGATGCCGTCGCCCGTGGAGGCGTAGTTGCGGAAAATGATGTGCCCGGACTGCTCGCCGCCAAATGCGCAGTTGTTTTCGACCATGTACTCATACACGTACTTATCGCCCACGGCGGTCTTGGCGTATTGGATGCCCGCCTCCTCCAGCGCGCGGAACAATCCGAAATTGGACATCACGGTGGTCACCACGGTATCAGAGAGCAGCTGGCCCTTTTTATGCATGTGCTTGCCATAGATGTACATGATATGGTCTCCATCCACCACCGCGCCGGTCTCGTCCACGCACAGGCAGCGGTCGGTGTCGCCGTCATAGGCGAAGCCCACGTCACATTGATGCTCCACCACATACCTGCACAGCCCCTCGATATGAGTGGAGCCACAGTCGGTGTTGATGTTGAAGCCATCGGGGGAAGCGTTGATGACCATGGTGGTCGCTCCCAGGGCGTCGAACACGGACTTGGCGATGTTCCAGGACGCGCCATTGGCACAGTCCAGCGCCACCCGCTTGCCCTTGAAGGAGTACAGGCCCAGGGAGATCAGATAACCGATATAGCGGTTGCGGCCGGACACATAGTCCACCGTGCGGCCAATGTGCTCCCGCTTGGCAAAGGGCACCTCGGTCATGGTTTCGCCAAACACGGTAACGGCGCCGTCCAGGTATTGCTCCACCAGGTCGATGGTTTCCTCGTCCATCTTTTCGCCCTGGCCGTTGATGAGCTTGATACCGTTATCGAAATAGGGATTATGGCTGGCGGAAATCATGATGCCGCAGTCGAATTCATCCACGCGGGCCACATACGCGACGGAGGGCGTGGTGGTCACATGGAGCATATATGCGTCCGCGCCGGAGGCGACCAAACCGGCTACCAGGGCGTATTCAAACATGTAGCTGGAGCGGCGGGTATCCTTGCCGATCACGATGCGCGCGGCTTCCTCGCTGCCAGCGCGGCGCTTCTTTTCACCAAAGTACCAGCCCAGGAAGCGCCCCACCTTGTAAGCATGGTCGGCAGTCAGCCCGATGTTCGCTTCCCCGCGGAAGCCGTCAGTGCCAAAGTATTTACCCATGATAATCTCCTTTCCGGACAGCATGAGAGGCTCAGCTGCGGTGGCATAATACAATATGCTACAAATTATTATACATGGTTTATCCTGCCGTGTCAACGTCTTTGCCCGATTTTGCTATCTTCTCCGTTCTTGTCAGAAAGCTGAAAGCTGCGCATCAGACAAAACGGGATGCACATTTGCCGTGCATCCCAATTCCTATTTGCTCTCGTAGCCGAGGTTGCGCAGGTCGTCCATGCGATTGCGCCAGTCGGGGCGCACCTTGACCCACAGCTTGAGGTTGACATGTAAGCCCAGCAGGTTCTCGATGTCCTGACGGGCCTCGCTGCCGATCTGCTGGAGCATCGCGCCGCGCTTACCAATGATGATGCCCTTGTGCGCATCCCGCTCGCAGTAGATGGTGGCGTGAATCTCCATGAAATCGTCGGATTCCTTGTTCATGCCCATGATCTCCACGCCAATGCCGTGGGGCACCTCGTCCCGCAGGTGAAGCAGCGCCTTCTCGCGGATCATTTCCGCCACAATGAGGCGCTCGGGCTGGTCGGTCATCATATCATCCGGGAAGTACTTGGGCCCTTCGGGCAGCTTCTCCGCGATGGTTTTGGTCAGGATGTCAAGCCCGTCGCCAGTTTTGGCGCTGATGGGGATGATGGCGTCGTAACCGCTGTCGGCAAAGGACGCGATCAGTGCGAGCAGCTTTTCTGGCTGCAGCAGGTCAATCTTGTTCAGCAGCAGCACCTTGGGGACTTTCTTTGTCGCCATCTGCTTGACGATGGCGCGGTCCTGCTCCCCGACCTGGGTCGCGTCCACCAGCACCAGCACGCCGTCCATGCCGTCCATCGCCTCGCGGACGGACTGCATCATGTAGTCGCCCAGCTTCGTGCGGGGGGTGTGGATACCAGGGGTGTCCAGGAACACCATCTGCCAATCGTCGCGGGTCATCACGCCCATGATGCGGTTGCGGGTGGTCTGGGGACGGTTGGACACGATGGCGACCTTCTCGCCCACCAGGGCGTTCATCAGCGTGGATTTGCCCACATTCGGGCGGCCCACGATGGTCACAAAGCCGGAACGGAACTTTTTCATATCAGCCATGGTACAGTTGATCTCCTTTTCTGTGAAGGACATGTTGGGTTATTGCAGGGATTTCGGTCCGAAGCCGTGGGGCAGCAGATCGTCAAGGCGCATTTCGTCCTGACCGCCATCCCAGGTGATCAGCACGCGGATGCCGGGAGCAAACTCATTGAGCACCTGGCGGCACGCGCCGCAGGGCCAGGGAGCGCTCCCCTTTGCGGCAATGGCGATGGCAGTGAACTCCGTCGCGCCCTCGCTGATGGCCTTGAACATCGCCGTGCGCTCGGCGCAGTTGGTTAATCCGAAGGCAGCGTTTTCGATGTTGCAGCCCTGGAAGATACGGCCATCCGCGCAGAGCAGCGCCGCCCCCACGGGGTATTTTGAATAGGGGGAATAGGAGCGCTTCATGGCCTCCCGGGCAAGGGAAAGCAGGGTTTCATCACTGACGAAGCCGCGCCCCTCTCGGGTCTGTCCGATGGCTGTCAGTATCTTTTCTTCCATTGCGCGCATTCTCCTTTTATCATCCGCTTCAATGTGGTCGTAGCCCATCAGGTGGCACAGGCCGTGCACCAGCAGGTAGGCACATTCCCGTTCCGGGGCATGGCCATATTCATCGGCCTGGGCCAGCACATGGGGCACGGACAGGATCAAATCGCCCAGCATGCAGGCGCCCAGCTCATCATCGTACTCCCGGCGTAGGAGCTGATCCGCCTGACCAGCCGTCACGCCTGCGGGATAGTTCACCGTCGGGAAGGACAGTACGTCCGTCGCCCGGTCCACGTCGCGGTATTGACGGTTGATCGCATGGATCGCCTCATCATCGCACAATCGGATGCTGACGGCACATTCCCGCTTGACGCCCTCGGTGAGGAGCGCGCAGTCCGCCGCTGTCTGCATCAGGCTCAGCCAGGCGGGCTTCACCTCGGTATCAATCTGCCACTGGAGGATCATGCCTGGCCTTCCTCCTTCCCATCGGGCGCTGCACCCTCCGCGACCGTGGGCTGATCCACCGTCTCATCCTCGGGCACGGGGGTATCTGTGGGTGCCTGGGATGCGTCCTCCGCAGCCGGACTGACAGGCGCAACGGGCTGGGTTTCAGGCTTGACAACGGTCGTGGGCGCGGTTATTTGGGGTACAGGCGCTACCACAGGGGTCGGCGCGGTGCTTTGCACCACGGGGGTGGGGTCTGTGTTCTGCGCCACGGGCATGGGCGCGGTGGTCTGGGGGATGGGCTTTGTCGCGGCGGTCTTTGCCACTGGGATCGCCTTTCCGTCGGGGGACATCTGCACGGTGGGATACTCGATGCGCTCATGGAACACGCCGCTGAGCACAGCGGAGAAAGCCTCGCAGATGCCGTCGATGTCCAGCAGGGACAGCGGGGAGTTGCTCAGCTGCCCGTCCTCAATCTTGCCGCGGACAAGGCGCTCAATGAATCGCTGGATCGCCTGGGGCGTTGGGTCGGGCATGGAGCGCACGGCGGCCTCGATGGTGTCCGCCAGCATGACGATGGCGCTCTCCTTGGTGGACGGCCTGGTACCGCCATAGCGGAAGTCCTTGATGTCCACCGGCTTGCCATCCGCCTGCTGGAGGGCCTTGTGGTAGAAGTACATCACCGGGGTATCGCCATGATGCTCAACGATGATGCGCTGAATCTCCGGTGGCAGGTGGTATTTCTGCGCCAGAGCCAAGCCGTCGGAGGTATGGGCGGTGACGATGGCGGCGGACACATAGGGATCGGTGCGGTCATGGGGATTGTCGCCACGCTGATTCTCCTTGAAATACAGGGGCCGCTTGAGCTTGCCAATGTCATGGAAATACGCGCCGGTGCGGGCCAGAAGCGGATTTGCGCCGATGCGCTCCGCTGCTGCCTCGGAGAGGTTGGCCACGATGATGGCATGATGGTACGTGCCGGGCGCCTCCAGCAGCAGCCGGCGCAGCAACGGCTGATTGGGATTGGCCAATTCCAGCAGCTTGGAGGGGGTCGCCAGATTGAAGGCCGCCTCAAACACGGGCTGGAAGCCCACAGCGATCAGGCCACTGACCACGCCGCCCGCCATCGACCACACCGCATTGGACATGGTATTTTGCAAATTGGCCGCCGTCATGAGGCCCTGGGCCAGCATCAGCACCAGGTTGACGCCAGCCACCAGCACGCCGCAAATGACGGTGCGCACACGCTGGGGCTTGCCTGCCAGGAACTTCACCGCCACGACGCTGCCGATAATCCCCGTCATCAGCAGGGGCACCATCTCCTCAGAGTACGCGCCGTTGCTGCCTGCGGACAGGCTGGAGAGAATGACGGACAGGGCGATGCCCGCCGTCAGTCCGGTACGCGCGCCCAGCAATCCGGTCAGGAGCATCGCGCCCAGCGCCACAGGGATCAGGTGGACGTTGATGAGCTTCACGCTGATCACGCCCAGGCCCACGCTGATGAGCATCACCAGCATGATCACCATGATCTGGCGGGGGTCGCTGAGGGCGTCGGGATTGAGCATGTGCAGCATCAGCACCATCAGCAGGACGGTCACCAGCACGATCAGTGCCGCGCCGCCATAGACTGTCAGGTCGATGCGCGTGTTATCCAGCAGTCCCAGGGAGGAAAGCATCGCAATCTGATAGGCGCTGACGCGCTCCCCCTCTCGGACGATGTTCTGCCCTTGCTTGTAGATCACCGGCTCCACGCCGTCGCGGGCAGCCTGGCGGGCGGCCTCGGTGGCGACCTCATCCACCACCATG
Source organism: Clostridiales bacterium (assembly GCA_029012285.1). Classification (GTDB taxonomy): domain Bacteria; phylum Bacillota; class Clostridia; order Christensenellales; family Aristaeellaceae; genus UBA11524. The sequence continues at coordinate 10,995 of JAQXLU010000123.1, read as the reverse complement.
TTGGGCTTGATCACCGCGTTGAGCACCACCGGCACGATGGAGTTGGTCAAATCGCTGTCCACCCGGTACTTGCAGATGGCGTTGATGTTGCTGATGGAGGTGGTCACCTGTCCCTCTCGGATGGTTGTATTGAGTGCGTTGGCCACCGCCGTGCGGACCTCGCTGACCATCGTATTGAAGGATTCCGTCTGGGTGTTGAGCAGCACCCGCGTCTGATAAGGGGTGAGGGAAATGCCCTTCACCAGGGATTGGGCGTAGGCGATCTCCTCCCCGGAATAGCTGCGGTTGACGGATACCAGCGGGTTTTCCTCGGCGTTGCGCAGGTTCTGCCCATACTGCTGCACCATGGACAACTCCGCAAAGAGGTCCTCCAGGGACATCATGACCTCCTCCGACGCGCCCTCCTTCAGGTGATAGGAGGCCTCCACGGCGGCGGCGGCAGCCTTGCGGTGCTGCTCGGTGGTCACGGTATCCTCCACATCCTTGGTGGCTGTAATGGTCTGGTGGGCGATATCACCAGCCTGGAGGCTGTAACGATCCGTAGCGCAGGCCAGGGCAAACAGGCCGAACAGCAGCACGCTACCCAACAAAATCATCGCCGCACACTTGGCGCTGGCACCATGAAACCAGGTCAACAGCCGCTTGACGCTCCCTTTTTTGCCATTCTCTGCCCTTTTGCTCATGCTTTCATCTCCTCTGTGCCGCTGCATGGCCATGAGCCCTTCAGCGGCCGTTCAATCAGGCCTGGGAGGCCTGCTGCTTCCCGGTTGTATAGGCCTCGTAGGCGTCGACAATGCGCTGCACCAGCTCGTGGCGCACCACGTCCTTGCTGCTCAGGCGGACGATGCCGATCTCGGGAATACCCTCCAGCACCACCAGCGCCTCCGCCAGGCCCGAACGCTTGCCGCTGGGCAAATCGGTCTGGGTCACATCGCCGGTGACGACGACCTTCGAGTTGAAGCCCAGGCGGGTCAGGAACATCTTCATCTGCTCGGAGGTGGTGTTCTGCGCCTCATCCAGGATGATGAAGGAATCCGACAGTGTGCGTCCGCGCATATAAGCCAGCGGAGCCACCTCCACCACGCCGCGCTCCAGCAGCTTCTGATAGCTGTCCACGCCCATAAAATCATAGAGTGCGTCATAGAGCGGGCGCAGGTAGGGGTCCACCTTCTGCGTCATATCGCCGGGCAGGAAGCCCAGCTTTTCGCCCGCCTCCACCGCGGGGCGGGTCAGCACGATGCGCTCGATCTCCTTGTTCTTGAGCGCCACCACCGCCAGCGCCATCGCCAGGTAGGTCTTGCCCGTGCCAGCAGGACCCACGGCGAAGGTCAGATCATGCTCACGGATGGCCTGCACATACTGCTGCTGGCCCAGCGTCTTACAGCGGATCTGCTTGCCCCTGTGGGTGATGGCCACCACAGAGCGGAGGATCTCGTCGATCATATCGACCTTCCCCTCCCGCGCCAGGGCGATGGCATAGCGGATGCGGCTGCGATCCACCAGGTCACCCCGGCGAATCATCTCCATCAGCTTTTCGATCACGCTGCGGGCCAATTCAACGTCCTGCGCTTCGCCGGAGATGTGCAGCTCTGCCCCGCGCAGAGAGATATTCACGGAACATTCCTGCTCGATCAGCGCCACGTTCTGGTCGTTGAAGCCGAACAGGGTCATGTAGGCGTCCATGGAGTCCACGGACAGTAGCAATGCTTGGGTCATTGTCAAACGACAAGCCTTCCTTTCATGCCGGATCAACCGGAATTATCGCGGCTCTGCCCCGGCTTGGTCCCCTCCGGGAGCCGCCATGCCGGATGCGGGCGCTTGCCTGCCGATCTCCACCAGCATTTCGCCGATGGCGACAGATACTATATTCTCAGTATCTATCATACTACAATTTCCCCAAATGTCAATCAGTGATTCCTCCGGGCCAACCTTTTGTTGAAGTTTGCGCACGGCTGCCTCGTAGGCCTGGGCCTTAACGGACGCCATGTCCATCGTCCTGGGGGTGATCTGCGCCTCCATGCGCCTCTCCACACGGAGCCTGATCGGGAGAAACGCGCTGCACAGCAGGGTTTCCGAAACCGCCGTATCATACTGCGCATAGGAACACGCGTCCAGCTTCCACAGGTCGAACCAGGGAGTGCGAAGCGTCCACACAGCTTCCTCATTGCCGGTGTAGGCTGTTTCATAGGCCACCGTGGGCATCTGCACGCTCGCGCCCGTCCACACCCGGGCGGTGACGCTACCCCGGGCAGCCACGGCCCTGACCGTGCCCTCCGACGTGCGCTCCTCCCCCTTGATGAGCACCTCCCCTGCCCGGACGAAATCCCCCGGCTTGACCACCGGCGTGCCTGCTCTGGTCACGACGGCCTTGACGATGCCGTCCCGCTGGGCCACCACGTCGCACGCGCCGTTTTGCGAATGGGGCTGCAAAGGCAACACGCCCTCCTCCGGGCGGATGACCAGTGTCGTTCCGCGCCAGCCGCACTCGAACCAGGCAATGCGGGGATAACGCCATTCCAGCGCGTCCCGCAGCGCCCCCAGATCAAGCCTACGGCGCAGCATTGGCGCGGTGACGGACATTTCCTCCAGCGCCGCGCGGATGTCCACCTCGTAGGCGCCCGCGTTTTCCACCTTCACCGCCCACACCACCTGGGATGCGGCTACCAGCGCCACCCCTGCGGCAAGGACGGCCAGGCTCAGCAGCCACCGCGCCCTGACCCATTCCGCAGCGCGTCCCAGGCCGTTGCGCCCCGTGAGGGTCAGCTTCCATCCACCGCGCAGAGCGATATCCTGCATGGCCGGCAGCTGCTCCTCGGGAAGCTGTGCGGTGAGCTTGCGCGCTCCCGCCCTGCGCATGCGCGTCAGGCGGATGCCGCCCTCCCCAGCCTGGCGCACGAACCGCTCGATGTTCAACCCCTCCACAGTCACGGTGATTCGCCACGGGCGCGCCGCCCGCCTCATGCACGCGCCTCCTGCACCTGGAAGCTCACGCTGTCGATGCGCCCGGTAATCAGCGCCTCCGCCGCTGTGTACATGCCGAAGTTCATGCCCGCCCCGGCGATGCGCATCAACCCGCAGGAGGTTCGCAAGACGATGTTGTCGGGGGCGTAATCGATCAGCCCCCTGTGCTGCTCCACATGCAAGCGCTCATGACCTGTCAGCGTGATGCGCGGAACGTTCGAGGTCACCTCGCGCGGAAAAAACTCATGCTGCATGGTATCACCATCCTTTCGGATAAATATATGCAGCAAATGACGTTTTTACGACAATCAAAAGGAGCAGCGCCGAAGCGCCACTCTGTTTTATCCGTTTTTCTGCGTCTGTATCTGCTCCCATTTTTCCTGCAGGTAGAGCCAGCGCTCCGTGGCCTCATCCAGATGGCGCTGGGTTTCCTCCTGCTCCGCCATCAGCGCGGCCACGCGGACGTAATCCGCCGCATTGGCTTCGATCTGCGCGGACAGGGCCTCAACCTTCTCTTCCAGCTGTGCCACGGTGTCCTCGATGGTCTCGAAATCCCGCTGCTCCCGGAAGGTGAATTTCAGTGTGGCGCTATGCTGCCGGGTCTGTTCCGCCGGTTTTTCCATCTCAGGGGCAGGCAATGCCGCCTCGCGCTTTTCCTCCTGTGCGTCAAGATAGCTTTGATAGCCGCCGATGTAGGGCACCATGACCCCGTCCTCAACGGCGAACAGGTGGGTTGTGATGCGGTCAAGGAAATAGCGGTCGTGGCTGACGGCAATGATCGCGCCTTGGAAGGAATCCAGGTAGTCCTCCAGCACATTCAGGGTATCCAGGTCCAGGTCGTTGGTGGGCTCGTCCAGGATGAGGACATTGGGCGCGGCCATCAGGATGCGCAGCAGGTAGAGCCGCCGCATTTCGCCGCCGGACAGCGAGGATACCCGCTGATACTGCATCTGGCTTGGAAAGAGGAAGGTTTCCGCCATTTGGGAGGCGGTCATGTCGCCCTCGGGTGTGTAAACCTTCGCGGCGACATCCTTCACCGCGTCGATGATGCGGGTATCCGGGTCAAGGGGCGGGCAATGCTGGGCAAAGTAGCCGACCTTGACCGTTTCGCCCCGTTCAATGACGCCGCACGCCGTCGGCAGTTCCCCGCAAAGCGTGCGAAGAAGCGTGGTTTTGCCCGCGCCATTGCCACCGATGATACCAAGCCGGTCATCCCGCAAAAGCGTGTAGCTGAAGTCGCGGATGAGCGTCTGCCCGCCGATGGCTACACTGATGTGCTCCCAGCTGATGATCTTCTTTCCCAGGCGGCTGGAAACAGATTTCATCGTCAGCTCGGCCTCGGGCGGGGCCTCCCGGATGGCCTCCGCCACCGCGTCGAAGCGCTGGATGCGGCCCTTTGCCTTAGTGGAGCGGGCAGGCGCGCCACGGCGAATCCAGGCCAGCTCCTTGCGGTAGAGGGATTTGTTCTTGCGCAGCGTGGCGCTTTGCATTTCCTCGCGCTGGGCACGCTCCTCCAGGTAGCCGGAGTAGGCGCAGTTGTACACGTCGATGGTGCCGCCGCCCACGTCGAAGATGCGGCTGAATGCCCGCTCCAGGAGGTAGCGGTCATGGGTGACGACGATCAGCGTCTTGCGCCACTTGAGCAGTCGATCCTCCAGCCACTGGGCCATGTCCAGGTCGATATGGTTGGTGGGCTCGTCCAGGAGCAGCACATCACTGTCCCGGCAGAGCACGCCCGCCAGCGCCACGCGCATCCGCTGTCCGCCGGAGAGCTCTCTGACGGGCTGCTGCAAATCAACAAAGCCAAGTTGGGTGAGCAGCGTCTGCGCCTCGTAGGCTGCGGAGGCGGTGTCCTCGCCGGGTCTGGCGGGGAGGTATTGCAGCGCAGCCTCGGTGATAGTCGCGTCCTCACGCAGGTGGGGCGTTTGCGGCAGATAAGCCACGGACAGGTTGCGCTGCACGGTGATTTTGCCATCATCCGGCTGCTCGATGCCCGCCAACAGCCGCAGGAAGGTCGACTTGCCGCTGCCGTTCTTGCCCACCACGCCGATGCGGTCCCCCTCGGAGATGGTCAGGCTGGCATGGTTGAACAGTTGCTTTTCGGAATAGAAGATCGTCACATCGCTCAGTGAAATCGCGCTTGCCATTGGGATGCCCCCTTCTGTATCGGCTGTATTGTAGCATATTTCACGCGCCTTCGCAAGAAAATTGATTTTCGTTGATTATATATTGACATTCGATAACTCCTGTGCTATGCTAACAACATCGTGTTTCGATAATATTTATGCGAATCGCAGCATGGAGGGAAATCTATGTACATCAAGCTGATACAGCCACGTATGATCAAGCGGCCCATGGATACCGACCTGAAAACCCGCATGTCCCCGCCTTTGGGCCTGCTGACGGTGATGAACATCCTCCGGGACAAGCACCGTGTACGCTTGGAAAACGAAAACATCCGCCCCGTGGAATTCTTCGACGGGCCGGATCTGGTGGGCATCTCCGTGACGGTGGATACCCTGCCGCGGGCAATGGAGATCGCCAGGGAATTCCGTAAACGGGGCATTCCGGTGGTGGCTGGCGGCATCCATATCACCACCGCGCCGGATACCATCCCGGCGGATGCCTTCGACGCGCTGTGCATTGGCCCGGCTGAGGGCACATGGCCCCGCATCGTCGAGGACGCGGCGCAGGGCAAGCTGCACGCGGTCTATCGCTGCGAACGTCCCCTGACTGGCGCGGACATCGTGTCCCCCGCCTACGACCTCATCAGCCCCCAGGATTATCTGTACTGCAACATCGTCCACACCAGCCGGGGCTGCCCCTTCCGGTGTGATTTCTGCTACAACTCCTGCGGAAACCACGCCTATCTGAAGCGTCCCATCGAGGACGTGCTGCGGGACATCCACACCGTCGGGCGCAGGCACATCATGTTCATCGACGACAACTTTGCCGGTGACCCCGCCTGGACGCGCCAGCTGCTCCATGCCATCACGCCTCTGCGCATCCGCTGGAACGCCGCCGTCTCCCTGAACGCAGCCCTGGACTGCGATCTGCTGGACCTGATGAAGCGCAGCGGCTGCGAGGGCTTGTTCATCGGGTTTGAGTCGGTCAACGAAGCCTCCATCAGCGCCGTACACAAGGGGCAGAACTGCATGGCAAAGTACGAGCAGGCCGTGCGTAACATTCACGATCGGGGGATGATGGTCAACGCATCCTTTGTGTTCGGGCTGGACGGGGATACGCCGGACACCTTCCGCCGCACGCTGGATTGGATTTACCGCAACCGCATTGAAACGGTAACCTCCCACATCATGACCCCCTACCCGGGTACCAGGCTGTACGAGCAGCTGAAGGACGAGGGGCGCATCACCAGCGATGATCTGTCCCTTTATAACACCGCGAACGTGGTGTTCGCGCCCCGGCAGATGACCGCAAAGCAGCTTCGGGACGGGTACCTGTGGATCTACAAGCAGGTTTACTCCTTCCGGGGCATCCTGCGCCGTATGCCGCAAAAGCCCGACCAGCGCGCGGCCTATCTGATGTTCAACCTGCTGTACCGAAAGTTCGGGCGGTTCTCGGACGCGCTGTGCCGCCTGATCGGTTACGGGCGGATCGGATATCTCGGGGAGAAGCTGGCGCGCTATCTGGGCGAGCGGTGATGCGTCAGGTGTTGGCATAGGAGGGCGCAGGGTTGTAGAAACAGTGATTGCCGATGCGGATTTGGAAATACCCGACGCTGGATGGGAAGTTGTTGCGGCAGGTCGGTGAATAGGGGTTATAGAACCACAACGCCTCCCACAGATTGCCCAGCCGGTTGCCGGCGATCGCCCAGTTGGCGATGTCATAATGAATCTGCTGGGGATTCATGTTGTAGATGTTCTGCAGATTCTGCTGACCACCCAGCACCGTGCGGGCACAGTTGAACTGTCCGGGCTGGAAGATCACATCCCGGATGGTATTATAGCGCCCATATTCCCCCACCCGGGTTCGCACACGGTTCATCACCACCGACGCGACGGCCCGCATGCCGTTGTCCCCCTCGCCGCCCGCTTCGCACTGGATCAGCCTTGCAAAGAGCTCAAGCTCCGTCATTTGTCCCACCTCCATGCCAAGACCTATGCAAGCCGTTTCGCGAATAGAAGCTCCGGGGCAAATTGCTGCGGAATCAGCGGTTGTCATTCCGTCCGGAACATGGTATAATGCCAGCATACCAATCATTGGAGGGATCCCTTTGCTGATCTGCTTGCTGCTTTGTCTCCTGCTTGCCCTGCCCGCTCAGGCTGAGGAGGCAACCGTTCCCCAGGAAACCATCACGCTGTCCTTTATCGGTGATTGCTCCATCGGCGATTCCATCCAGTATCGGGACTACAAGACCAGCTACCACAGCACCCTGAAGGAGAAGGGGTATGACTGGCCCTTCTCCCTGGTGAAGGAGGTGCTGGAGGCGGATGATCTGACCATCGCCAACCTGGAGGTCGTTTTTTCCACCCGGAAGAAGCCAGCTCAGCAAAAGACCATCAACCTGATTGGCGACCCGGATTTTGTCAACGTCCTCCACGCAGGCAGCATTGATGTGGTGAACACCGCCAACAACCACGCCTGGGACTTTGGCGCTGCGGCCTATCACGAGATGATGGGCTACCTGGACCAGGCGGGCGTCCCCCATTTCGGCACCATCTACCCGCATCTGGAGGACGGCACGGACATATACCCCATCGTGGAGATCAAGGGGGTCAAGATTGGCTTTGTAGGCTTCTCCTACCCGCAGGAAACGGATAAGAAGCGCATCAGCAAGCGCATCGCTACCCTCCGGGAGCAGGGCGCGCAGCTCGTGGTGCTCTCCCTCCACTGGGGGCGCGAGGAGCAGCCCCAGCCTGAATCCGGTGCATCCATCTTTGCCAAGTACTGCATCGACGCGGGTGCGGACGTGGTTTTCGGGCAGCACCCCCATGTGCTCCAATCTGTGCAGTTCTACAAGGGGAAGCCCATCTTCTATTCGGTGGGCAACTTCACCTTCGGCACCATGGACTATGTGGATCCGGATACGGGCATCTTCCAGCTGACCTACCGCATAGTGGATGGCGAGGCGACCCTAAGCCGGTTTTCCGTGGTGCCCTGCCGCACCCAGGGCAGCGGCGACTTCCGCCCCTACATCCTGACTGACCCGGATGAAATCACCCGGATGCGCAAAAAGCTGGTGCACAAGCGCACGGTCAAGGACATGACCACCGTCACGGACTTCTTCATCGAAAACGGCTACATGGACTTTCCCGATGGGATGGCCGTAGGCAAATGAGCAAACAAAGGGCGTACCTCCGCTGCTTGGGAGGTACGCCCTTCGTTTTCACATCAGCGCATTCTACCGTGACGGCTGTCGCTGAGAACGTTCTTGTATTCCCGGGGATTATCCAGCGCGCGGCCACAGCCCATGACGACGCAGGTCTGCGGATCGTCGGCCACGCCGCAGGGGATGCGCAGCTCCCGGTAGATGGCCTCGGACAGGCCCGCCAGGGAGGCAGCGCCACCGGTGAGCACGATGCCGTCCTGGAAGATGTCGCTGGTCAGCTGGGGCGGGGTGCGCTCCAGCACGCCCTGGATGGATTCGATCAGGTCGGACACGGCATCCTTGATAGCCTCGTGGATTTCCTCGGAGGACACCGTCAGCGTGCGGGGCAAGCCAGAAAGCAGGTCGCGGCCCGTGACCTCGCTGGTCAGGGGAGATGCAGGCGCCACCGCCGTCCCCAGGGTGATCTTGACCTCCTCTGCGGAGCGCTCCCCGATGAGCAGATTATGCTTCTTGCGCAGATAGCGGATGATGGCGTCATCGAAATAGTCGCCGCCGTAGCACACGCTGGCAGCCTCAATCACCTGACCGGAGGCCAGCACGGCAATATCCGTCACGCCCGCGCCCATGTCGATCACCATGCAGCCATAGGGCTTCTGGAATTCCATGCCCACGCCCATGGCGGCGGCGATGGGACGATCCAGCAGCTGGGTGCGCTTGGCGCCCGCGTCAAACAGGATGCTGATGAGGCTGCTCTTTTCCGCCTCATTCACGCCGGAGGGAACGCTGAGTACCACATCGGGGCGGCCAAAGATGCGCTTGCCGATGATCATGCTCATATAGTGGCGGAGCATGGTGTTGGTCAATTCAAAGTCGCTGACCACGCCCTGGCGCAGCGGGCGGAGCGCCAGCACATTGCCGGGGGTGCGGCCGATCATCCGATAGGCCTCCGTGCCAACCGCCAGCACCTTCTTGCTCGTGCGCTCAATCGCCACCACGGCGGGCTGGCGGAGCACGATGCCTTTCCCCTTCTGATAAATCAGCACGTTGGACGTGCCAAGATCAATCCCCAGATCGCTTACCTGCGCCATTTTTCAAACCTCATCATCAAGTCCTTGCGGATCGTTAATGTCAACCATTTGGCATTATATCATGAAATCCGCCATCCGTAAAGCCCATCGAAGCCATCATCCACAACCCCACTCACGCCTGGGCCATGGCGCCGTCCTCCATCTGCATATTGAACAGGCGGCTGCGGCGGTAGAAGATCGTCAGCAGGAGGGAGCACATCATCCACCCCGCCGGGAAGGCCAGGGATACGGCAAGCAGGTTCTGCCCCAGGATCAACTTGGTCACGAACAGATAGATCTGCCGGAACACAACGAAGCTGCCCAGCATGATCGCCGTCGGCGTGGTGGCGCAACCGATGCCGCGCAGCGCCCCGCCAAAGAGCTGGTTGAAGCAGATGAGGATATAGAAGGGCGTAATGACGCGGATGAAGTAGGTGCCGTAGTACAGCACAGATTCCTCGGTGTTGATGAGCATCAGCAGCGGCCGCGCGAACAGAAGCATCCCCGCGCTACACGCAACCATGCACAATAGCGACGTCACCAGCCCGATGGTCACACCCCGTCTGGCGCGTCGGGGCTGGCGTGCGCCCCAGTTCTGCCCAACGAAGGTGGTAGAAGCCTGGGCGATGGCCATCACGGGCACCATCAGGAACTGATCCAGCTTGCTGTACGCCGCCCAGCCTGCGGTGGCATACTTGCCAAAGTCGTTCACATAGCCCATGACGAACACATTGGAGAAGGCGGTCAACCCCTGCTGCACACTCGAGGGAAGCCCCACCTTGAAGATGCGCATCAGTTCCTCCCGGTCAATCTGCAAAGCCCGCCAACGGATGCCATAGGCCTGTTTCTCCCGGGTGAGCACAAACAAAACGAGCAAGGCTGAAACGCACTGGGCGATGATGGTCGCCATCGCCACCCCGAACACACCCATGTGGAAGCACACCACGAACACCAGGTCCAGCATGGTATTGAGCCCAGCGGAGAAGAGCAGGAAATACAGCGGGCGCTTTGAATCCCCCACCGCACGCATGATGGCGCTGCCCATGTTATACACCAGCAAGCCACTGATGCCGGCAAAGTAGGTCAGTAGATACGTCCGGGCTTCAGGGAACACATCGGGGTCGGTATTCATCATGTGCAGCGCGGGCACGGTGATAAAAAGGCCAAGGGCGGTGGCCAACACGCACATCAGCAGCGTCGCTGCGATGGTGGTCTGCACCACCCGGTGGATGCGCCCTTCGTCATGCGCGCCATACGCCTGGGAAAGCACCACGCCCGTGCCCATCGAAAGGTCGTTGAAGATGCCGATCAGCATGTTGATAATGCTGCCCGTGGAACCCACCGCTGCCAGAGATTCCTCCCCCACAAAGCGACCAACGATGATGGTATCCACCGTGTTGTAGAGCTGCTGGAACAGCAGCCCCAGTGCCAGCGGCGCGGCGAATTTGAGGTAGTGTCTGAGGATGCTTCCCTGGGTCATATCCACGTCCTTACGTGCCAATGTGATCCCTTCTTTCTTTCGTTCAATATAGCATAGCACGTTTCCGGCACCGTGTCAAACCATGTCGGACGCTGGTTCCTCCCGGATGATGTCAGCTCCCAGGCTGCACAGCATATCCGGCAGGTCTTCATAGCCGCGGGCGATGTGCCCATGGGGGTCGCGCAGGATGGTTTCAC
>JAQXLU010000122.1 GCA_029012285.1 Clostridiales bacterium | reverse complement strand
ATCTGCGCCGTCTGCAAGGATGGGAAGATCGCCATCGCCGGGGATGGTCAGGTGACCATGGGCGAAAACGTGATTTTCAAGTCCAACGCCCGCAAGGTGCGTCGTCTGTATGGCGGCAAGGTGGTGGCAGGCTTCGCTGGTACGGTGGTGGACGCCTTCACCCTCTTTGACCGCTTTGAAGAAAAACTGACCCAGTGCAATGGCAACTTGGAGCGTGCTGCGGTGGCCCTGGCCCAGCTTTGGCGCAGCGAGCAGGGGATGCGGCAGATGAACTGCATGATGATCGTTGCGGACAAGGATCAGCTGCTGGTTCTTAGCGGCACGGGCGAGGTCATGGAGCCTGACAGCGGCGTGGTGGCCATCGGCTCCGGGGGCAACTACGCGCTCTCTGCGGCCCGCGCACTGGTTGAAAACACCGATTTGTCCGCGCATGAGATCGCGGAGAAGGCGCTGCACATCGCCGCGTCCATCTGCGTGTACACCAACGACAACGTGATCGTGGAAGACGTGTAAGGAGGCCTGTGACAATGGCAGAATTAACGCCCCGTCAAATCGTCCGGGAGCTTGACCGTTACATCATCGGTCAGGAGGAAGCCAAGAAGTCCGTGGCCATCGCCCTGCGCAACCGCTACCGCCGCGCCATGGTGGACGATAAGATGCGCGAGGAGATCAGCCCCAAGAACATATTGATGATCGGCCCCACCGGCGTGGGCAAGACGGAGATCGCCCGCCGCCTGGCCAAGCTGGTCGCAGCACCCTTCGTGAAGGTTGAGGCCACCAAGTTCACCGAGGTGGGCTATGTGGGACGCGATGTGGAAAGCATTGTGCGCGACCTGGTGGAAAACGCCATCCGCATGGTCAAGGACGAGCATGTCCGCCGCGTGGAGCCCCGTGCCAAGGTGGTTGCCGAGGATCGCCTGGTGACGCTGCTGGTTCACCCACCCAAGAAGCCCTCCGGCAGCGGTCTGAACCTGGATTATCTGCTGGGCCGCAAGCCCGCCGTTCAGGAGGAATGCGCCGATACACCGGAGATCGCCAGCAAGCGCGAGGACGTCCGCCAGCAGCTGTTGCGCGGCGAACTGGAGGAACACGAGCTGGAAATCGAGGTGGAAGAAGCCGCACCGACCCTGGAGGTGGGCGGCAGCGCCATCAGCCTGGGGGACATGATGGGCAACATGATGCCCAAGAAAACCCGCCTGCGCCGCATGAAGGTCAAGGAAGCCCGGCGCATCCTGGAGGACGAGGAGTGCGACAAGCTCATCGACATGGACAGCGTCCATGAGGAAGCCATCCAGCGCGCGGAGCAGCACGGCATCGTGTTCATCGATGAGATCGACAAGATTGCCGGTCATCGCGGGGGCAGCGGCCCCGACGTGAGCCGGGAAGGCGTGCAGCGCGACATTCTGCCCATCGTCGAGGGAAGCACGGTCAACACCAAGTACGGCCCGGTCAAGACGGACTACATGCTCTTCATCGCGGCGGGCGCTTTCCACGTGGCAAAGGTCAGCGACCTGATTCCCGAATTGCAGGGCCGCTTCCCGGTGCATGTGCAGCTCAAATCCCTGACCCGCCAGGATTTCCAACGGATTCTGACCCAGCCCGACAACGCGCTGACGCTCCAATACAAGGCGCTCCTGGCTGTTGACAAGGTGAACTTAACCTTCGAGGACAGCGCCATTGAGGCTATTGCGGAGGCGGCCTTTACTGCCAACGAGACAGCCGAGGACATCGGCGCACGCCGGTTGCATGCAGTGTTTGAGCAGCTGCTGGAGGACATCTCCTTCAACGCCGGGGACGAGGACATGCCCCCCGTCGAATTGACCATCAACGGCGATTATGTGCGCGCCCATCTCTCGGGCGAAAACATGCCGGTGGACATGAAAAAGTATATTCTGTGATTTCGCGCAAGAAACCTCCGCCTGCATGGGCCTGACCCCTTTGCAGGCGGGCTTTTTCGTGCTATAATAGGGAAGAATTCCACACAAAGGATGGGAAGAAGCATGTTGAGACTGGGCTTTTTAGGGGTTGGCAGCATGGGTGGCGCGATTCTGCGCGGCGTGCTGAACGCGGGGTATCTGCCGGAGGAGGAAATTGCCGTTTGCAGGCGCACTCGCCGGAAGCTGGAGGAGCTCTCTGACGAATTCCCGGGGCTGACCTGTACGGAATCCGCCCTGGAGCTGGTCGAAATGTGCGATATGGTC
>JAQXLU010000121.1 GCA_029012285.1 Clostridiales bacterium | reverse complement strand
AGAACGAAGCGCTCATTGTTACGGCTTTATTTACTGGCATGCGTGCCGGTGAACTTCTTGGATTGACATGGGATAATGTTGACTTCGATCACGGCGTGATTCACATCGTAAAGCAGTTGACTCAGTCCCGTGGGGAAGGGCATCCGTTTGCCTTCGGCACTTTGAAAAACGGAAAGACTCGTAGTATTAATCCGGCTCCTTTTGTGCTGGCAACTTTGAAAGCTCATAAGGAATATCAGGAAGAGCAGAAGCGTATAGCCGGAGACTTGTGGAACGAGGGAAAGTTCCCTAACCTCGTCTTTACGCATGCAGATGGAAGTCATCTCTCTCAGCCTACTATCTGGAAGGCATTCCAGAAGGCATTGGAGGATGCTGGGCTTAATCATCATCGTCTGCATGATTGCCGTCACACCTTGCGGTTAATTCCATCCGTGCGGGTGATGATATCAAGACGATTCAGGAAAACATGGGACATTATTCCGCAGCTTTTACCCTGGATCGTTACGGCCATGTCACAGAAACGATGCGTCAGGAAAGCGCAAACAGGATGCAGGCCTTCATTCAGGGAATATCGGGAAACGGAGGAGGAAATGCATAAATGGGTACGGTATGGGTGAGTTATGGGTGGATAAGAAGAAAACCCCTTGAAAATCAAGGGGTTTCTGTGGAATGACTCAAGAAATGATACAATCTCCGGCTATCGTTTTGCAATAGCCCTTTCGTTTTGCATTGGGTGCATTTGGTGGCAAAACGGGTGCGGTTGGGTGCAACAAAAGCTCGGTGGGTGCAGCACTGAGCTTTCGTTTCCTAAAATGTACCCATGAAAATGGACAGATGAGTGGGTGCAAAATCCCGACATGCGGACAGTGAGGGTGCATAGAATTCCATATTGTGGACAGGCAGAGAGCAAAATCTCTGAACAGTGGACAGAGCGGGTGCGAAAAGCTGGATTCAACCACGACAGAAGTGTATAATTCCGATATGAAGGAAGGTTGATTGATTCCTCTTCATAAGAGATGCATCTGCTTATTTCTTTCTCACCCAAACGGAAACGCCCAACGGCGGCAGATTTTCCCCGTTCCAAATCACTTCTGTTAACAGGGGTGATACATGAACCTGCTGGGCCTGCTGGGTGTAGTTGAGCAGGAAGAACCACTCGGTATCCTTTGTGGAGCGGACAGCCAGTTCCACACACTCCGGGCAGTCAATCATCTCTGCATAAGGATGCGCAACCCCTGCCCTTTCCAAGAAAGCTCCAGCCAGCGCTTCGGTAAAGCCTGTGCCCGCGTACCATGCACAACCGCCCTGCGGATAGGCTTTTTCGCACAGTGCGGCCTCCCCTTTGAGCCAGCCGCTGTCATACCTGGCCAAGACCTGGCTGCCGTTGGCCTTCAGCGTTTCCTGGAATCCAGTGGCAGCAAAGGACGCTCCGTCCCATAGCAGCGCGGCTTGCTCCTCCGGACGGGGCAGGGAATATTCTTCCACTGTCACACCGCATAGCACAGCGGCATAACCCGGCATGGGCATGGTCACGCATCGGCCATATTGATCTTTGTACCCCGTTCGCGCGCCCATAACCAGCTTGCCACCAGCATGGCAGTACGCTGTCAGAACTTCCGCCATTTTCTCTGGCAGGATAGCTACATGGGGCAGGAATATCAGCTGATAATCGGCGAGATCGTCCGCCGTCATCTGCTCGCTCCAGGGCTTGATGTCCAGAGGCGTATGCGTATGCTGCGCGGCGGCAAAGATGGCCCGGCTGGATTGATAACTCATGGGGCCGTACCACTTATCGCGTTCCCCGTCCCACTCGTTCAGCCAGTCCGTCAGCAGAAGCACCCGGGCCTGATAGCGGCTGCCTGCCAGGCCGTTCAATCGCTTCGTGTCCTGGTGAATTTCGCCAAGCTCCTTAAGACGGCGATTGTCCCGGCTATCATAATCCAGAATGCCATGCCAGTACATTTCCGTTCCATAGCTGGCCGTCCGCCAGCGGAAGTAGCTGACATAATCCGCGCCGTGGGCAATGGCCTGCATTGTCCACAGCCGCATCTGTCCAGGCAGCGGCATGGGGCTGAGCATCACATGATCCCAGCCGTGAGCGCCACTCTGCTGCTCCATAATGGCGAAATTAGGGGAGAAGCCCCGCACGGTGCTTAGCGCGTAGGAACTGGCGCGATCCTTCATATCTCCGCCGTCGCCGCCGTTGATGCCGCTTTGACCATAGGCAAAGTTGGGGTAGTTATCGTAGCTGTAGAAGTCCAGGACGCGGTTGGTCAGCTCGTCGTTTCGCAGATGACCAAACATGCCGTTGGTGGTGATGAAGCGGTTCCCAATATATTGCCGCAGAATATCCACCTGCATTTGGGCAAAGGCAATGGCGCTGTCGGAGATGAACTCCTTCTCCAGCAGGGACAGGTGAGGATTGCCCAGCGCAATCACCGGGCGTTCCAGGAAAACCTCCTCCCAATCGGAAAAGCTCTCGCTCCAGAACCGGCCGCCGATGGCATCGTTCAGCGCCTCCACAGTGCCAAAGCGCTTTTTCAGCCATGCCCGAAAGGCCTTGTGGTCAGCCTCGGAATAGAATACGTTGGTTTCACAGTTCAGCTCATTGTCGATCTGCCAGCCAATGATGGCAGGATGATCGCCGTAACGCTCCGCCAGCTTGGTAACAACCCGGCGCACATAAGCATGATATACTGGGGAATTGTAGTTGTAGTGCCGGCGATGACCGTGGCGGTACAGGGTGCCGTCCTGCCGGGAGTTCAGCACTTCGGGATGGGCATGGGTCAGCCAGGCAGGCGGCGTGGCGGAGGGAGTTCCCATAATGACCTGCATCTTTTCCTCTGCAGCCAGCGAAAGGAACTCGTCAAACAGCGAGAAATCCCACGTATCGTCCTTAGGCTCAATCACGCTCCAGGCGAACTCAAACACCCGCACGGTTTCGATGCCGTGGGCCTTCATGCGGCGTAGATCGCTCTGCCACATTGTTCGGGGCCATTGCTCCGGGTAATAGCATACGCCCAGGGCAATATGATCCAAATGAACGCACTTTTCCATGGAATTCCCTCCTTGATGGTTTACGGAAGCTGAGGCCGCCAGCAATCCAGCCAGTCAATTTGGGGCATGTCTCGCTCCCAGCGGATGGGCAGCCATACATACAGCGCCCTGGACGTGTTGGCGGATTGCAGCATGGGACTGTTCATCAGTTCCCGCTTCTCTTCTGGCAGCACATGATACTTTTCGGGTTCAAAATGGGCAGCAATCGCCCGCTCGAACAGGTCGGCTCTGTGGGCATCCACCGGGTAATCCGGTACCCAGCGATCCGCCATGGCGATGAGCTGGTCTGTACCCTCCACGCGGAACACCTTGCTAATCTGGCTGTTGAAGGAAGCGCGGCTATCGTCGTTCACATGCGGATTCCCCAGGGAAACAAAGGGCTCTTCCCAGGAACCTGATACGGCGCTGTCGCTTCTGTTGGGAATGTAGCCGCTCATGCCGCTGGTGAGCATGTACTTTTTGCCCGCATGCTCAAACACGGCGATTCCTTCGCGGGTAAAGGGTGAATGCAGCCCGCCATATTGGCGGCTGACCTCTTCCCGGACGTTCAGATAATCCGCTGTCAGCGCATAGCCCACCACATCGCTGTGATTGATGCTGACATAGAGATATGCCTTCTCGGATGCAGAATCCTGCACCATATCGAAATCACCCGCCTCGCTGCCCTCCGGCCGCAGACAGGGATTTTCCATCTGATAAGGGCCCAGCAAACGCTCCGATGACAGTATGACAAAGCAGGCGTCTTTCCCGGACAGCTTCAGCCACAGCACATAGCGTCCCGTTTGCGGACAGCGCAGGATGTGGGGACGATCTACCCGCTTGGACGGATGCAGCGGCGATGCGGGATCATCCACATCGGGCTCAACAAGGTACCCCTCATCCTGCCAGTTGCACAAATCGCGGGACGAATAAACTTTGATTCCCCAGGTCCATACATCGCTGGCACCGTCGGTATGCTCCTTGTTTTCGCCGTACCAGTAGTAGACGCCGTCTTCATAGTAGACAGCGCCGCCGTGGGCCTGGATGGCGTTTCCGTTGGTGTCCAGCCAGGGCTGACCGGGGAAGATGCTTTCCTGACGCATGATTATACCTCCTTGGGAATCTGATTCAAGGCATGGTTCAGTTCCTTGACCACGTCCGGCGTGATAGCCTTTCCGGTCTGCTTGAGCAGCTTTTGCAGCGGCATTTGATCCATCTTGCGTTGAGCGGCCTCAGGAATTTGAACATTCCTTGCCACGTCGCCGTAGGAGCTGCGCGCTTTGGCCATGATGGCGGTCAGCAGCTTGGCGGCAGCCGGGTTTCGCTTCAAGTCAGCCATGGTGTCCATAATCGAATAATAGCCTTCCCGCATGAGCTCCTCGGGCTGATCAAACCAGTTGACCACCTCGCTACCCTCCATGCGATAAGCCGGGTCAGGCGCATCCGCCTTGCAAATGCGGATGGAATCTGTGCAGCTTCCGGCTATGGCTTGAATCTCATGCTCCCCGGTCAGCGGAATATGGAAGCGGGCAATCTTGTCAACCTCCTGTTCACCTATCGGCTGTCCGTCCACAAGCAAGGTCACCTTGGGCTGATTGGTGTACACCTTGATTTCCGTTTCGGCCTCCGCGCGGTTGACGTATCGCCTGCCGCAGAGATGGACAAACGGTTCGTCGGAGAGATAGGCTTTGTAGATGTAGAACGCGTCCTTGCGGATTTTGCGGTCAAAGGTGACAAGCCCTTTCTGATTCTGTCCGGGCTTTCCACCCTCGTTCCGGCCGTCAGCGCCGAAATCAAACATATTCCAGCAGTACATGGCCCAGATATAGGGGCGTTCCTGCCACATTTTCAACATGTGTTCGTGATACACCGCCTGATAACTCTCCGTCCAATCACCACGTTCCGGGTTAGGCGACTGATAAGCGGGATTGGCGTCCGCGCCGTATTCCGACAGACCGATCACCTCATTCGGATGCTCGGCGTGATAGGCGTCAAACCAGGCGTCGTTATCCTCCAAATCCCCCAGATACCAGCCATAATACAGGTTATAGGAGCGGATGTCAGTCAGGCGCACCAGGGGATGACGGTGATCCAGCATAAAGGCGTGAGCCATGGTCGTTGGCCTGGTCGGATCAAGCCGATGGCAAAGATCGTTCAGCAGCCGGTGATTTTCCATTAAATCATCGTTCACACCGCCAGCCGCGGTGATTTCATTGGACAGCCCCCAGCAGACAATGGATGGATGATTGCAGCACTGGGTAATCAATTCCCGCATCTGGGACAGCGTGTTCTCGCGACCGTTGGCCATATGTTCAGTGATGTACGGAATCTCCACCCACACGATCATGCCTTTCTGGTCGCACAGATCATAGAAAGCCTGCGCGTGCTGATAATGGGCCAGGCGAATGGTATTGGCCCCCATTTCCAGCATGATGTTCATATCCTCTTCCATCATTGCTTCCGTGATGGCGCTGCCAACGCCCTGTCTGTCATGATGCCGGGCTGCGCCGCACAGGGGATAACGGCGGCCATTGAGTAAAAAGCCCTGCTGCGGGTCAAAGGCAAAGGAACGGCAGCCAAAGGAGGCGCTAACCCGATCGCCGCTGGAAAGCGTTGCGGTTGCGCGATACAGGTAGGGGTCGCGCTTACCTTCCCACAGATGCGCATTGGAAATCAGCATCTGTGCCCGCGCCTGATTCCCTTGAACCGCGCCGCGCACTTCACCGATTCCCTCTACGGAAAACACGACCGTTTCTCCGTCGTCTGCATGCTGGGTGTGGGCTTCCAGCGTCACCAGCGCATCCGGGCCTTGCATTTCCGCCGTCACAAACAGACCGCTGCTGCTGTCTGACAAGTCAAAGCTCACTTTGGGAACCGTTAGTAGCCAAACTGGGCGATACAGTCCGCCATAGAAGGTGAAATCGGCTTTCTGCGGATACACTCGGTCGTTTTTGCTGTTATCCACCGATACCGCAAGAACATTTTCAGCCTGCAAATGATCGGTCAGGTTGACCCGAAAGGTGGCATAGCCTCCATCATGGGTGCAAAGAAGGTTGCCGTTCAAAAACACCTGTGCCGACATGGCCGCACCTTCAAACTCCAGCCAGACTTCTTCTTCCGAGGAATGCGCTGGCATAGGAAAGCGTTTGGCGTACCAGCATCGACCGCGATGATAGTCGTTCCCGCCATCCGTGCCGTCCTGGGCATTCCAGGTGTGGGGCAGCGTAACGGGCTCCGTGGCCGACGTGTCAGCCTGCTCAATGCCCACATCTTCCCGAATAAAGCGCCAATCCGCACAGAAATCCACTTTGTGTCTCATGGGAATGCCTCCTTACTCGTAGTCTTCAATGCGCCATTCATCCTGCCAGTCGATGACGGGCTTGTCCCCCTCAAAACGGATGGGCAGCCACACATAGTCCGACATGGAGGTGTTGGCCTTGCCGTCCTCCGGAATGTGCTTTTTGCGTTCGGGGATGGTCTTGTCCATCTCCGGGTCAAACCAGCTCTGGTATAGCTCGGCGTAATCCTCATAGGCCAGATGCTGATACGCGGGCTGCCAGCGGTCAGCGCAGGCAATGTATAAGTCCTTCTTCCCCGGCACCTTGAAAACGGAGGATATCTGGGAATGGAAGGAGGTGCGGCTTTTGTCCGCTGGATGAGGATTGCCCAGTATCGTATAGGGGCCATGCCAGCTATCGGCCACGGCGACCTCCGAGGGATTGGGCAGATACCCCGTTGTGCCGGAGGTCAACAGATAATGCTTTCCCCTGCGCGTAAAATGCGCCGTGGCTTCCCGGACAAACGGCGGGAAGGGGCGGGGAAAATGGGTGCTGTAATAGCCCGTCACGTCGGTGTAATCCTCCGTCAGATCAGCGCAGATCGTCTCGGAGTGTACGCGCTCAAAGTAGTAATAGGCTTTGCCGTCCGAGGCCACCGCCAGATCGAAATCCCCGGCGCTCATGCTCAGCGGACGCAAACCTGTACGGACGATGGTATAGGGGCCGAGCAGTCTTTCCGATGTCAGCACGGTGGAGCGCTGGGTGCCGTCCTTGCACATGATTTTGAGCCAGCAAACGTACTTCCGAGTCATCCGATTGTAGATGATATGGGGCCTGTCCATCATGGACGTGGGATGCAGGGGCGAGGCAGGATTGCCTTCATCGGGCGGGATCATCAGCCCTTCATCCTGCCAGTTATACAGGTCTTTGGAGGAATAGCAGCGCACACCCCAATGCCAGATGCCGTTCTGCCCATCGGTATGCTCCTTGTTCTCGCCGTACCAGTAGTAGACGCCGTTTTCATACAGAATCGATCCGCCATGGGCCTGAATGCGCTTTCCTGCCGTATCCAGCCACACCTGGCCGGGACGAATGGATGTGTACATGCTTATTCCTCCACAATGACGCGAGCCCGTGCCAGGTTCAGCACCTGGGTAAAGAGTGCGTCCGAATCACCCTTGCGCTGCATTTTTACCCGAACAGCCGCAAAGTAGGTGCCAGGCTTGGCATAGGTATGGGTAACGGAAGCTGAATCGTGGTTCAGCACGCCCACGACATCAAAGAAATCTTCCTGAGAGCGGTCGCCAAAATCGAAATCCAGCGCGGTAATCTTGCCTGCCTGCTCCGGCGCTTGAGCGGAGGCGGTCAGGGTGACGATTTCCCCCACCTTTACATGGGTGCATACCGCACCATTGACCAGCAGCACGGGAACCGGCTGGATGCCACGCCGTGCCCTGGCGCTGTCCGGCACAACAATTTGCCCGTCCTCGAGGCGGTAATTGGTGGTGGGAAGAGGCTCGACACCGCGCTCCACCCAGTCGCTCACGTCCAGCAGGGCCTGATGCAGCGCGCCCAGATAATTCACGACCTGCGTGTTCCGCTGGATGCCGTCATCGCCGTGCAGGCAGCGATCCATATACCACACGCGCACATGGCTGTCGGAACCCAGGGCTTCCGCAATCTTTCCTCTGTACCAATCGGCGCACCAGGGGCAGGTGGATTCATCCATCAGCGATTGAATCACGATCACCTTGCCTTGAATCTGGCCGTCCTGCACAGTGCCAGTGCCCGTCATGGAATAGCCGAACACGTTCCTGCGCTGGGGCAGGGTTGGTTGACCCTCAGAGTCCCGGAACTGATCCCAGGCGTGAAAAGCAGGGTCGGCAGGCACCTGATGTCGATAGTAGGACTGGATGGCGATGAAGTCGGAATTGTCCAGCGCGACCCTGTCGCCGGGATGAATCAGGGCAAGCACGGCGGCAATATCGTCCACACCGAAACACATACCCAGATACAGCCTGTTTTCCTCGTCGTGATCGAGTTTCAGAACCTTGCCTTACGCTTCGCCGGACAGGATGGTGATATTTACGCCCTCCACATAATCAGAATGCTCCGGCACGGATTCAAGCTCCAGATAGGCGCTGTTGCCGCTGGCCAGTAGCTTCTTCCAGGCGTCGTCCACACCGTTGAAGCCCGTCTTGTCCGCATCCTCCTTCTCCGGCAGGTGAACGGACTTGATCACGCCCTCAAAGCGCACCCGATCTGTCGCCGCGCCACACAAGCCGTCTGCGCCCTCGTAGCCAGGCAACGTCCAGAAATCCGTAAAATAGCTGGGGTCAGCCTGCTTCATGCCGGGCAGCAGGACGGGCAGGGAGCCAGGGTCGATTCTACCTTCTGCCTCCAGAAACCACGCCCTGGGCGGGAAACCCATGCGGGTCAGCTCCCGCAGCATGTGCGCTTCATCATTCGTTAAGTCCTTGTAGGGGTCGCCGCTGCCGCCCGCATCCATCGCATCCACAATTTTGGAAAACGCATGGCGCAGCACCCGCTGTCCCTGAGCGTGCATGGTGATGGTGTTGGGCAGGGATACCGGCGAGCCAATCACATAAGGGCAGGCGCCGTCCCAGGCATTCGTGTTTTCAATGCAGGCCATGGTTTTGTATCCGCCGCCGCTGCCGCCGAACACATAGCCATAGGGTCGCGGGCAGCCATACAGCTCCATGGCAACCTGCCGGGAATACTCCGCTGCCGCCGCACTGGACTTATATACAATGGTGGAATCCGGCCTTCCGGCAAACATGGCGGAGGAACCCATGTTGGTTTCCACGAAGTACGCGCCATGGAGCAGCGCAAAGGAAACGTTGTCTTGCAGGCCGTGATGCTCCAGGGACGCGACCTCCTCGTCCGGCCCAGGGAACGGCGAGAGATATTGGAAGAATCTTCCCCGATAGGCGTCCTTCCTGGGGAAGCAGAAAACAAACTTGACCTCTGTTCCCTCAAAGCTGCCGTGAATATAGAGAAAAGGAATTTTCTGGCCGTCCATCAGCGTTCGAACGCGTTCTTCTTTTTCATCAATCACCGGACACGCATAGGTGGGGTCCTCCAGCGCGTGATAAATCAGTTTCTCCATCGTATACACCGCCTATCATACAGGATGGGATCATTATAAAAAACTACAACATGAAAGAAAATGCAATAAATCGGCAGGAAGGGAACAAATTGGTGCAAGTGACAGAATAGAACGAAAAAGTGCCCCTATTCGCCAATTTTTCTATATCGGAGCAAATCTGCAATTTGTATAATGTGGCTACAAACCGGATGCAAATGAGCATCCAAGTGAGAAAGGGGTACGAATATCATGATGAACACGATGAGAAAAAGCATTTCCCTGTTGCTGACTCTGCTGCTGACCTTCTCCCTGGTCAGCGTTGCAACGGCGGAAGGAAAAACTGTGCTTGAAGGCGTATATGATATGGAAAAGAACGACTTCGGCATGGCAACCTTCTACCACTTCAATGCCGACGGCACCTATTACGCATCCTTCTTCATGGGCGCTGTGACCGACGCGGGCACCTATGAGATCAAGGACGAGGAGCTGGCATACATGGCCAGCGCCGGCGCGGACGAAACTGCCGGTACCGAGGATGACGTAATGGCCACCGCAACCCAGATTGTCGAGCTGGTTTCCTATGTGAATCCTACGCCCGTCAAGGTGGCCTATGTGGACGGCAAGCTGGTGGACATCTCTCTGGCCGGCATGGCGAATCACCGCACCATGGCGCTGACCGAGGGCAAGGCTTACGACGCCTCCACCGAAACGCCCATCAAGGTTGTGAACCTGTATGCCGATAATCTGGAGGGCAACACCCTGACGCTGTATCATGACAAATCCTTTGTGGATTACACGGGCGAAATGGGCATCTACGGCACCTGGGAAAAGAATGAGGACGGCTCCTACACCCTGACGGATGAGGATGACGAGGACAACGTCTTTACCCTGACCTGGAACGAGGACGGCACCGCTTCCTACGGCCTTGCGGACGGCGAGGCCAAAGGCTTGACTACCTCCATTGGCCCTGTGGCGTTCAATGTGTTCAAGGCCGAGGATGTGCAGGTAGCCACCGCCGATACGACCATGGGTGCGAACCTGACCCTGAACTGCTACGATGACGGCACCTGTGTGCTGCTGGTGAACATCACCGCAATCGGCATGGAGCTGGAGGCCGACAAGGGCACCTACACGGTGGCAGATGTGTTCAACTACACCTTCAACTTTGAAACCGCCGGTGAAATCGCAGGCCAGCCCGATTGGGCCAGCGCCACCGCCTCCGGCATCGGTGTGAACGTTCCCTACGCGGCCACCGTTCAGGCGATGGGTTCCGATCTGGTGATCGATGCCCAGCTGGCTGGCACGGCTTCCATCGCTCAATAATCGCGCTTTTGCGGAAGGAAGCCGACGCGTTTCCTTCCGCATTGTTATTTTCTGAGGAGGTGCCCCATGGTAAGAAGTTCGACAATGCCATCGCCCAACCCCCATGACAAGGTGAAGAACACCTGGAAGCGGGATTGGGCCAGAAACAAGACCGTCTACTTCGTCTTTGTCCCCGTGGCGATCTACATCATCGTCACTCATTACCTGCCCATGTTTGGCATTGTGATGGCCTTCCAGGATTTCAGCCTGTCCAAGGGCGTTTTCGGCAGCGCCTTTGTCGGGCTTAATAATTTCGTGGAGCTGTTCACCGGTGACGCGTTCCTCAACGCCTTCAAAAATACGGCCATCATGGCCGCGTTCTCGCTGGTGCTGGGCTTCTTCCCCGGACTCATTTTCGCGCTGATGCTCTCGGAGGTGCGGAACAAAACCTTCAAGCGCACCATCCAGATGATCTCCTATCTGCCCAACTTCGTGGCCGCGGTGGTCGTGACCAACCTGGTCAAGCTGTTTCTGGGCAATGACGGCCCCCTGACCGCGCTGCTCACCGCTCTGGGCCTGCCCCAGCAGAACTGGCTGGCCAATGCCAATCCGCCTGTGTTCTGGCTGATTCATACCTTCATGGGCATTTGGCAGAGCCTGGGCTTCGGCTCGATCCTCCTCATGTCCGCCATTGCCAATATCAACGGGGATATTGTCGAGGCTGCCGCTATCGACGGCGCCACCCGGATGCAGCGCATCCTGAGAATCACCATTCCCTGCATCGCGCCGATTCTCGGTATGTCCTTTGTGCTGAACATCGCGATTTCCTTCCGTACCATCGGCGGCAATGTGCTGCTGTTGTATATGCCGCAAACCTACTCCGTAGCCGATTGTCTGTACACCTACACCCACCGCATGGCCTTCGGTTCTTCTCCCGATATGGGCCTGTCTGCCGCCAGCAACCTGTTCCAGTCCGTGCTGGGCACCGTGCTGCTGATCGGCGGCAATGTGCTGGCTGGGAAGATCAACCCCGACGCGCGGTTGTTCTAAGGAGGAAGCAACATGCAGATCAGAAAGAAAAAGCGCATTCGCGAGGGCATGGTGGAGCATCTGACCATTGGCAATCACATTGCAAATTTCATCATTCACTTCTGCCTGATCATGGTGGCGGTGATTTCCCTGCTGCCCATGTG
This sequence comes from Clostridiales bacterium, assembly GCA_029012285.1. GTDB lineage: Bacteria > Bacillota > Clostridia > Christensenellales > Aristaeellaceae > UBA11524. The sequence continues at coordinate 47,638 of JAQXLU010000121.1, read as the reverse complement.
GCATGTGCTGATGTCCTCCGTTTCCGACGGTTTCAGCCTGCTTTCGTATAAGGGCGTGGCTGTTGTCCCCATCGGCAAGCCCACGCTGGAGGGCTATCGGCTGATTTTCCGGGACGCTTCCGTGTGGATTGGCTACAAGAACACCATCATCTATGTCGCTGGAACGGTGGGGCTTGGCTTTGTCCTGAACGTTCTGGGCAGCTACGCCCTCAGCCAGCCCACCAAGGGCAAGGGCATCATGTATGGTTTCCTGTTTGTCACCATGCTGTTCAGCGGCGGTATCGTGCCCACCTATATGGTGATGAATGCCCTGGGGCTTACCGGCAGCCGGCTTTCCATCATTCTGTTGGAGGCGACCCAGACTTTCTACCTGATTTTCGCCGCCAAGGCCTTTGCGGCAGTGCCGCTTTCCACGGTGGAGGCCGCGCGGATGGACGGTGCGGGACATTTGCGGGTGATGTTCCAGATCATGCTGCCTCAGGCAAAGGGGATGTTCTTCATTACCTTGCTCAACACCTTTGTCGGTGCCTGGAACTCCTGGTACAACGCCTCCATCTATGTGCCTGCGGATAAGACCAAGTGGCCCATTCAGCTTTTCATCAATGAAATGACGAGTGCCAACGTCAATTTCCTGGAAACGGCCACCCCGAACTACAGCCGTTACCTGATTCAGTTTGCCGTGATCGTGGTGGCCACGCTGCCCATCATGGTGGCGATGCCCTTCTTCCAGGATAAGATTGAAGCCGGTCAGCTGCAAGGCGGCGTCAAGGGCTGATCGTGAAAGGACGGAAGAATATGAAAAGAGAATTCAGCCCCAAACAGATCATGCAAATGATTCTCGTCTGCTTTCTGCTGGTCGCGGTAGTCTATATTTTTTACCGAGCGGACCATGCCGAACTGTCCCAGCTGAACGGGCCGGTGACCGCGTCCCAGGGCGCTGCGCCCCTTGAAAACGAAAGCGATCCTGCGCTGCGTTCCTTCACCTATCTGCTGGACAAGGGTGAAAGCACGGAGTATTACCTGAACTATGAGGATAACCCCGTGATGCGCTATATTGCCAACTACAAGACCTTTGAGGCCTCGGACGGCACGCAGCAGCGGGTGTTGATGAGCTTCCAGGTGCCGCCCGCCGGCAAGGAGGCTGACAACCTGAGCCTGCTGGTTTCCACCCAATCCTACCCGGACGTGATGAGCATGACCTACTTCGGCGGCTCCCTGGCGGAATTGTATGAGGCGGGCAACATCCTCGACCTGGGACCCTACATCGACCAGTATATGCCCAACTACAAGGCATGGTTGGAGGCGAATCCCCAAGTGATTGCCACCACGCCGGTGGGCGATCAGGACCTCCACCTGACCCTCACGGGTATCCGAGCCAATCTATCCGCTTACGATCTGTTCGCTGGCTGGTGCTACCGCCGGGATTGGATTGTGCGCTATGGCGTGCAGCCGGATACGCTGTTCGATCCCATGGCAGACAGCGAGTCCCGCCCCAATCCCAAGGCAGGCCAGGCGTTTTCCGGCCACTACACGCTGGACAAGGACGGCAACGCCATCGAATCCGCGGCGCTGGAGGCGAACGTCAACGGCGACAGCTGGGTGGATGACGTCATCTTCCCCAGCGGACACACCGACCCCATCTACATCAGCGACTGGGAATGGATGTTTGAAATCTTCGAACGGGCACTGAAGGAGCAGGGCATCGCCGATGGCTATGTGACCAGCGTGTACTATCCCGGTTTTAATCTGAACGGTGATCTGGTCAGCTCCTTTGGCGGGGGCTGCCCCTGGCTCTGGTATGACGCCGAGCATAACGAAGTCAAGTTCGGCGGCGATTCCGACACCTTCAAGACGTATCTGGCGTGCATGAACGCCTGGTGGAACCGCGGCTGGATCGACAAGCAGTTTGCTGAGCGCTCCGGCGATATGTATTACAAGATCGACGATGTAACGGTGCGTTCCGGCAAGGTGGGCTTCTGGCAGGGCAGCGTATCCACCCTGGGCAGCCGCATCAGCAATGCGGCCCTGCCCTATACGGAGGGCGCGGTGGTCTTTGGCGCGGCCAACCCCATCAACGACGTCTACGGCGGGCCTGAGCAGCAGTTGAAAATCCCCGATACCTTCTTTGGCACGGCCAAGTACGGCGGCTCTGTGGTGGTGACAGACAAGGCCAAGGAGAAGGATTTAGCGCTGCTCTTCCATTGGCTGGATTACTTCTACACGGAAGAGGGCGCCATGCTGAGCAACTACGGCTTCAGTGCCGAGCAGCAGGCCCAGCTTCAGGACGCGACGTATCTCCGTTTCGGCGTTGACGCAGCCTATACGCTGGTGGAACGCGACGGCCAGCAGATGGTGCGCTTCCATGACCTGCTCAAGGTCAATGACGGCAACATCCGCACCGCCATGAACGGCTCTCGTGTGACGGGGCTGGGTTCGCCCATGCTGGTGGATTACGGGGATACAGACACCTATGTTCAGCACTGCATCGGGCAATGGGATTTGTACAAGCCAACCGGCTTCATGGCGCTTTATCCCTTCAACCATCAGCTGCCCGTCAATGCTGTGCAGAGCAACAACAAGGTGTATTCACGAATTGTCAACGAGTATATGTATGTGCAGGTGCCGCAGTTCATCACTGGCAAGAAGAATTTGGAGAGCGATTGGGATACCTACTGCGCCGACCTGAAGAAGCGCGGCTACCAGAAGGTGCTGAAATCGTTCAACGAGCTTCTCCAGGAAAGCGACGCGGAATAACCCGTTGCCAAACGAAAAGAACCTGCTATAATGTTCTCATGGGATGGGGCGGAAGGCTCCGCTTCATCCTCACCATGAAATCGTGGGTGAACATGATGAACGAAGAAATGCTTTTGACGAATATCTATGTGCGCAGCCGGGTATTTTCCGGCCTGGTACACAGCGCCTGCGGCCTCAGCTGTTGGTGCTTTTCCGTCACGGGGGAGAAGCTGTTCTTTTCCACTTGCCCGGATGAGCAAGAGTTCCTGTTGTTTCTTCGTTCCAGCGGATGCCTGGACTACGCGACCGGGGAACAGGTGCGGCGCGACCGCCCGGTCATTCTCAGCGATTCCATCGGCCTCATATGGGGTGCGGAGTACATGTGGAAAAACGGCGCGCCGGAAGAACTGATTATGATTGGCCCCATTTTCAACAGCAGCAGCTCCTTCCGCAGCATTGAGACGGCGCTGCACCGCCAGACGCTCTCCCAGCAGGCACGCAACATGCTGCTGGAAAAAATGAAAAAGATACCCGTGCTGTCCATGGCAAACTTCGGCCAGTATGTGCAGATGCTGCACTACATGCTGTTCCAGGAGGAGATTCAGCGCCAGGAATTCCAGTTCCAGACCGTGATTGAGGACGGGAAAAACATCTACCGTCACCTGGGCGACGAGCTGGACGTGGACGGCAGCTGGGATTCCACGAATGTGGAGCGCATCCACATGACGGAGGAAACGCTGCTGCAAATGATTCGGGAGGGCAACCTGGAATACAAGAACGTGCTGGATCGGCTCACCGGGCTGGAGCTTCCTGCGCAGTTCCCGGTGGAGGGACAGTTCCGGCGCCTGAAAAACGCCCTGGTGATTTTCTGCGGGCAATGCACCCGCGCCGCAATTCAGGGCGGCATGCCCCAGCAGACCGCATTCGCGATGGAAACGGAGCATTGCGACCGCCTGGAGCGCGCCGCCACCATGACAGATTTGCTGACGGTCAATCGTCGCATGATGGAGGATTACATCCGCAAGGTGCATGACCTGCGAGCCACTCCGGACGTTTCCAAGCCGGTGCAGCAGTGCTGCGACTACATTCGGCGCCATATTCTTCAGCCCCTGGAGCTGTCCCAGATTGCGCGGCATGTGGGCTATTCGGAGTATTACCTGTCCAAGCGCTTCTACAGGGAGATGGGCATCAGGGTGGTGGATTTCATCAAGGACGAGCGCATCAACCTGGCCAAGATCTGGTTGGTGACCACCTCGAAGTCCGTGGATGAAATCAGCGAAACGCTGCAATTCAACAGCCGGAATTACTTTGGCAAGGTGTTCTGCGAGAAGGTCGGCATGACGCCCAGCGCCTACCGCAAGCAGCTGCGGGCCCAGGAAGAAGAAAATCAATAGGGGGTCTACTGATGAAGAAGCTCAAACCCGGCATTGACCCGGTGGCATTGATGAAGGCCGTCAAGCAATGCGACGGCGACGTATTCTTCCTTACGAAAAACGATCAACTTGATCTGAAAAGCGTGTTGTCTCAATATGTGTTCATCTCACTGCTCGCACACACCAGCCCTGAAAGCAGCGGGCTGGAATGTACGAAGGAAGAGGATTACGCCCAGATTGCCGCTTTTCTGGTCTAAGCCTAAGCCGGTGTTTCCTATGGGGAGCGCCGGCTTTTTTACTTGTGCGAAAAATGAGACTTATTCGCTAATTTGTTTCTATTCTTTGGATTCGGAATTCTGTATAATCATCTTATCTTGATGGCTGGGAGGACTATCCCCATGAACGCACAAAACTGGAACACGGATTGGCAGTTTGAGGCCGTGCAGACGGGCAGAAGCTATCCTGTCACGCTGCCCCATGACGGCATGATTCATACCGATCGCGACCCTTCCATCCGCAATTACTTTTTGTCCGCCGGATTTCTGGGGGAAACCTACCAATATACCAAGCGCTTCTTTGCACCCGCGCAGTGGCGGGGAAAAACGGTTCTTGTCGAGCTGGAAAGCGTGTACTGCAACACGACGGTTGCCCTGAACGGCAAGCAGCTTGCCGACCATCCTTATGGCTTTACGCCAATCGTAGTGGATTTGACCGATCAATTGCGTTTTGGTGAGCACAACCTGCTGACCGTTACCGCAGACGTACCCCGGGAGGGACATAACCGCTGGTACACGGGTGGTGGAATCTATCGTCCCGTCAACTTGTTTGTGGCTGATAAGCGACATATCGACCTGTACGGGCTGAAAATCACGACGCTCTCCATCCATCCCGCGAGGATTCGGGTGGACGTGCATCATACCGGCGGAGAGAAAATCCACGTAGCCATTTATGACGGCGGCCAGCTCATTGCCAAGGTCAGCGGCCAGGCGCCCTTTGAAATCAACGTGCCAGACGCGAAGCTGTGGAGCGCTGAAATGCCACATCTCTACCAAGCCAGGGCCGAGTTGATCGCCCAGGGAAGCGTTGTGGATACGGCGGAGGAGACCTTCGGCATCCGCACGGTGGCCGTTCAGCCGGAGAAGGGGCTGCTGGTTAACGGCGTACCCACCTTCTTACGGGGCGGCTGCATCCATAACGATAATGGCGTGATCGGCGTCATCAACAATGACGTGACCGAGCTTCGCCGGGCGTGGAATATCAAGCGTGCAGGGTTCAACGCCATCCGCTCCGCGCACCATCCCATGAGCCGCAGCCTGATGAACGCATGCGATGAAGTAGGGCTTTATGTGATGGACGAGGCTTTCGACAGCTGGTACCGCCCCAAGGTGATGAACCCCTATGTGAGGCGGTTCGCAGACAGCTACTTATCCGATACCCGCCTCATGGTGCAGGACGCTTACAACCACCCTTCAGTGATCATGTACTCCATCGGCAATGAGATTCCCGAGGCTGGCGGCGTGAAGGGGGTGCGTATCGGGAAATCCATCATCAGCGCCATTCGGGAAATGGACGATACGCGGCTGATTACCTTCTGCCCCAGCGTCCATTGGCTCCGGGAATACGTTGACGGCACGCCCTATCTGACGGTGGATGAGGACGAATGGATGACCCAGAGTGAGGAAAACCGTCAGGCAGATTGGAAGCATTATCTGGGTGTGTTCATGGGTGCGGCGGCCAACATCCCCGACAGCGAGAAAAACGAGCCTTACCCACCCACCTACATCCGCATGGATGAGGATGCAACCAAGCATCTCTACCCCGCGCTGGACGTGGCTGGATACAACTATTATGAGGACAAATACGAAACGCTCCACGCGCTGCACCCGGAGCGCGTGCTGCTGGGCACAGAAACCCGCGGCGACCGCATCGTCGATACCATGCGCTTTGCTAAGGAGCATCCCTATTTGATCGGCGATTTCATCTGGACGCTCCAGGATCATCTGGGCGAATGCAACACCTGCAACGAGCGCTACGGCAAGCTGCCAGAGGATGACCGGCCCAAGAATCTGCGGGGCAAGGATTATCCGTGGCTGCTCAATCACGGCGGCGTGGTCGATCTGCTGGGAAAGCCGCTGCCCGCCATTCATCGGTATGAGCTGGCCTGGGGCGGTCACGGATTGTGGCTGGCGGCGCAGGTGCCCGTTCATGACGGCGTCGTCCCCACCTATACTTCCTATTTGTGGACGGATACCATCGAAAGCTGGAGCTTTGACGGCTGCGAGGGAAAGCCTACCTGGATTGACGTATACACCGACGCGGCGGAAGCGGAGGTTTTTGTGAACGGTTCCTCCCTTGGCCGAACGCCCGTCGTCGACTTCTTTGCCAAGTTCCCCGCCGCTTACGAAGCTGGCGAGGTGCTGGCTGTCGGCTATGACGCAGATGGCCATGAGCTGTATCGGAATACGCTGGCAACGGCAAGTTCGGAAACGATACTGACGGCGGTACCGAACAAAAAGAAGCTGATCGCTGACGGTGAGGATTTCAGCTTTATCGACATCGCCGTGACAGATCAGCAAGGAATCGTCAAAGCCTGGCCGGAAAGGGTCGTTTCGATTCAGGTGGACGGCGCAGGAACATTGGCTGGCTTTGGCAGTGCCAATCCTGTCAATGCCGAGCGTTTCGATCAGAATCACCATACCACCTATCAAGGAAGATTGCAGGCCGTTATTCGCAGCGCCCGGACGGCGGGCAACGTTCGTGTAACGCTTTCCGCCGAGGGCTTGGAACCCGTTACCATCACCATTCCAGTCAAGGAGGCCGCTTATGAGTAACCGTTATCGCGACGCCAGCCTGAGCCCGGAGGAAAGAACGGAGGATCTGCTGGCGCAAATGACGCTGGATGAGAAGCTGGCCCAGCTTCAATGCCATTTTTACGCCCATGGCGATCTGCAAAAGGACACAAGATACGGGATCGGACAGGTCAGCACGCTGGAATTCCGGCAAGCGCTGTCCCTGGAGGAAGCAGCGGGCATCCAGCGGGAAATCCAGGAAACGGTGATGAACAACAGCCGTTTCGGGATTCCCGCCGTGTTCCACATGGAGGGTCTGTGCGGAGCGCTGGTGCAGGACGCCACCAGCTTCCCGGCAGGGATTGGCCGTGGCGCTTCCTTTGACCCCGCGCTGGAAGAAAAGATCAGTGAGATCGTCAGCCGGCAGGAGCGCGCACTGGGCATCACCCAGATTCTGGCCCCCGTGCTGGACATCAACCGGGAACCGCGCATGGGCAGGGAAGGCGAAACCTACGGCGAGGATTCCACGCTGGCAGCAGCCATGGGCAGCGCCTATACCCGCGGCATCCAGAAGCAGGGTGAGGGCGAATGCAGGGCTGAATCGGTTGCCAAGCATTATATGGGGTTTCATCAGTCGGAGGGCGGCATTCATGGCACGGTCTGCAGTATTCCCGAAAGGATGCTGCAGGAGGTCTACGGCCTGCCCTTCCAGGCGGCCATCGCGGAGGAAAACTTGCGGGGTGTGATGCCCTGCTATTGCAGCATCGGCGGCGAGCCGGTGTCTGCCTCCGAGCATCTGCTGACCCAGATTCTGCGCCAGGAGATGGGCTTTGACGGCGTGGCCGTGGCCGATTACAGCGCCGTGAGCAATGTGCATCATACGCAGAAGCTCTACGAAACCGAGGCCGAGGCCGGGCTGGCCTGCCTGTCCGCGGGCATGGATGTGGAGCTTCCCGACACAGTGTGCTTCAATGAAGAAATGAAAGCTATGTTCGCGCAGGGAAAAGCGGACATGGCACTGCTCGACCAAGCGGTGCGAAGGGTATTGCGGGCTAAATTCCGCATGGGCCTGTTTGAACATCCCTTTGCCCTGACGGGAAGCGCATTGTCGGAGATGGTTCATCATCCGGAGGATGAGCTGATTACGCTGCAAAGCGCCCTGGAATCCCTGGTGCTGCTAAAAAACGACAACCACGTGCTTCCCATTGGAAAGAATATCAGGAAGATTGCCCTGATCGGCCCTCACGCGGACAACGCACGGCATTTCTTTGGCGGATACACCCATCTGTCCATGGTAGAAGCCATTCATGCGGTCATGAACAGCCTGGCCGGGGTGGACGCCTCCAACACGGAGCGCAAGCCCATGCTCACCGTGCCAGGTACGCAGGTGCAGAGCGACGAAACGGAGGAGTTTGCGCAGATTGGGCGGCAAATCAAGCCGGACTGCCCCAGCCTGCTTGCAAAGCTCACATCTTCGCTGCCCGACGCGGAAATCACCTATGCTTACGGTTATCCCATCGCTGGCGCGGACGAAAGCCATTTTGCTGAGGCTTTGCAGGCCGCTGCCGGGGCTGATCTGGTCATTCTGACGCTGGGCGGCAAGCACGGCTCCTGTTCCGTGGCCACCATGGGCGAGGGCGTGGACGCGACGGACATTAACCTGCCGCGGTGTCAGGATGCTTTCATCCGGGCAGCTGCCAAATTGCACAAGCCGATGATCGGCATTCACTTCGGCGGGCGACCCATTTCCAGCGACGCGGCGGATGAATGCCTGGACGCCATCCTGGAAGCCTGGAATCCCTCCGAAATGGGCGCGGAGGCACTGACGCGGGTGCTGACAGGGGAAACTGCCCCCAGCGGCCGTATGCCAGTGACCACCGCCCGCAGCGCAGGGCAAATCCCCGTGTATTACAATCACCCCAACGGTTCCTCCTGGCATCAGGGCGACAGCATCGGCTTCCAGGAATATGTGGATATGCCGCATCGGCCCCGGTACTACTTCGGTCAGGGCCTGAGCTATACGACCTTTGCCTATGATGGTTTGCGCATCGACAAGGAGGAGGTTGGCCCACGGGAGGAAATCACCGTGTCCTGCCAGGTGACCAACACGGGTAGCCGGGCAGGCACGGAGGTTGTTCAGCTGTACCTGCGGGACGAGCAGGCCTGTATGGTTCGCCCGGTGCAGGAACTGGTAGGTTTCGCCCGCGTGGCGTTGGAGCCAGGCGAAAGCCGTCAGGTGTGCTTCACCTTCCGGCCGGATCGCATGGCGTTTCTCAATCGGGAGATGCAGTGGCTGGTCGAAAGGGGGGTGATCGGTGTGCGGATCGGCGCTTCCTCGGAGGACATCCGTTTACGCGGCGCATTCCGCATTCGGGAAAGCGCCATCATCCAGGGGCGGGAACGCTGTTTCTATGCAAAGACTGACATTTTTTGAGGAGGAAATACAAATGAAGGATTACCTTGGGTATACGGGTAAGGTATGTGTGGTAACTGGCGCGGCCAGCGGTATGGGTAAGGCCACGGCGGAGATGCTGGTGGATTTGGGCGCAATGGTCTACGCCCTGGACTGGGCTGAGGTCAAGGTAGAGGGCATTACAGCCTATCTGCATACGGATTTGAGCAAAAAGGAATCCATCGACGCGGCCTTCGCTCAGATTCCCGACCACATCGACTGCTATTTCGGCATTGCTGGCGTGTCTGGCCTCGGCACGGACTTCCTGACCACAACCAAAATTGACCTGATTTCCAACAAGTACATCAGCGAGTGCATTCTTACCGCACGCATGACGGAAGGCGGCGCGATTGCTTACATGACGTCCACCGCCGGCATCGGCTGGGAGCAGGAGGGCAACAAGCGGCACTATCTGCCTGTGGTGGAAGCGGAAGGCTGGGATGGCGCGGTGACCGCGCTGGAAAAAACGCCGCTGATTCATCTGCCGGGCAACCTGGGTTATTCCTTCTCCAAACTGGCCATGAACTACCTGGTGGCAAAGCAGCAGGCGCTTTTCGCGGCCAGGAAAATTCGTGTCAACGCGGTTTTGCCCGGTTCTACGGACACTGGCCTGAAGGGCGATTTCCTGAAGTTGACTGGCAGCGAGGAGCGTCTGCTCGCCTTTACCGGCCATGCGCACCGTCTGGCCGCCAGCGAGGAAATGGCGATGCCCATCGTATTCCAGTGCAGCGACATGGCCAGCTACTTGTCCGGCGATTTGATGGTGGTGGATTACGGCTCCTCGCTGGAGGTGGAAGCGGGCATTCGCCCCAACGCCATGGTCTTCACCTTCGATATGATTCTGGAGAAAATGGCCGCAATGCATAAGTGAAATCTGCCGAAACGAGGAAACAGCAATGTGGGATGAGGTACAGTGGATCAAAATACCCGACATGGAGCTTCGCAACAAGCAGATTCTTCATGGTGATCTGGGCGGTCGGTTCGCGTATTTCCGCTTGGAACAGGAATTGCCGACGGATGCGCGCTTGACAGCCCGGATCACGGCTGTTTCCCGTTATCGGCTCTGGGTCAACGATCAAGCCGTGCTGTCCGGCTCCTGCAAGGGCGATCTGAACCGACAATATTATGAAACAGTCTCGCTGACGCCCTATCTGCATGCCGGGAAAAACGTGTTTGCCGTTCAGGTGCTGTATAACGATCCCGACATTGCCAGGGATCAAACAGATGAACGCGCGGCCATTTACGGCGTGGTGGGTGCTGGAAACTGCCATGCTCTGGCCATTGACGGCGACATCACCGATGCTTTTGGCCGCGTGATTGGCACCATTTCCACGGGAAAAGCGCTCTGGCGGGTGTGGCTGGATCACACCTTCTATCTCAAATCATCGGAGTATACCGTCTATTTAGGCGCTACGGAGGAAAGCGTTGATGCCCGGCGTTCGCCGCTCGAATGGAAACGCCTGGACTTTGACGCTTCCTCTTGGTCGCTTGCCTGCGCTTCCGGGCCAGTCATGCCCTCCGCGCTTTTTCAGAGCGTCGGGCTAATACCCAGAGTGCACCTGATGCCACGAGAGATTCCGCTGATGGAGGAAACGGAATGCGCCTTTGCGCGGGTCATCCGCAGAAAAAACGACTTGGTGCTTGACGCCGGAGTGGAAGTGAATGGTTATCCCCGCTTCTCTTTCAACGGGAATGCTGGCACAGAAACCACCGTGACCTATCTGGAGCGCTTCGGAAACGGCGCGGACGGCGCCCGCATTGATGATATGGGCGGAACGGTGGAAGGCAGGGCCGATCATATCATTTTGAATGGTCATCTCGTCAACTATGAGCCGTTCTGGGTGCGTACCTTCCGTTTCATTGTCGTCAAATCATCCGACGGTAAGCTGCCGGAAATGCCCGCGGCGCAGGTTTATCGAAAAACAGGTTATCCTCTGTCTGTGGAATCCACGGTGGATTCATCCACGCCCTGGGTCGGGCAGCTTTGGGGCATCTGCCTGAGAACGCTCCAAAACTGCATGCTGGAAACCTACATGGATTGTCCGTACTACGAACAGCTGCAATTCATCATGGATACCCGGCTGCAAATGCTTTTTACCTATGCGGTAAGCCGTGACACCCGGTTGGCAAAAAAGGCGCTGCTGGATTTCCACTGCGGCATGCGACCGGAGGGCTTGCTGCCCGGCAAAACGCCCACGGCCTATTGTCAGGTGATCTCCACCTTTTCTCTGCACTATGTCTATGCCTTGTGGGAATATGTGGAACATACAGGCGATCTGGCGCTGGGCCGATGCTATCGCACGGACATTGACCGCATTCTTGATTACTATGAGAGCAAGCGGGATGAAACCGGGCTGGTAGGAAAGATCACCCCCTGGGCTTTTATGGACTGGCAGGATGATTGGAAGGATTTATCTGGCGTATCGCCCGCGTACTTTGAAGGCTCCAGCACCATCATCAATTTGATGTACGCATGGGCTTTGGCGTGCGGCGCGAAGCTCTATGAGGCCACGGGCCGTCCTGGAACGGCTATGGAATACCGCAAGCGGCGTGCGGAAATTCTCGAAAAAGTGCGAGCTTTGTGCTTCAGCGAGGAAGCAGGAATGCTCCGCGAAGGTCCGAATTGCAGGCAGTTTACACGACACGCCCAGGCCTGGGCGGTCATCAATGGACTGTTTGATCCCGCCCAGAGCCGCACAGCGTTGAAAAACGCGCTGGCTTGTCCACCTTGCTCGTTTGCCGCTTCCTACGAATGGTTCCGTGCGCTGGAACAGGCGGGCATGGAGGACGAAATGCGGCAGAGTCTGGATGCGTGGATTGGGCTGATTGACCGAGGCAATACAACCTGTCCAGAAGAGCCTCGTCATCCCCGCAGCGAATGCCATGCCTGGAGTGCGCTGCCCTTATATGAGTTGACGCGCACCATGGCGGGGGTTCGCCCGGAAGGTCACCGAGTTGTTATCATGCCGCACCTGTATGATTTGGATGATCTTTCGGGCACGACAATCACGCCTTCCGGGCCGGTTCACTACTGTTATCAGAAGTGCGCTGATGGACAATGGAGCTACGAGGTGCAGCTTCCTGAAAACACGGAAGGATTGTTCATTACGCCCTCTGGCAGGCGGATTCCCTTCACCGGGCAGCTGCTCATTACGGTATAAGGAAGGTCAAGAACTTGCTCCTCATCATGATTTATCTGGTGTTCTTCTCCGTCGGACTGCCCAATTCGATGCTGGGCGCGGCATGGCCATCCATTCAGGGAGAGCTTAGCGCTTCGGCGGAGTGGATGGGCGTTATCGCCGCGATCTGCGCGGGAGGCACCATTTTATCCAGTCTGCTTTGCGTCCGCATTGTGAACCGCCTTGGTATAAGCCGGACAATCTTTTACAGCCTCTTGTTGACCGTTGCGGGGCTGATTGGTTATCTGGCAGCGTCCTCTCCCTATATGATTTGTGCGGCAAGCTTGCTGATCGGTTCAAGCGCCGGATGTCTTGTGGCGGCATTGAACGCCTATCTTTCGTTGCACTATGAAGCTCGGCATCTGAACTGGGTGCATTGCTTTTGGGGCGTTGGCAGTATGGTTGGTCCCGCTTTGCTGACGCTCAGTTATCAGATGAACCACACTTGGCGAGGCGGCTATGTGTTCGCTGCCTGCTGCGTGGGGCTGATTTCCGTTTTCTTTACCTTTACACTTCCGCGCTGGAAAGCAAGCCGCGCATCCTCTGAAAATGTTGGAGATTCTGCTGCCGAAGGCTTTGTTTCCAATGGCGAAGCAATGCGCATGCCTGGCGTTAAGACAATACTGCTGCTATTTCTTTCGTATTACGCCGCGGAGTCCTGTATGACCCTTTGGATTACTTCCTTTGCCGGGAAAGTCTATGCACTGTCCGAGAGTCAGGCGGCGTTGATGTCCAGCCTCTTCTTTTTGGGTATTACCGCTGGACGCGGGATTTCTGGGTTTGTTAATATGCGATTCAGCAGCTTCACATTGGTGCGGTGCAGTGCCATCCTCATGCTGACGGGGATTTTGGTACTGCTGTTGGGTTCCGGCTATATCATGTGTGTCATCGGTGTGCTATTGACTGGCCTTGGGTGCGCGTCCATCAATCCCTGCATAGTTCATGAGCTTCCGCTGCTGGTTGGCAGACGCGCCAGTCAGTCGGTAACAGCCCTTCAACAAGCGGCATCCTCTCTCGGCTCTATGCTTATGCCTCTTGTGACGGGTTTCCTTTTTGGGCGCTTGGGCGTAGCGCTGATGCCCTGGTGGATGCTTTGCTTTGCCGCTGCATTGTTTATCTTGCTGCGTATGGTAGAGCGGAGGAGAAACACGAAAGTGAATTGACTTGTATCGACACATCGACTGAGGAGGTACGCTACCATACTGCCGAACTTCAATGCTTTCTATTGAACAAGTCGATTAGGGCTGCCTTTGGACGTTCACATGCTTGAAAACGATACCGGGGAATACCTGTGCTTTTTACGTTGGAGGTTTGCATCGGGAACCCGTGAAGAAATCCATATACTGCATGTTGAAAAACTGATCGAATCCCACTTTGCCATAGTCTCATTGGATGATCGGATGTCGCCGTGGGGATAATGTTTAGTATGTTCTATGATCTTTGCCAGGATCATTTTTTGATTCGACTGGTGATTCCTTCAGTTGAATATGTAAGGGGCCTTCCACAGCATTCTTCAAGATCGGACAGACAAGTGCCATGCCAGACTGATTGAAGAAGTTGTTGCTGACAACAAGGACTGGATGCTCCAACACCATTTCCATGATCGGCAGGAGTTATTGCTCCACCAAATAAATCGTGAATTCAGATGCGGGATATATTTTACAACAAAAAGGAGCTTTCTTCCACCTCCTCAGTGGTCGAAAGCTCCTTTTTTGTTTTCGGGGTTCTGCCATTAGAGACTTTCGTGGTTCATTAACAACCGACATAGAGAAGGAAGTTCTGATTACCACAGGTGCATTTTCGAAGGCAGCACGAGAAGAAGCAAGCAATCCCGGCAAGCAGCAGATCGATCTTATTGACGGCGAAGAATTGATTAGCAAAATTGCGGAGTTTGGCATCGGCGTCCGTGAAGTGAAGTCTTATGAAGTCGATGCGGAATTCTTCAAAAAAAACTAAGTATGCCATGCACCCAAAACAAAATGAAAGGGCTATTCGCAAAACGAAAGCCCTTATGTCAAAACGAAAGCCTGAGCAATCGTTTTGTTATGCACCCGCCTAAGTGAGTGGGTACATTTTCTATATGCGGTTTTTCAGCAGGATTTTATCTCAGGAATGGCGGCGAAGGAAGACTGCAAGAATCATTCATATTCCCGGGTGCATTTGCCGTTTTGCATTAGGATTCTGCAAGAACAAAAAGAAAAGGACTGAAACCTTGTATCATAGTTTCAGTCCTTTTATGGTGCGGGAAACAGGACTTGAACCTGCAAGCTCGTTAGAGCACATGAACCTGAATCATGCGCGTCTGCCAATTCCGCCATTCCCGCACGGAACAATATACATGATACACCCGGTAGCAGCGCTTGTCAAGGGGGAAAATGCGGGGTTCACCATTTTCCGGGCTAATCCTTGCCGCCTTCTGCCTTTTTGATGTTCTTTTCGCGCCCAACCGTTGACGCAGCCTTGGCGATCCGATATGATAGGGGAGACGTATATCTTCTCAGGAGGAAGCCCCTATGAATCTGACGCAAAAGATCCTGTCCGCCCACCTGCTTTCCGGCGAGCTGAATCCCGGCACGGAGATTTCCATTCGCATCGACCAGACCCTCACCCAGGATTCCACCGGTACGATGGCCTACCTCCAGTTCGAGGCCATGGGCGTGGAGCGGGTGAAAACGAAGAAGTCCGTGGCGTATATCGACCATAACACGCTTCAAACCGGCTTTGAAAACGCTGACGACCATCAGTACATCCAGTCCGTGGCGAAGAAGCATGGGATTTATTGCTCCAAGCCCGGCAATGGCATCTGCCATCAGGTGCAGCTGGAGCGCTTTGGCGTGCCCGGCTATACCCTGCTGGGCAGCGATTCCCATACCCCCACTGGCGGCGGCATCGGCATGCTGGCCATCGGCGCGGGCGGATTGGACGTGGCGGTCGCTATGGGCGGCGGTGCGTATTTCCTCAGCTGCCCCAAGGTTGTGGGCATCAAGCTCACCGGCAAGCTGCAATACGGCGTGGCAGCCAAGGACATCATATTGGAGGTGCTGCGCCGCTTGACCGTCAAGGGCGGCGTGGGCAAGGTGATGGAGTACATCGGTGAGGGCGTGGCAACCCTGACCGTGCCCGAGCGCGCCACCATCACCAACATGGGCGCGGAGCTGGGCGCGACCACGTCCATCTTCCCATCGGATGAGGTGACCCGCGCCTTCCTCAAAGCCCAGGGCCGCGAAGCAGACTGGACGCCCCTTAACGCCGACCCCGACGCGACTTACGACGAGATTGTCGAGATCGACCTGAACACCCTGGAGCCCCTCGTTGCCAAGCCCCACATGCCCGACATTGTAGAAACCGTCAAGGCGTGCGGCCCCATCAAGGTGGATCAGGTGTTCATCGGCTCGTGCACCAACTCCTCCTATACCGATATGATGCGCGTGGCCCGCATCCTCAAGGGCAAGTCCGTCCACCCGGATGTGAGCCTGGTCATTGGCCCGGGCTCCAAGCAGGTGCTGACCATGCTGGCCCGCAACGGCGCGCTGGCGGATATGATCGCCGCGGGCGCACGCATCCTGGAATCCGCCTGTGGCCCGTGTATCGGCATGGGGCAGGCGCCCAAATCCAACGCCATCTCCGTGCGCACCAACAACCGCAACTTCTTTGGCCGCAGCGGCACCAAGAGCGCGGGCATCTACCTGGTTTCCTGTGAGACCGCCGCAGTCACCGCCCTCACCGGCGTGCTGACGGACCCCCGCTGCCTGGATATTGACCTGGAGATCCCCCTGCCGGAAAAGTTTGACGTGAACGACAACCTCATCATCCCGCCCGTCGCCCCTGGCGCGGAGAATACGGTGGAGGTCGTGCGCGGCCCCAACATCAAGCCCTTCCCGATGGGCAAGGCGCTCCCGGCGGACGTGAGCGGTAAGGTGCTGCTGAAGATGGAGGACAACATCACCACCGATCACATTGCCCCCTCGGACGCAAAGCTCTTGCCCTTCCGCTCCAACGTGCCCTATCTGAGCGACTTCTGCCTGACCCCTGTGGACAAGGATTTCCCCGCCCGGGCCAAGGCGGAGGGCGGCGGCATCCTGGTGGCGGGCAGCAACTACGGCCAGGGCTCCAGCCGCGAGCATGCCGCCCTGGTGCCGTTGTACCTGGGCATCCGCGCTGTTGTGGCGAAGTCCTTTGCGCGCATCCACCAGGCAAACCTCATCAATAACGGCATACTGCCCATGACCTTTGCCAACGAGGCGGACTACGACCGCATCGACCCGGCGGATGAACTGACCCTCCCCGGCGTTCGCGCCCTGGTGGAAGCTGGCAGCGACACCTTTACGCTCCACAATGCCACCAAGGGGGAGGATTACACCGTGCTGCTGCCCCTGACCGAACGCCAGCGCGGCTGCATCCTCTGCGGAGGACTGCTGAATTACACCCGCGAGAGCAGCAAGTAAGCACATGCTTCCGCAACCGGAGCATGCCTGCGTGGTAGCGCAACTGCAACCGGCTCCACATGGCGAGCCATCACGTAACCATTGAAATTTGCTGCCTGGGAGTTTTCCCGGGCAGTTTTCATTTTGCCGCTTGACAAATGGGTTGGCGCGAGTATAATTTGTATAACAAATCATACATGTGGGAGGATGAACGCATGAACGCAGGCAAGGGCTATCACGCATGGACGGCCACAGTGGGGGAGAAGGGGCAGATCGTGATCCCCAAGCAGGCGCGGGAACTGTTCGGCATCAAGCCGGGGGACACGCTGCTGATCCTGGGGGATGAAACCCGGGGGCTTGCCATTCCACCCAAGGGCGCCTTCAACGATATTTTCAGCCAGGCCTTCCATGAGACAGAGGAGGACGCAAAATGAAAAAAATCGCATGCTTTTGCATTCCGGCCCACGGGCACACCAATCCGATGATCGCGGTCGCAGCGGCACTGGTGAAGCGCGGCAACCGGGTGCGTTTCTATTCCTTTCGCGAATTCGAGGAGAGGATCACCGCCACGGGCGCGGAATTCGTCGCGTGCGATGCGTTCCTCCCGGAGGTGACCGATGCGCAGCTGGCCCGATTGAAAAAGGTGTCCACCACCGAGATGAGCATTCAGGACATCCGCAGCACCCTCCGGATGGATAGCTTCCTGACGGCGGATTTCGCGGCCTTCAAGCCCGATGTGGTGTTCACGGATTCGGTTTGCTTCTGGGGCAAGCTGAGCGCCATGAAGCACCACGTGCCGATGGTGGTGTCCACCAGCACATTTGCGTTCAACAGCATGTCCTCCACCTATATGAAGCATAGCTTCGGGGAAATGCTCGACCTGATGGGCGGCATGCCCCGTGTTGGCAGGGAGCTGAAAACGCTTCAGCCCTACGGCTATGATGTGAAGAACGTCATGACCCTGGTGCAAAACGACAATCGCACCGACACCGTGGTGTATGCCACCCGGGAGTACCAGCCCTACAGCGAAACCTTCTCGGGGCATTATGCGTTCGTGGGTCCGGCGCTGAGGACGGACATTGTGCCCGCCAAGCAAAAGGATCGCCCGCTGGTGTACATTTCGATGGGCACGGTGATCAACGACCGCCCCGAACTGTACCGCAACTGCATATCCGCACTGAAGGACAGGCCGCTGGACGTGCTGATCTCCTGCGGCCGTACCATGGATCCGTCCTCGCTCGCTCCCTTGCCCGCCAACGTGCAGGTGCAGCCCTACGTCAACCAGCTGGTGGTGCTGTCGAAGGCAGATGTGTTCATCTCCCACTGCGGCATGAACAGCGCCTCCGAGAGCCTGTACATGGCGACCCCCATGGTGCTCTATCCGCAGACAGGTGAACAGCAGGCCGTGGCCCGCCGGGTGAAGGAAATGGGCGCGGGCGTGATGCTGGCAGATGATACCGCCGCAGGCATCCGCAGCGCGGTGGAGACGCTGCTGGGCGACCGTCAATACACGGAGGCCGCTGCCCGGTTGAGCGAATCCTTCCGGGATGGTTCCGGAGCAGAGGGCGCAGCTGCCTTCATCGAGGAAGCGCCCCACAAAACTGATGACATGGGCGTGCTGGGCGAGGTGCAAAAGCGCAGCGGTTTTATGCAGCTATGCTTCTGGCTAATTGTAACGCCGCTGCTAGTGCTGCTGGGCATCCAAGCAGGCTGGCCATGGGCCATCGGGCTGAGCGTAATCGCCAATATTGCCTTCCCCAAGCTCAACCAGCGCTACACGGAAAGGGCCTACCGCAATCTTGCCAAGGCGCGGCGGACCAAGCGCCAGGCAGTTCACCCTGCCGCTTAACGCAAGGCGACCGCCATCAAGAAGCCTCCTGCTGCAGTGCGTGCTGTGGCAGGAGGCCTTTTGCGTATTGTTGATATAGTCCGTCAGCAGGGAAGGCGTCATAAGGTGCTCATGGACAGGCGGGGCATTTCTCCTGCGCTACCCGATGGCAGGCGACCTGGTGGCCCGATTCCACCTCGCGCAGCGCGGGGGCGACGGTGCGGCACTCGTCGCTGGCATAGGGGCAGCGGGTGCGCAGCGGCAGTCGGCGGGCGCATCGATGGGGCTGGGGATTTACCCTGCAGCAGCATGCGATGGGATGTGGAATCCACATCCGTCTCCAGCACAGCGGAGAGCAGGAATTGCGTGTAGGGGTGCAGCGGTTTGGAAAACACCGCGTCGGTGGGTCCGGTTTCCATGGTGGAGCCAAGGTACATCAGCATACCATTTGGCCAATGGGGAGCACGCCCTGATGTCGGAAGAGGCTGATGACCGAATCATCAGCCTCTTCAAGGGGCTCGGCGGAACAGGGAAGCAAACCGCCTGGCATGCTGCATCAGTAGGGATAGATCATTGTCGCACCCTGGCAAACGACGTGCTGACGGCGAAGATGCGCATCAACGCCGCCGTGCCCATGGCCACCAGCATCACCTTCTATCGTGACGCGGTACAGGGCGTGTTCCATGCTGCGGGAGAGGATGCCAATGGCAGCACGATCGCCAGCACCCTGACCCTGAATGCTGACGGCACCTATGCCATCGCCGTGGCAACCGACGGCGAAGTGACCTACGAGGAGAACGGCACTTTCGCCACCGAAGCGTCCATGCTGGGCACCTCCCTGGTGCTCACTGCGGAGGACGGCACGGTCTCCACCGGCATCGTCGATGATACCATCAACGTGAACCACAACGTGGATGATAACTTTAACACCCTGGGCTTCAAGTACGAGAAGTAAACCGCCGCGAAAAGAGCGCCTGCACCGGATCATGGGTGCGGGCGCTTTTGCATGCAGAACTTGATTGGCATCGGTGAAGCTTTGGGGTTCATCCATGGCCGAGCGGCCTTGAACTGGCGCTGCGCATGTCCGTCAGCGCTTCCTTGAGCTGACGCCACGCAGCATCAACCTCCGCGATGAGGGCTTCCACGACCTCTTTCGCAGGTTCGGTGGTTTCCTCCGTGTCAGGTTCGGTGACTTCGGCCTCCACGCGCAGCAGCCTTGCCCAGGTCAGCGGCCCGATGATCCCGTCAGCGGAAAGACCGTTGACTGCCTGAAAGGACGCCACGGCGGCCTGGGTGGCGCTGCCGAACACACCGTCCACCGTCAGCTGTGCCCCTGCCTGGCAGAGCAGCTCCTGCGCCTGGGCTACATCCTCGCCCCGTGCACCCTTTTGCAGCATGGGCCGGCTGTTTGCTTCGGGGGCTGTGGATGCAAGCCCCGCCTCCTGCGCCACCGCCTGCGGGATGGCGTAGTGCGTCCATGGATAGCTGCTCAGCGCCTTGTGTACCACGCCGCTCGTGTGCCCGCGAGCATCCGCCACCGTGTTGTCACCCAGGTACACACCGACGTGGTTCATCCGACCCGAGGACGCGTCCCGGTGGAACACGAAGCAGACCACCTCCGGGGGCAAGCTGGCGATTTCGCCCTTCACCGCCCATTTCACCTTGCACCACTGACTGTTCGAGCCGCTGGGTAATGCGATCCCCGCCGCCGCTGCGGCAAAGCGGCTGAGCTGCGCGCAATCGTGGGCGGGCAGACCCGCCCATCTGCAGCCGCTGCAGCTGCTCTGCTTCCCGGATAGCTGGGGACAGGCCGTATAGATGCTTCCGGCGTATTCGCTGTACCGGCTCGCAAGGGCGCGGCGGTAGTCGGGGGTGCACTTTTTGGCTGTCGCGCCCATGATGTACGGCCCGTTCACCTGGCGCAGGGCGTAGGCGCGGATGGCATCCTGAATGGGGGTGTTTTGCATCTTACCTCCTCAATGCAGCTGGCGGAAGAAGGCGTTCCGCCGCTTGTTGACCTGCTCCCGGCTGATGTAGAGCGTCTTTGCAATCTGCTGATCCGTCAGCCCCTGCAGGTAGTAGAGCGTCAGCAGCATGTATGTCCGGCTGTCCGTGGCGGTGCGGATGATGTCCAGCGCCGCCGCGAGCTCCTCGGAAAGGGCTGTTGCCAGGGCATCCCGGCGCTTCATCAAGCCCTCCCACGCCTGAGCTGTCGCCGCCGCAGGCTCGTTGGTGAAGCGCCCGTCGCCGTAGCGCATCGGCTGAATCCTCGCCGGTGCGCCGCTTGCGCCGATTCGCGACAGATCCTGCTCCATCGCCGCGAGCAGCAGCACCTGATTGCGGTAGGCTACAAGCCACTCCCTCGCCGTCATGGAATCCCTCCGTCCATGCTGATTATCAAGTAACTTGACAATCGTATGATAACACAAGAAATATGATAAGTCAAGCGCCATCACAAATTTCTTGTGAAACCCCTTGCAATGCGCCTATTCTGTGTTACAATGGAAGCGAGGTGATCAGAATGTCCATCGGCAGTCGGCTGAAGGAGGCCCGCATCCGCCAACGAATGACCCAGGCGGAATTGGCCCAGGCCGTGCACGTGACCACGAGCGCTATCGGCAACTACGAAACCGGCGTATCCACCCCCCGAGAGCTGGTGCTGATTGAGCTAATGAAAACCCTGGGCGTGGATGCCAACTACCTCTACCAGGATCATGGCATTCCAATGGCGGAGGTGCGTAGCTTCGGCGGCGACCCGGCCCAAGGATTGCTGTCGGAGGAGGAGTATGCGTTTTTGACGGCCTTCCGCAAGGCGGATGAACGGAGCCGGGCGGATGCGCTGGCGCTGCTCCAGCGGCACCAGGCTCACTGATGGCGGGGGGATGCGCATGAACAAACACGCAAAGGCATGCCTTGCTGCCGTCCGCTGCTTCCTGCTGGATATGGACGGTACCTTCTACCTGGGGGAGCGGCTGATCGACGGCTCCCTGGAATTCCTGGAGGCCCTTCGCCGCACCGGGCGGGACGCCTGGTTCCTGACCAACAACTCGTCCAAATCCGCTGCGGCGTATATGGAGAAGCTCACCCGCCTGGGCGTGCCGGAGCCCTTTCGCCGCCAGGTGATCACCAGCGGGCATGCGGCGGCCCAGTACCTGCGCACGCGCTTTCCCCAGGGCAGGGGATACCTGCTGGGCAACGAGGTGCTGCGGGAGGAGCTGACTGGCATGGGCCTTGCCTTCACCGATGCGCAGCCCGATTATGTGCTGGTGGCCTTCGATACCACGCTGGACTACGCCAAAATGTGCCGGGTGTGTGACTACATCCGCGAGGGCGTGCCCTACATCGCCACCCATCCTGATTTCAACTGCCCCACGGAGAACGGCTTTATCCCGGACGCCGGGGCGATCATGGCCTTCATCGAGGCCAGCACGGGCCGCAAGGCGGATATCATCCTGGGCAAGCCCCACGGCGGCATCATCCGGGAGGCGCAGCGGCGCACCGGCTGCACCGCTGCGGAGCTGGCCATGGTGGGCGACCGTCTGTATACGGATGTGGCCGCCGGGGTGCGCCATGGTATGCCGGGCATCCTGGTGCTCTCCGGCGAGGCGAAAATGGCGGATGTCGCTACCTCTGCCGTCAAGCCCGACCTCATCTTTGACAAGCTGGCTGATATGATTCCATATTTATCATAAAGGAGAGAATCCCCATGTTGAAAACGACTTTCCCCACCATTGACCGCCAGAGCAGCATCCTGGGCTTTGGCTGCATGCGCTTCCCCTGCACGCCCGATGGGAAGATCGACGAGGCGGAAGCCATCCGCATGGTGCGCCACGCCATTGATAACGGCGTGACCTACATCGACACCGCCTACCCCTACCATGGCGGTGAGAGCGAGGTGCTGGTGGGCAAGGCCCTCCAGGACGGCTACCGCGATAAGGTGATCCTGACCACCAAGCTGCCCTGCTGGAACGTGAAATGCTACGAGGACATGATGGCCCACCTGGATGAGCAGCTGGCCAAGCTGCAAACCGACCATGTGGATTTCTACATCCTCCATGCGATGAACAAGGAGCGCCTCCAGCAGATGAAGGCGCTGGACTACAAGCGCTTCTTTGCTGAAGCGCTCGCCCAGGGCAAGATCCGCTACCCCGGCTTCTCCTTCCACGACGACTACGCCACCTTCATGGACATCCTGAACGACTGGGATCAGTGGAAGATGGCCCAGGTGCAGATGAACATCCTTGATGATGAGAATCAGGCCACCCTGGAGGGCATCCGCGAGTGCGGGCGGCGCGGCATCGGCGTGGTCATCATGGAGCCCTTGCGCGGCGGTTTGCTGGCCAATCCTCCGGAGGACGTGAAGGCCGTGTATGCCGCTTTTGAGGCGCAGCGCAGCCCTGTTGAATGGGCCTTCCGCTACCTGTACACCATGCCCGAGGTGGTCACCATCCTCTCCGGCATGAGCACCTGGGAGCAGGTGGTGGACAATCTGCGCATCTTTGACCTGACGGAGCGCCCCCAGCTGACCGAGGCCGAAAAGGCCCTCTACGCTTCCGTGAAGGCCACCTACATGGCCCGTACCCGCACCCGCTGCACCGGCTGCGCCTACTGCCAGCCCTGCCCCATGGGCGTGCAGATTCCCCGCATCTTCAAGGGCTATGATGGTGCGATGCTTCGGGCGGACAGCTCCTTCAAGGACGGCTACGCCAAGATCATCAAGGATGAATGTGACGCCTCCCGCTGCGTGGAGTGCCGCCAGTGCGAGGGCTCCTGCCCCCAGCACCTGCCCATCACCGACCTGCTCAAGGAGATTCACGCCGCCAGCACAGAAGCTTGATGCCGCTTTGGGTGTATCCTATCCGCCCGTGGTGTGCATCGGTGTATTGCCTTGCATCCTGTGGCACGATAAAAAAGCCTGCCTCCCACAATCGGGAAGCAGGCTTTCGTCTGTTTATCTTCGCCTGATGTATCTCACCGTGCTCGTCCCTGTCTGCGGGGCGGAGATGGAGGCGGTCAGGCTGCGGTTCTTGGTGACGTTGAGCACCAGCGCAATGCCGCCCATGTTGGTGGTCATGTTGGAGCCGCCATAGCTCAGGAAGGGCAGGGGAATACCCGTGATGGGCAGCAGCCCCAGCGTCATGCCGATGTTCTCAAATATGTGGAACAGCAGCATTCCCATCACGCCGATGATAATCAGCATGCCGTACTTGTCGTAGGTGAAGCGGGCCAGGTAGAGCATGCGCAGCAGGATGAGAAAGTACATCAGCAGCACCAGGGAGCAGCCGATGAAGCCCCACGCCTCGCCAATGGTGGAGTAGATGAAGTCCGTCCAGTCCGCAGGGACGTAGTTGAGCTGGCTGATGGCGCCGTCCACAAAGCGGCCGATGCCAGTCAGTCCGCCCGAGCCGATGGCTGTCTGGCTCTGGCGCATCTGATAGGCGTCGCCCAGGGGGGACAGCTCCGGGTTCAGGAAGGCCAGGATGCGGTTGATGCGGTAGTCCTCGATGCCCGTGGCGACCACGAAGCCGTAGAGCGCCAGCAGCATCAGCGCCACGGTGGCCAGCAGCGTCAGCAGCAGCTTCATGCTCACGTTGGAGAAGAACATCATCATGGCCGAGAAGAAGATAATCACGATCAGCGATCCGGTTTCACCGGAGAGCAGAATGATCACGCCGGGCACGAGGATCAGCAGCATGATGCGGATGAATTCCTTCATCGTACCCATGGGGCGCTCGTCCTTGGCCAGCTCCTGGGCCATCATCAGGATCATGGCCAGCTTGATGAATTCGGACGGCTGGATGGTGTAGCCCCAGATGATGTCCGTCCAGGCCTTCACGCCCTCCGCGCCGTTGGTGACCCAAGTGAAGAGCACCAGTAGCGTGCCGCCGATGTAGGCCAGCCGGGTGAAGCGCTTGATGATGTGGAAGGGGATGTTGAGAATGACTACCACGATGATGGGGGCCAGCATCAGGAAGAAGCACTGACGCATCGCGGAGGAGGACTCGATGATATGCCCGAGCCAGGTTTCCGCGGTGGAGGTCGGTGTAAAGGTGGCGACGCATACCGCCAGCACGCCGAAGATGGACATCGCGCTAACCAGGAGAATCAGCGGGATGTCAATATGCGCGCGGGTACGTCTGTTTTCAGCGATCAATGCGCTTGACCTCCTTGAGGGTGGGTTGGAAGAGGCGGCGATACCAGGGCAGCTTCGCCATGCCGTAGGCGGGCAGGGGCGTCGATACCCCCAGCATGCGCAGGGCAATGCGCCGCAGGGCGCTGCGGGCCTCACAGTCAATATCCATCACGGCCTGATGGGTCAGCGTGGCGCGGTAGACGTAGGAGTCATCCGGCACCTCGCCCAGCAGCTCCAGGTCAAGGGTGGCCGCCACGGTGGATGCGGGGTACATTTCGCCCCCGCGGATCAGGTCCTCGTCCAGCCGGTTGACGATCAGCCGCGGCCGGGGCAGGCCCTTCTTCTCCATCACCGAGGCGGTGCGCTCCGCGTTGCGGATGCACACATCGTCCGGGGTGCAGACGATCACGCTCTCGTCGATGGCGTCATTCATCAAGCCGCGCAAGCTGCGCTCGATGCCTGCCGGACAGTCCAGCAGCACCACGTCGAAAAGCTGCTTGAGGCGAATCACGATCCGGCGGAACGTGCCGGGCTTGAGCTCCTTGGCCCTGGCGAACTGGCTGGCGGGCAGGAGGGACAAGCGCTGCTCCGTATCCGGGCTGATGAGCGCCTGCTCCAGGCGGCAGCGCCCCTCCGCCACATCCAGCAGGTCGAACACGATGCGGTTTTCCAATCCCAGCAGCGCGTCCTGGTCGCGCAGGCCCATATCACCGTCGATGATGCAGACCCGGCGGCCCTCCCGGGCCATCGCCAGGCCCGTGTTGGCCGTGATGGTGCTCTTGCCGACGCCGCCCTTGCCGGACGCGATGATCCATGCGGTACTCATGTGTGCCTCCTGGAGAGTATTGTGGAATTACGGGGCCAGGCTGTTGCCGCCGGGCAGCGTGTAATCCGTCGTGCGCAGCTCGGACTGGTCAAGGTACCAGTTGATGAAGTCGCGCGCGGCGATGGACGCCATACCGCCTGAATAGCCGTGGGGGATGAACACGCAGATGGCGATTTCCGGATTCTCGCGGGGGGCGAAGCAGACGAACCAGGCGTTGTTCTCCAGGTCGATGGAGGTCACCTGCGCCGTTCCTGTTTTCGCGGCGATGACATCCTGCACCTTCTTGTAGTCGCGGAAGTACTTGGTTGCAGTACCGGTATCGTCGGTAACGCCCGCCATGCCCTTGCGGATGAGCGCCATATAGCCATTGGGGTCGTTAAGCTGATTGACCTCCGTCGGCTCGCGCTGGGAGAGGATTTCGCCCTCGGGGCTGATGATGGAGTCAATGATGGACACGTTGTACACATAGCCGCCATTGGCGACGGCTGCGACGTAGCGGGCTGCCGCAATGGGGGTGATGGTGGTCACGGATTGCCCGATGGCCGTCAATATGGTCTGCTGACCGCCCCACTTGATGTCGTTCATGTAGATGTAGGCATCCTGAATGACCTCGTTGAGGTAGACCATGGTCTTGGTCATGCCCAGCTCTTCCATCAGGATGATGCGCATCTGGGGCACCCACTCGCCCTGGGGGTAGTTGATGGCCATGTCCATCAATCGCTTGGCGCACACGGACAATCGCTCATCGTCGTAATCCAGGCCGCGCTTGGCGCCCACGGCGCGCAGGTGACTCTTCAGGGAGTTGTAGACGATGATGGGCATGGACGTGTCCTGATACGCCTCGCCCATGGGCTTTGACGGGTCGTAGAGGGTGTCCTGGCTGCCGACCACGCTGCGCACCTCACCCGGCAGGTCGATGCCGGTCAGGCTGGTCAGGCCGAACAGGGAGGCATAGCGGTACAGCCGCTCCTCGCCCAGGCGGTCGCCCATCTCGTAGAAGAAGAAGTTGCAGGAGTTGGAGATGGCCTCGACAATGGTCTGCGCCTGGTGCTTGTAGCGCTGACCCGCGCTGATCCAGCACTTGGGCGCGGTGGATTCATCCTTGTTGTACTTGGTGTAGTAACCCATATCGGTGAAGCGCTCCGTGGGACTCAATTCGCCCTCGGACAGCACGCCGAAGCCGGTCACCATCTTGAAGATGGAGCCGGGGGTCGCCCGGGAGCCGATGGCGTAGTTGAGCATCAGGTTGCGGTCATCCGCCAGGATGGCGCGGGCCTCCTTGCCGCCTGACACCAGCGCGTTCAGGTCGTAGGTGGGGAAGTTGGCCATCGCCAGCACGCGGTCCTCCATGTCCAGCACCACCATCACGCCGTGCTCCGCCAAATCCAGCGGATAGCGTTCCCAGTTGCGCTTGGCAATATCGGTACGGTTGCTTTCCAGCCATTTGCTGTCCACCATCAGGGCTTCCTGCTTGTCGCGCACCTGCTCCACGTTGTTGGTAATGCAGCGCTCCGCCTGCTGCTGGTAGGCCGAGCGGATGGTCAACTTGACGTTGTTGCCGTCCTCCGGCTCGGTGTAGGACAGTTCGCGCACGATGGTGGAGTAGTTGTCGCGCTCCACCACGCGGCTGCCCTGGGTGCGGTTGGAGGATGCCGTCAGCCAGGATTCCATCGAGTATTCGATGCCGTCGCGGCCGATGGTATCGTTGTAGCTGTAGCCCTCCGCCTGCAATTCCAGCCACTTGGTGCGGCTGGGAATCTTGCCCACATAGCCGATGATCTGCGCGGCCATGTTGTGCTTGGGGTACACGCGCTTGGTGGCGATTTCAACCCCCATGCCGGGCAGCAGCATGGCGCGGGTCTCCACCTCAATGACGGTCTCGTAGGCCACGTCCTTGGCGATGGGGATGGGCAGGGAGTTGAACAGGTTCATCTGCATTTCGGAGTAGACCGCCATGACCTTGAGCATCGTATCTTCATCCAGGCGGATGAACTCGCCCTTGGTCTTGTCGTCTGCCTCGATGGCCTTGAAGGTCTCCAGGTCCTCGTCATTCTGCACGATGCGGTATTTCCGCTTCAGCCTTTGTAGGCAGTCCACCGGCTCGGGGTAGTATTTCGTGGTGACGTAGTTGTTGGAGCGCCACTGGCTCTCGCGGGTGGCCAGTACCGAGTCGGACACACCGGAGCCGAAGTTGAACTGCCATTCGCCGGTTTCCTCGTTGCGTTCAATCACATAGCCGAAGGCCAGCTCGCCGCCGTTGCGCTCGATGATTTCAATGGTTTCGACGATGGACTGGGTATAGCGATAGTAGTCGCCCTTGGACACGTTGGAGCCGTCTTTGTAGAAGGTAATGTTGTGCACCAATTCGTCCTTGGCGAGAATGACCGAATCCGCGTCGGTGATATTGCCGCGCTTGCCGCGGGTGATGATGGTTTTGGTGCGGGTATCCTCCGCCTTTTCCTTATAGACGTCGCTGTTCACCAGCTGCAATCGGACAAGGCCGCTGAGCAGATACCCGAACATGGCCAGCATGACGCCGATAAAGACAAGATAGCGCCAGTTGATACTCTTCTGGGGGTCATGCGGCGTGACATTGCTCATAAACTGCCTCCTTTGGGAAGAATCCTGTATCGGGCGGCGCGGGATTAACGCACCTTGCCCCTGCGCAGGGCGGGATTGCCGTCCTCCCCGGCCTGACGGCGGTCAAAGCGCATATCCGGCGCGGGTCTGGCTTCTATCTTGCGGAAGCCCAGCAGCTTTCGTACAGGAATCATGATGACCGCGGTGAGGCCCGTGGTCGCCAGCGCGTCGACAATGCCGCGCCGAATCAGCGCGCCGGTGAGCTCCGCGCCGCTGAGGTACATATAGGTCAGGTTGACGATCTCGTAGGCCGTGACGATCAGCGCTGCGCACAGCACCGTGCGCAGCAGCGGGCTGATGTTGCGGCCCCGCTTGCCGATGGAGCGCGCATACTGCAGCTGCGCCGCGCTTCTGTCAGCGAAGAACACGCCGCCCAGCAGCGAGCACACCGGGTAGAACAGCAGGTTCAGCATGGGCACGGTGGGCAGCATGATTTCCATCACAATGCCATAGAACATTCCTGCCCATAGCCCGCGGAGCATACCGTAGCCCACCGTCACAATGGCGATGATGGCAATGACCAGACTCGGGTTCATTCCGCCGATTTGAAGGTAGGGCATGATGGACACATGCCCCAGATACCCCAGGAGGATCACCAGGCAAAGCTGTACCTGGCGCATGATGGCCTGATGCATCTCACTCCTCCTCCCAAATGAAGTCATCCGGGTTGATGATGATCACCGGCGTGGGAGACGGGGTAGGCGAGGGCGTGGGGGACGGGGTCGGACCCAGGATGGAGGACTGGTACTCCAGCGCCGGCCCTTCGGAGGAAACGGGGGTGGGGGACGGTGTGGGAGAGGGCGAGGGCGTGGGGGACGGCGTGGGCGACGGGGTGGCCTCTGCCGTGGGCATGGGCGTGACGGTTTCGCCGAATTTCAGCGTTGAGCCGATGCGCAGCGTCGGGTAGGGGCGAGCTGTCACCGTGGGGACATACTCGTTGTAGGAGGCGGTGTTGGCGCGGCCCTGCACAGCCTCGGCGGCGGGCTTGTAGCGGTAGACGATCACAAACTCGATGTGCTCAAAATCCGCCGAGGGCTCGATAACGATGTACTGCTTGTTACTCTCCATACCACGGGTGGACTCGCGCACCGTGCCGATTGGGATGCCCTTGGGGAAGGACATCCCCACGCCGGAGGTGACCACAATATCGCCCGGGCGGGGCAGATGATCGTCCGGCAGGTAGTACATGCGGCACATGGGCTGCCCGTTCACGCCCAGCGTGCCAGAGACGATGCCCTGGTCGCGGCTGGATTGAATCAGACCGGAGATGGAGGCATTGGAGTCGATAATGGTGCGGACGGTGGTGGTGGTTTCATACACCTTTTCGGTGAAGCCCACCAGCGCACCGGAGATGGTCACGGCCATGTAGGGCTCCAGCCCATCCCGTTCGCCCCGGTCGATGGTGAAGGTGGAGAAGTAATTGCCCGGGTCGCGGCCGATCACCTGGCAGCGGAGGGGATTGAGCCCGATGTTCTGCTGCATTTCCTCGTCGATATCCTTGAACATCGCCAATTCAGCGGAGAGCTCGTCCGCCAGGGCTGCCTTGATGTAGAGCTCCTCGTTTTCAGCCACCAGCTCCATGTAGGCCTGCTCCAGATTGCTGCGCAGCTTCACCTTGCGGAAATACCCCGCAATGCTGTCCACAATCCCGGAGAAGATGCCCTGGGTGGGCTTCATCACGGTGGAGACTGCGCTTTCGGGCAGCTGGAGCCACTTGTTGTCGGGCATCATGGTGCGGGAGAGCAGCATGGCGCCCATCACCAGCAGCATCACGACGGTGACGGTCACGGCCAGGGCGATGCGCAGCTTCTTGCCCCGGGGCTTCTTGTCCTTGTCGCGTTCCAGCACGCGCTGCTGCTTCTTCGTCCGGGTGCGCAATATGGGCGCGGATTCATCCGTCGATTCGGCTGTGTCGATGTCCTTCTCCTGGCGGGCGGCGCGGCGGGGGGCGGTCAGGTCGTCCTCATCCTCCGTGTCATAGGCGGGGGAGAAATCATCCTCGGCCTCCTCGTCGCTGCGTAAACCGATCATGCGGATGCCCAGGCGGCTGGTGCCCTCGGTCACCGCTTCCTCGGCGGGAGCCTCCTCCGGCTCCTCCCTGGGCAGATAGTCCTCCTCGGTGGGGAGGTTGCGGGTCACGCTGTCCAGATCATCGTCGAAGTCATACTCGTCGGGATCGGGCAGGAAGGGGTTCTTCCGCTTGGTCTCCTTCTCGTCATGGCGTTTGGCCAAAGGTGATCACCTCGATTTCGTCATGCGAGGCTTATGCCTGCGCAGGCATGTGGCCCTGCTCCTGGAGCATGGACATGTTCTCGACAATATAGCCCAGCCCCAGGGCGGTGCAGTCGCCAGGCTCGCGGGCGATGAGCACCGGAATCCCCAGCTCGCTGGCGATGAACTGATCCATGCCGTAGAGCTGCGCCACGCGGCCGGTCAGGTGGATGCCGGTGCGCATGATGTCCGCCGCCAATTCGGGAGGCGTGCGCTCCAGCACCCAGCGGATGGCCGCCACGATGGCGCGGCAGGGCTCATGTACCGCCATATAGGCCTGGCGGGCGGTGTATTCGATGTCCATGGCCTGGGGGGAGAGCAGATCGCGCCCGCGAATCCGCACGGAGCGGTCCTCGTTCACGGGCATGGCGGAGCCCAAGTCGATCTTCACATCCTCGGCGGTGCGGTCGCCAATGAGCATGTTGAACTCACGCTTGATGTAGTTGATGATGGCCTCATCCATCTTCGCGCCGCTGACGGGGATGGATTGGCTCACCACCAGCCCGCCCAGGGAAATGACGGCCACATCGGTCGTGCCGCCGCCGATGTCCACCACCATCGAGCCGATGGGGGAATACACGGGCAGCCCCGAGCCCAGCGCCGCCGCGAAGGGCTTTTCCACCAGGTAGACCTTCTTCACGCCGCACATGCGCACCGCCTCGGACATGGCCTTTCGGTTCACATCATCCAGGCCTGCGGGCACGGAAATGACCACCTTGGGCGCCACCACGTTGGACACGCCGATGGCCTTGCGGATGAAGTACTTCAGCAGCAGGGCGGTCATGTCAAAATCGGCGATGGTGCCGTTGCGGATGGGCCGGATGACGGTCTTGGTGTCGTTGGTGCGGCCCAGCACCCGGCGCGCCTCGTCACCCACGGATTGCACCTGGCGCTTGTTTGTGCCGGACACGACCACCAGCGTGGGCTCGCTGATGATGATACCGCGCTTCTTTACGTACACCAGCGTGTTGGAGGAACCCAAGTCAATGCCAATATCGGGAGCAAAAAAATGCATAAGCGTCCTTCCTTATCATCAAATCAGCAGCTGCGGGGAGCGGCAGACAGCAATCCGCAGCCCTCCAACATACATCGGGTGAGGGCCATGGGCAAGCCGATCACATTGGTGTGGCTGCCGCGCAGATCGTCGATCCATAGCCCGGCCACGCCCTGCACGGCATAAGCGCCCGCCTTGTCCATCGGCTCACCCGTGGCGATGTAGCGGCGGATGGCTTCCTCGCTCATGACCTCGAAATGCACGTCGGTCACCGCCACCTCGCTGCGCAGCTGTCCCTGCGCGTCCACCACGCTCACACCGGTGTACACCTGATGCCACCGCCCGCTGAGGCTTTGCAGCATGCGGAAGGCGTCCGCCTCGTCGCGGGGCTTGCCCAGGGCGGTTTCATTCACGGAAACGAGGGTATCCGCCGCAAGAATGACCTTGCCGGGATGCATTTTCGCCGAAGCGAGCGCCTTGCGCCGGGAGATTTCCCTCACCGCCTCCCGGGGCGGCAGCGTGCAGTGCTCATCCACATGGGGTGCATCCACCGTGAAGGGTAGCCCGGTCAGGCTGAGCAACTCCCGGCGGCGCGGGGAGGCCGAAGCAAGGATCAGTTGTGTATCGTTCATCAGGCACATCCTCCTGAGTGACTTTCAAGTGGAATGCATGGTCAAAATCCAGGCAGCATAACATTCCATTTTCTATTATAGCACATCCTTCCCGGATTGGGAAAGTATCATTGTAAATTTTCCTTAGGAAAATCCAGATTTTCATGAAAAAGGGCCTGCCGCAGCGGCAGACCCTGGTCATACAGCGTATGGCGATCAACCCAGCTTCCTTAGGTCGATCTTCGCGCCCTTGAGCGCGGCAAGCAGCGCAAAGCCGATGAGCACCGCGCCGATTTCACCTGCAGCGACCTCCACCATCGTCAGCGCGACGGGCAGCTTGAACGCCACGGACAGCACCAGGCCCACGATCACGCCGTTGGCGACGACCGGGCAGGCCGCGGCCAGGACGGGCTTGCTGCGCAGGCAGTAGGTGCCGATGGCGGCGATGAGCGTTGCCAGGGAGCCGAATACAATGTCGGTCAGCATGCCGGTGTACAGATTGGCGATCAGGCAGCCCACAAACAGCCCGGGAATCGCCTGGGGCAGCAGCATGGGCAGCAGCGTCATCGCCTCGGACACGCGCAGCTGGATGTTCCCGTAGGAAATCGGGGCCAGCAGGATGGTCAGGGCGGCGTAGAGCGCGGCGATGATGGCGCTCACACACAGGGAACGGGTGGTCAGCAGTTTCTTGAACACAGAAACGCCTCCTTTTCATTTTTTGCCGCGGCTATCGGAAAGGAAGTCCAACGCCTACGACCGTGTGACATCATACCATAATTTTCGCAGAATGACAAGATCGCATCCGGGCACAATGTTTCTGCGCCGGTTCGTCCGGCGACAAAACGAGGGAGGGGATTCCATATGACCAAGAACAACCAGTGCATCCATTGCTCCGTGGAAAGCTGCCAGCACCATGCCCAGGACGGCATGTGCCAGCTCAGCGACATCCAGGTTGCGCCCAAGCAGAACTGCTGCAACGGCAAGGCGGACGAGAGCCAGTGCAACTCCTACAAGTGCCGCTGGTAATCCGGTCATCAAGGGGGGCGGAGGGGTGCCATGCCATCCGCTCCCCAAACCAGGAGGAAGCCTATGCCCACGCCCATCACCCCCTCCCTGCAGGAAAACCAGCGCCGCATGGACGCGGCGCTCCATCGCGACATCAATCCGGACATGCACGTCCGGCACTTTTTCGTGTTCGGGCAACAAGCGTCCCTTTATTTCGCCGAGGGACTCTGCTCCGCCGAGCAGCTGCAGCATTATATTCTTGCCCCCATGGCGGAGCTTTGCAACGCACCCGCGCTCCGCGACCTCAAGGAGGAATTGCGCCGCTGTGTCCCAGGCGCGTCGATGGCGGCGGCTGATACGGTGGAGGAAGCTGTCCGCCAGACGCTCAAGGGCAACGCCGTGGTTTTCGTCGACGGTATGCAGGGCGCGCAGTGCTATGACGTGCGCTCCTTTGTGCGCAGGGGCATCTCCCCGCCCCGGACAGAGCAGGTGGTGCTCGGCCCTCACGAGGGCTTTAACGAATCCCTGCGGGACTGCATCACGCTACTGCGCCGCATCCTGCCCACCCCTGACCTCATCGGGGAGATGCGCGCCATCGGCGATCGCTACCCCCTGGGCCTGTGCGTGATGTACCTCCATGGCGTGGCGGATGAAGCCACCCTCTCCCGCATCCGGGCGCGGCTGGAGGGCATCCATGTGGATCATGTGCTGTCCATCGGCGCACTGCAGCAGCTCATGGAGGATCGTCCCTTCGCGCTTTTGCCCCAGTGCATCCTGACCGAGCGCCCCGACCGGGCGGCCTCCATGCTGCTGGAGGGGCAGATCGTGCTGCTGCTGGATGGCTCCAGCCAGGCGCTGGTGCTCCCCGCCAGCATCTGGCATCTGCTCCATACCCCGGATGATACCTCCGCCCGCTTCCAGTACGGCAGCTTCATGCGGCTTATCCGGTTGATGGGACTGCTGTGCGCGTTGCTGCTGCCGGGGCTGTTTGTGGCCTTCGTCACCTTCCACCCGGAGGCGCTCCCGGTCACGCTGCTCACCTCTATCCTGGAAAGCCAGGCCTCCGTGCCCTTCTCCATCCCGGTGGAGGCGCTGGTGATGCTCGTCATGTTCAACCTCATTGGCGAGGCGGCCACCCGGGTCCCGGCCATCGTCGGGGGAACGCTGGGCACGGTCAGCGGGCTCATCCTGGGCACGGCGGCGGTGGATGCGCACCTGGTGCATCCGCTGCTGCTAATCGTGGTGGCGGTGGCCAGCCTGGGTAGCTACGCCGTGCCGGACTACTCCCTGGGCATCGCGCTGCGCATCGGGCAGCTGCTGATGGTGCTGGCCGGGAGCATCTTCGGCGTGTACGGGATGGTGCTGTTCATCGCGGCGGGCACGGTGCGCCTGTGCAGCCTGACCAGCCTTGGGTCGCCCTTCGCTGCACCCTACGCCCCTGCGCGCGGCCACAACCCGGATGGCGTCATCCGTGGCCCGTTGATGCGCCAGCGCTGGCGCACCTGGCTGAGCGCCCCCCATGATCGTCAACGCGCACGCGGCCCCATGCGCCGCTGGGACAGGAGGCGCGAATGAAATGGCAGATACACGCCCGTGTGGACGGGGAGCTTCGCGCGCGGACGGCGCTGGTTCGTCTGCTGTGCGCCGTGTCCGTGTGGCGGATCGTCATGACGCGATTGCTGCCCCTGTGCGGTGCGTCCGCCTGGTGGCTTGCGCTGCTGAGCCTGCTGCCGGGCGCGTTGGTCGCGCTGCTGCTGCGCTTCACCATGGCGCGGTGTCACGCATCAACCCTCACCGAGGCCGTCCGTGCCTGCCTGGGCAGGGGTGGCGCCATCCTGGTGTCGCTCCTGCTGACGGCGCTGCTCCTGGTGGACGGCGTAGCGTCCATCACAGCGCTCATCACGCTGTTCACCGAGGGGCTGGGCACGCGTGGCACGCAGCTGACCCTCGCCATCCTGACCGGGGTGATGCTCCTGTTCAGCCTGCACCGGGAAGGCCTGCCCCGGGCGGTATGCTTCCTGCGCTGGGGGATGATTGCCGCGACGGTGCTGGTGGCGGCCCTCCTGCTGCCGGATGGGCATCTGGATCACCTGTTCCCCCTCCACGGGGAGGGCGGCGCTTCCGCTCTGGCGACGCTGAAAACCGGGGCGAGCCTGGGGTGGCCGCTGGCGCTGCTGCTGACCATCCCGGCCCGTTCGGGGTGGGGCAGACTCCAGGGCGGGGTGGGACCGGTGTTTGCGGCACTGGCGGCGGTTTTCCTGGTGAATCTGCTGATTCCCCATGAGCTGCTCATGCAGGAAAGCAGCCTGGCCTCCCAGCTGCTGCTCCCCACGCGCTACGTCCCGAACGCCTTGCGATTGCTATCCATGTGCCTGCTGATGCTGGCCTTCTTCCTGGCCATCGGCGCAGCGGCTCAGCTGGCCACGGCGCACCTGAGCATGCACTGGAAGGCATTGCCCGGCTGGGCAGCGTATGTGCTGCTGGTAGGGATGTTCATCACCCAGGTGGCGGATGTGCCGACGCTTTGGCGCATCCTGGGGGCGGTCGAGCCCTGGCTGCTTGCGCCCCTTGCCCTGCTGACGCTTGCCTGCTTGCCCGCAGCGCTTCTCAGGAGGAAAGCATGAAACGCCTGATACTGATTTTGCTGACGATGATGTGTTGCACATCCTGCACGGCCCTTCCGGCGGAGGAGCGGGCCTTCGCGGTGGTGCTCCTGGTGGACAGGGACAGCTCTGCCTGGCGCGTCCACGGGCAGCTTCCCACCTATCGGAGCGGCGGCGGTTACCTGACCGTCACCGGCGAGGGCGATACCCTCCCCGCCGCGCTGGCCGACCTGGAAGCCGCTGCGCCCATGCATGTCAACCTGTCCCAGCTGAGGCTGCTGGTATTGACCAAAGCCGTGGCGGACGTGGGGGAGCTCGCGCTCGTTCTGACGACCCTCTCTGATCGTCCTGACATGCGGCCTTCCTGTGCCATCGCGCTGACCGAGGCGCCCGCAGATGTCCTCATGCAAGCCCTGGAGCCCGCCACCGGTACGCGGCTGTCGAAGTCCATCGACGTGCTGCTGGAAAGCAGATTGGAGCAGGGGAGCATTCTCCCCGCGACCCTGGCGGAGGTGCTGCGCATGGGTATGCGCCAAAGCCCGGTGCTCATCGCGGCAAACCTCCGTGACCAGCAGCTTGATCTGTCCGGCGGTTACCCGCTCACAGCCAGCTTCCGCGTGTGTGAGCGCCTCACCCCGGAGGAAACCGCCCTTCTGTCTCTGCTGACGGGCCGCACCAAGGCGCTGCGTCTAACCCTCTCCGGCATGAGCGCCCAGGTTCGGGAAGCCTCCGCCAAGGTGGCGTTGTCGCAGGATTTCCAATCTGCCACGGTCACGCTCAGGCTGCGCGTCACCGCCGCCAGCTGTTCCCCGGCGGACATCGAAACGCGCCTGGCCGATGCCAGCGTAACGTTGCTCTCCGGCCTCTCTGCGCAAGGCTGCGATGTGCTGGGCCTGGGCCGGCAGGCCATCCTTCATGCCCATGATATGCCTGCCTGGCGCAGCTTTGACTGGCCCGCGCGGTGCAAGCAGCTCCATTGGCGCGTGTCGGTGCAAATGAGCGGCCCAACGTAAAAGGGACACTGCCGCGCAGTGCCCCTCCTTTATTGCCCGTATACCATTTTGACAATCGGCCGCATTTCGCCCTGGTAAAGTCCATCGCCCTCAAACACGCGGCGGAATCCGCATTTGTCCAGCACCCGGATGGATGCGCGGTTCTCCATCAGGCAAATGCCCATCACGCGGGTGATGCCCACCTGTGCCATGATGGCTGGAAGGAAGGCCTGCACCGCTTCGGTGGCGTAGCCGCGCCCGGTCATTTCCGGCACGGTGCAGTAGCCGATCTCCCATTCGCCATCCTCCATCGGGACGAGCTGCACATACCCGGCGTACTGCCCCTGGGCCAGCATCGGGTGAACAAAGGGCCCCTGTGTGCCGCCGTAGCAGCCCATCAGCGTCTGAATCACCTCTGCTGCGATTTCCGGCGTTTCAAACACCTCGTCGGGCAGGAAGCGCCGCATGTTCTCGTTCTTCGACCCGCGGGACACAACCTCTGCCATCTCCGGGGTGAAGTCGGTAATCAGTAACCGTTCCGTTTCAATCCGCATCTTGAATCACGACGCTTTCCATACATGTGCTGCACCGGTAGGTGCGCGTCCATCGCGGACGGAGGGCCTCAAAGGCCGCATCCGCCGCAGTTTCCTCGACAAATGCGCCGAACACAGCCGAGCCGCTGCCGGTCATGCGGGCGGCAAACGCGCCGTGAGCTGTCAGGGCCGCGATGGCCTGCCCGATGTCCGGACGGCGCAATGCGCTGACGGGCTCCATCACATTGGCGATGGCGGCTTGGAGTGCCGTGCCGTCCCCCATGGCCAGCGCCAGAGCGGCCACATCGTTGTCCGGCCGGTTGACGGTTGCTCCGGCGTGGTAAGCGGCGAAGATCTCCTTCGTCGAGAGTCCCTCGCAGGGCTGCACCACCACCAAGGGCCAGCAGCGTCCGCAGGGGAGGGGCTGCATCGTTTCACCGATGCCGGTGGTGCGCGTCAAGCCCCCGCGCAGGCAGAACGGTACGTCCGCCCCCAGGGTCAATCCGATCGCCTCCAGCTCCGCCTGGGGGAGGTTCACCCCCCAGAGCCGGTTCAGCCCGAGGAGCACCCCCGCCGCGTCTGCGCTGCCCCCGCCCATGCCTGCACCCACCGGGATGTGCTTTTCCACATGGATGGCCGCCCCGCCGGGATAGCCCGTGTGGCGCTTGAGCGCCAGGGCCGCGCGGTAGGCCAGGTGCTTGTCGTCCGCGACCAGCAGGGGCGAGCCGCCGGTGGTCAGGGTGATGTCCGCTGCCGGGGTCAGCAGAATGTCGTCGTGCAGCGTGACGGGCTGCATCAACATGTCCATCAGGTGATACCCGTCCGGGCGCTGGCCCACGATGTCCAGCGTCCAGTTGATCTTCGCCCGTGCCTGAATGCGCATGGTGGCGTCCTCCGCAAATGTCGTTATCTGTATGATACGCCATTGGGGGAGATTGTGCAAGGGGAAAATCTGTGGTATAATGGTTCTGAATACGAAGGAGGAAGGATATGGAGAAGCAAATCATCCCCGTCCCCGTGATCGTCACCCTGTCCAGCTATACCCGGGGCGAGCATGGCGAGAAGGAAGCGTCCATCCGGCTGATGTGCCACGGCAAACTGCGGCCCACCGCCGATGGCTGCATGCTCCGTTATGAGGAGATTCAGCAGGATGATGGCGGCGCGACCGTCACGCAGGATGTGATCCTGCACATCCAGCAGACCCCCGAGCCCCGGGTCACCATGACGCGCCTGGGGGATTTCGGCACCACCATGGTGTTCGTCAAGGATCGCCGCTTTGAGGGCGCGTACCATACCCCCTACGGGGATCTGGGGCTGGCGCTCTACGCCATGCAGGTGCAAATCAAGCTGGCGGAGGATTGCGGCAGCGTCCACCTGGAATACCAGCTGGACATCCAGGGCGGCTACCCGGCGGTGCAGGGCATTGATATCAGCTACTGCGCGGAAGGCGGCCAACCATGCTGAGGGAGCTGCGGATGCAGCTGCGCCCCCTGCTGGAGGCCGTACCGGCCCAGCGCAAGCCGGCCCTGCGGCGTTCGGATGCGCCGGATGCGCTCCTTGCTACCGATCTGCCCCTGATCGCCTCGCCCGATGCGGTGGCGGCCTTCCGGGCGAATGTCGCCCGCCTGGGCTGGCATACGGCGCTGCGAAACGGTTGGCTCATCCTTGACGCACCCGTCCCCGCGCCGGACGCGCCAATCCCGGCAAGCTTCACAGGGGAATGCGGCTGCTGCATCTCGCTGCTGATGCGTCACAAGGAGGCTGCCCCGGCACAGGACGTGATCCGCGCCATCGTCAAGGCAGCGGAGGCTGGCCCCATTCCGCTGGAGCGGCTGTGCAAGCAGCTTCATGTGGAGTTTGCCGCCCGGTTACGTCAGCATGCCCCGCTGCCCGGCGATGCGCTGCCCTATTTCTGCGTGGCATACCGGGCCATCCACAAAGGAGGTACCCCATGATTATCAGTTGCATCGGCCATGCCGAATTCCTGCTGGAACTGGAAAACGGCATGCGCATCGTCACCGACCCTTATGACGCGGCTTGCGGCTATCCCGTGTCCACGCTCCGCGCGGATGTGGCGCTGGTGTCCCACAATCATCATGACCACAGCGCGGTGGAGAACGTGGTCGGGCATCCGCGCATCATCAACGCTGCCGGGCAGTATGACCTGGGCGAGGATGTATCCCTCACCGCGGTGGAGGCCTTCCACGACGATGTCCAGGGCGCAAAGCGCGGCATGACGCTACTGTTCAACCTCCATGCGGAGGGGCTGCATGTAGCCCACCTGGGCGACCTGGGCCATCTGCCCACCAGGGCGCAGATCGAGGCCCTGGGCCAGGTGGATGTGCTGATGCTCCCCGTCGGCGGCTGCTTCACCATCGACCCGGGCATGGCCAAGCAGAGCGCCGAACTGCTGGGCGCGCGCGTCCTGCTGCCCATGCACTACCGCACCCGCGCCAACGCGGACTGGCCCATCGCCCCGGTTACGGACTTCACCGGCTTGTTCGATGCACCCGCCGAGGAAGTGAACCTCCTGCGCGTGGCGCAGGGCGATCTGATCTGCCAGCCGAGGGTAGCGGTGCTACGGCCGCAGAGCTTGAGATGATACAAAACTCACCGCTTGCAATTCCCCTGCAAATAGGCTACAATCATGCACGACAACAATCCGCCCATGCGGAAGAAGGAAGGTACACAATGGCAGATATTCGTCGCCGCGAGGACGTGGCTGCACAGTACAAGTGGGATCTGACCCACATCTACCCCGATGATGCGGCCTGGGAGGCCGCGCTGGCCTCCGTCGCTGAGGAGGTCAAGGCCTTTACCAGGTTTGACGGGAAGGTTGCGGAGAATCCCCGCCAGGTTATCCGTGATTATTTCGAGCTGGATGAGAAGATGAACCCGGTGTTCTCCTATGCTTTCCTGCGCAAGGAAACCGACAATGCCGACCCGGTGGCTCAGGCGCTCAAGGCCAAGGTGATGCAAGCCGCCGTCCAGGTGCAAACGATGCTGTCCTTCGTCGAGCCGGAGCTGCTGGCGATGGACGAGGAGGTTCTGCGCGAAATCGCCGCTGACCCCGAAATGGCGGATTACGATACCTTCATCGGCGATCTGCTGCGCAAGAAGGCCCACGCCCTGCCCAAGGAGCAGGAGAAGCTCATCGCCATGATGGGCCAGGTAGCCCAGGCCCCCAACGACATTTTCTCCATGCTGACCGACGTGGACATGAAGTTCCCCGACGTCATCATGCCCGACGGCACCGCCCGTCCCCTGACTGAGGGCACCTACTCCGCCTTTATCCGTGACGCGAACCGTGGCGTGCGCAAGCAGGGCTTTGACGGCATCATGGGCACCTATGGCAAGTTCAGCAATACGATTGCCGCGACCTATGCCGCCAATGTCCAGAAGGACGTGTTCTTTGCCAATGCCTACCATTATAGCTCTTGCCGCGCCGCCAAGATGGAGCCGCTGCAGATCCCCGAGGCCGTCTACGACAATCTCATCAGCGTGATCCACGAGTCCATTCCGACCCTGAATGAGTACCTGGAATTGCGCAAGGCCTCCATGGGCCTGGACGAATTGCACATGTACGACCTGTATACCCCCATGGTCAGCGACTTCAAGATGGAGCTGCCCTATGACAAGGCCTTCGACATGGTGCTGGAGGGGTTGACCCCCATGGGCGAGGACTACCTGGCTAAGCTGCGCGAGGCCCGCGTGGGTGGCTGGATTGACGTGTATCCCACGCAGAACAAGTCCTCCGGCGCGTTCTCCTCCGGCAATCTGCGCAACGTCCATCCCTATGTGCTGCTCAACCACAACGACAATCTGTCCGATACCTTCACCATTGCCCACGAGCTGGGCCACTCCATGCATTCCTACTACTCCAACACCAACCAGCCCGCCCCCAAGAGCGATTACAGCCTGTTTGTGGCGGAGGTCGCCTCCACCTGCAACGAGGCGGTGATGATGCGCTATCTGCTGGAGCAGTTCAAGGAGGACAAGAAGGCCCAGGCCTATCTGCTCAACCACTTCCTGGAGCAGTTCCGCACCACCGTGTTCCGCCAGACCATGTTTGCGGAGTTTGAGTACATCGTCCACACCATGGCCGAAAAGGGCGAGCCCCTGACCCGCGAGGCCATGACGAAGGTCTATTATGACCTGAACAAGCAATACTACGGCGGCGTATGCGAGGTGGATGAGCTGATCGCCAATGAATGGCTGCGCATCCCGCACTTCTACCGCAGCTTCTATGTGTATGTGTACGCCACCGGTCTGTGCGCCGCGGTGAGCCTCTCCGAGCGCATCCTGAACGAGGGCGCGCCCGCCGTGGCGGATTACCGCAAGTTCCTGAGCGCTGGCTCCTCCGTGCCACCCATCGAGGCGCTGAAGCTGGCGGGCATCGACATGTCCCAGCCCGAGCCCATCCGGGCGGCGATGAAGGTGTTCAAGGAGACGCTGGAAAAGTTCAAGGCCGCGCTGAAATAAAGGAGGACGCAGAACATGATGAACGGTTACGACAAGGCCGAAGCGCTGGCCTTTATCGTCGCGCGCATCCACGCCAAGGATCATCCCGAATTAACCGGCATGATCGAGAGCCTGGTCAGCCAGGCCATCGACGCGGACATGGACTATATGCACAAGGAAGGTGTGCTGGACGCTGACGGCAACGCGGGCGATGAATACTACGAGGACGACGACGCCTTTGAGTACATGGTGGAAACCATCGTCGCCAACAACAACCTGACCCCCGAGCAAGCTGTGAAGGTCGCCGCCTTGGTGGACGATTACATGGATCACCAGCAGGCGTATCTGGAATCGAAAGGCCTGTGCGACTGGGAATAAGGGCCTTCGATCTGTTTTCAATACCGCATAAGCTGAGGCGGCGCATCCGGGAGTGGGTGCGCCGCCTTGTAGTATGATGCACCAGGAAAGTAAAGCCCCCGGCAGACCTTGCATCTGCCGGGGGACAAGGATTCACGAAAGCTCAGCTTACGCCTTGGGGCCAGCCTCGACCAGGGCCTTGCCCGCGTCGTTGCCAGTGTACTTGACGAAGTTCTTCACGAAGCGGCCAGCCAGGTCCTTCGCCTTGGTCTCCCATTCGGTGACGTCGGCGTAGGTGTCGCGGGGATCCAGGATCTTGGAATCCACGCCGGGCAGCTCGGTGGGCACCTCCAGGTCGAACATGGGGATCTTCTTGGTGGGCGCGTTCAGAATGTCACCGTTCAGGATCGCGTCGATGATGCCGCGGGTATCCTTGATGGTGATGCGCTTGCCGGTGCCGTTCCAGCCGGTGTTGACCAGGTAGGCCTTGGCGCCGTTGGCTTCCATCTTCTTGACCAGCTCCTCGCCGTACTTGGTGGGATGCAGCTCCAGGAAGGCCTGGCCGAAGCAGGCGGAGAAGGTGGGGGTGGGCTCGGTGATGCCGCGCTCGGTGCCGGCCAGCTTGGCGGTGAAGCCGCTCAGGAAGTAGTACTTGGCCTGATCGGGGGTCAGGATGGACACGGGGGGCAGCACGCCGAAGGCGTCCGCGGAGAGGAAGATCACGTTCTTGGCGGCGGGGGCGGCGGAGACGGGCTTGACGATGTTGTTGATGTGGTTGATGGGGTAGGACACGCGGGTGTTCTCGGTGACGGACTTGTCCGCGAAGTCGCACACGCCGTTCTCATCCACGGTCACGTTCTCCAGCAGGGCGTTGCGCTTGATGGCGTTGTAGATGTCGGGCTCGGACTCCTTGTCCAGGCCAATGACCTTGGCGTAGCAGCCGCCCTCGAAGTTAAACACGCCGTTGTCGTCCCAGCCGTGCTCGTCATCGCCGATCAGCAGACGCTTGGGGTCGGTGGACAGCGTGGTCTTGCCGGTGCCGGACAGACCGAAGAACAGCGCGGTGTTCTCGCCGTTCATATCGGTGTTGGCGGAGCAGTGCATGGAGGCGATGCCCTTGAGGGGGAGGTAGTAGTTCATCATGGAGAACATGCCCTTCTTCATCTCGCCGCCGTACCAGGTGTTGAGGATCACCTGCTCGCGGGAGGTGATGTTGAAGGCCACGCAGGTCTCGGAGTTGAGGCCCAGCTCCTTGTAGTTTTCCACCTTCGCCTTGGAGGCGTTGTAGACCACAAAGTCAGGCACGAAGCTCTTGAGCTCCTCCTCGGAGGGGATGATGAACATGTTCTTGATGAAGTGGGCCTGCCAGGCAACCTCGACAATGAAGCGGACGTTCATGCGGGTGTCAGCGTTGGCGCCGCAGAAGGCGTCCACCACGAACAGCTTCTTGTTGGACAGCTCCTTCATGGCCAGGTCCTTCACGGTAGCCCAGGTGTCCTCGGTCATGGGGTGGTTATCGTTCTTGAACGCCTCGCTGGTCCACCACACGGTGTCCTTGGAGTTCTCGTCCATCACGATGTACTTATCCTTGGGGGAGCGGCCGGTGTAGATGCCGGTCATGACGTTCACAGCGCCCAGCTCGGTCACCTGACCCTTTTCATAGCCTTCCAGCTCGGGCTTGGTCTCCTCGACGAAGAGCTCCTCGAAGGACGGATTGTGCACGATCTCGGTCGTGCCAGTAATGCCATACTTGCTCAGATCAATGTTAGCCATTTAGCAAACAACCTCTTTTCCAAATATTTATGAGCTGAAAGGTATTGTCCGGAATAGGACAACCCCTTATTCCCTCAGCGTACATAGTACACCATTGTGAAAGAAAAATCAAGGGAAAAACGGAAAATATTCGCGAATCGGACAGAAAACGAGCGTGCCTGCGGCGTTTTCCGCCCGACACGCTCAGGATAGCCGATTTGTTTGAATTATATGTGAAGCTATCATCGCTTTTCGTAGAGGATGCTCCGCTGAACGCTGGGGGTCTGTTCACCGCCCGGGAAGAAGGCGATGGTGTTGCCGGAGAGCATCACCACGCCCGTGGAGCCG
The DNA here is from genome assembly GCA_029012285.1 of Clostridiales bacterium. Lineage (GTDB taxonomy): Bacteria > Bacillota > Clostridia > Christensenellales > Aristaeellaceae > UBA11524. The sequence goes on along the minus strand of JAQXLU010000121.1, from coordinate 3,334 downwards.
CGCACCACCTGGTTTTGCAGCAGCAGCTGCACCAGTTTGACGGATAGCTCCGGCCCGCCGCCGCGGACAAGGCAGTCCTTCCACAGGGTGAAATGGCAGCCCTCGGCGCTACGGGCACAAAAGAAGGAGCGATCGCTCTCAAGCACCTGGCCTTCATGGCAGACCGGGCAGATGCAGCCCTCGACGGGCGTACCCCGCGCCACGAGGGTCTTTCGGCGCTGCTTGCGCCTGGCGTCGTCGGCAAATACCACCGACGAGTGGTTGTTGCGGGCATAGTTGACCAGGAAGGTCGAGAATTTCCGGATGGATTCCATGAATTGATCCGCGTCCTGTTTGCCGTCGGTAATCTGATCCAGTGCCAGCTCCCAGCGCCCGGTCATTTCGGGGGAGGCGATCTCGCTGGGCATGATGTCGATCAGCTGCACGCCCTTGTCCGTGGCGATGATGGTCTTTCCCTTGCGCACGGCGTAGCCCACCTTCAGCAGCCGCTCGATGATGGCGGCGCGGGTGGCGGGCGTGCCGATGCCGCTGCCCTTCATCTGGCGGACGAGTTCCTCGTCCTCCAATTCCTTGCCTGCGTTTTCCATTGCAGAAAGCAGGGAGGCGTCGTTCATGTGGGCGGGCGGCTTGGTCTTGTCCTCCTTGACGGCGGCGTCCTTTACCGTGCGCTCATCGCCTGGATTCAAGGGCGGCAGGGCAACTTCCTCTTCCTCAGCCGCCTTCTTTTTCGTGGCCTTTGCCTTGGGCGGATTCGCCAGGGGCGGCACGTCATGCCAGCCGCTTATGATCACCACCCGTCCGTTGGTACGGAAGCGATGGGGCTGCTTTTCGCCCTCCACCTGAGTGATAACCTTTGTCGCATCGTATTCGCACCAGGGGTAGAAGGCCGATAGCATCCGCCGCGCCACCAGGTCGTAGAGCTGGCGCTCGTCCTCGGTGAAACTCTCCGGGTTCACCCGCTGGGCCGTGGGGATGATGGCATGGTGGTCGGTCACCTTGGTTTCGTCCACCGTGCGCTTGCTCACAGGGAGCTTGCCGCCAGGCAGCGCGCCGGGCACGAGTCCCTGGTAGGCGGGGGGCAGCAGCTTCATGGTCTGCACCACGCGGGGGATCATATCCGGCGGCAGGTAGCGGCTGTCGGTGCGGGGGTAGGTGAGGGCCTTGCGGCTTTCGTACAGGCTCTGGGCCACCTTGAGCGTCTTGTCTGCGGTGAAGCCCAGCAATCGGTTGGCGTCCCGTTGCAGGCTGGTCAGGTCGTAGAGCTGGGGCGGGGGATCCTTCTTGCGCACCGTTTCAGCGCTGATGATCCGCGCGGGCTTCCCCTTGACCTCTGCCGCAATTCGCTTCGCCGCGTCGATCTTGGGGATGTGGGTGTCCGGCTCCAGCTTCTCGTGGAACCATACCCCCTTGTAGTCGCCAAAATCCGCCGTGACAGTGGCGTATTCCTCGGGCTTGAAGCTTTCAATCTCCCTTCGGCGCTTGACGAGGATGGCCAGCGTCGGGGTCTGCACGCGCCCCACGGAAAGCAGCGTGTCGTAGCGCAGCGTGAAGGCCCGGCTGGCATTCATGCCCACCAGCCAGTCCGCCTGGGAGCGGCACTGAGCGCTGCGGTAAAGCCCGTCGTACTTCGCCCCGGGCTGGATGCTGCGGAAGCCCTCCTGGATGGCTTCATCCGTCATAGAGGAAATCCACAGCCGGTCAAAGGGCTTGTGGCACTTGGCCTTGGCATAGATGTAGCGGAAGATCAATTCGCCCTCCCGCCCGGCGTCTGTCGCGCAGACAAGGCGGTCGGTGTCCGCTGCGTTGATGAGCTCCTTGACTACCTTGAACTGGTCGCGGGAGGAGGGAATCACCTTCAGCGGAATGTCCTGTGGCAATATGGGCAGCGTGTCGAACGTCCACCGCTTGTACTTTTCGTCCAATTCGTCCGGCTCGACGAGGGTCACCAGATGGCCCACCGCCCAGGTGACCACCCATTTTTCGTTCATGAGGCAGCCCTCGCCGCGCTGGCTGCATTTCAGCACGCGGGCGATATCACGGCCTACGCTGGGTTTCTCGGCGACAACAACGGTGCGGCCCATGGGCAGCCTCCTTTCTTCTGAAAGCGTTTTTCACGGTATTGTACCACGTTTGACGATCCCGCGCAAGCGTGTTATAATGGGGCAACTGAGGTGATGGTATGACGCGCATCGGCATGATGACCTTCCTGCGCAACGACAATTACGGCTCCATCCTGCAAGCCTGGGCGCTTCAGCAGACCCTGCTTGGTCTGGGCTTTGACGCGGTGCATATCGACTACGCCCCCTCGAAGCAGGAGAAGCTGCGTAATCTGCTTTGCAGCGGCAATTCCCCCAAGCTGATTTGGGAGGGCATGCGCAAAAAGAGTGCCACCGGCAAGATGCGCGGCGGCTTTGATAAATTCCGCACATCCCAGCTGCGTACCACCGCACCCTGCCGTGATCGCGCAGCCTTGACATGCGCAGCGGAGAACTTCGACGTGCTGCTGTGTGGCTCGGATCAGATCTGGTCGCCGGTGTGGCTGAATCCCGCCTATTTCCTGAATTTCACCGACAAGCCGAAGGTGGCCTACGCGCCGTCCCTGGGCGTGAAGCAGCTGCCGGGCGCCGCCAAGCGGCGCAAGATCGCGCGCATGGTACAGGGCTATTCCGCCCTGTCCGTCCGTGAGGAGGAGGGCGCGGCGCTGCTTCGCCAGATGGCCGGGGTGGAGGCCGCCGTCCTGCCCGACCCGGTGCTGCTCCTCCCCAGGGAGAGGTGGCTGTCCCTGATGGACGCAACGCAGGGTCAGCAGCCCTATATCCTGTGCTACTTCATCGGTGACGCGCCCGACTACTGGCACACCGTGCGGCGCATCGCGGTCGAAACGAGTTATCCCGTGCGGGTCATTCCCCGCACCGAGGGCGCGCGCCATGCCGCATACCCCCTGGAGGAGGATGTGCCCCCCGCTCGCTGGCTGAGCCTCATCGGCGGTGCAGCCCGGGTGGTGACGGACAGCTTCCACGGCGCGGCCTTCTCCGCGTTGTTGAACCGCTCCTGCACCATCATCCGCCGCTACCGCGAGGACGATCCGGAAGGCAAGAACAGCCGCATCGACCAGCTGCTGCGCCTGCTGGAGGCGGACAGCCTTGAAAGCCCGGATTGGGCTGCCATCAACGCCCGATTGTCCGCGCAGGCAGCCGCCGCCCGTTCCTGGCTGACCGCCGCCATCAATCAAGCAGCGCCCTGAGCGCCTCCGGCAGGGGCGACACAATGCGCAGCCCCTCCATCGTCATGGGGTGGGTCAGCGTCAGCGCGTGGGAATGCAGCGCGAAGCGCC
>JAQXLU010000120.1 GCA_029012285.1 Clostridiales bacterium | reverse complement strand
CTCGTCGTAGGCCTCGTTTTCCAGGGGAGCATCCAGGTTCAGGGTGTTCACGGGGCGGACAATCCACGCTGTCAGCCGCTCGGAGAGCAGGAACATCCCCAACAGTACCAGCAGCAGCAGTCCCAGGAGCATGGGCAGCACCTGCATGCACATGCCCATCATGGTGGCGCGATTGGTGGCGATGCGCAGCACCTGGCCGTCCTGCGTGGCGATGGCGTAATACCAGGTTTCCTCCGCCAAGGTGGAAGAGCGCCGCCGGGCTTCCCCGCTGCCAACAGCAAAGGCCTCGACGATCTCAGGGCGCGACGCGTGGTTGTCCATGGCTTCTGCGTCGGCGCTGTTGTCATATAGCACACTGCCATCGTGGTCGATCAAGGTGATGCGGTAATCTGTGGGCAAGGCGGCCAGGAAGGCCGCGTCATCCTGCGTGTGACTCAGGCTGTACCGCAGTGTTTCCGCCTCCCGCCGCAGTTCCGCTGCGGATTGGGCGGCAAAGAGGTCAAAGAGGATGCTGATGAGCAGCGCCGCCGTCAGGAGCAGCGCCAGTGCAGCGGTCAGCAGCACGCTGCGGGAAATGCGCTTTCTCATGCCCGGCCACCTCCGAAGCGATAGCCCACGCCACGCACGGTTTCAATCATGTCCCCGCAGGGGCCCAGCTTAGCGCGCAGGGTCTGCACGTGCACATCCACCGTGCGGGTACCGCCATCGTAGGCGTAGTCCCAAATGCGTTCCAGCAGGTGCTCCCGGGTGAAGGCCGTGCCCGCGTTTTCCATCAGGATGCGCAGCAGCTCATATTCCTTGAGCGTCAATGAAACCTTCTCCCCTTGAACAGAAACGCTGTGGGCCCTGCGATCCATGACCAGTGCGCCAAACAGCAGCTGATCCTCCCCGGCAGGCTTTGACCGCCTTAGACGCGCCCGCACCCGCGCAGCCAGTTCCGCCATGCCAAAGGGTTTGGCGATGTAATCGTCCGCGCCATGGTCGAGGCCCTTCACCACGTCGTACTCGGTGTCCTTGGCAGTGATGAGGATGACCGGGACGTCTGCCGTCGCCGGATTCCCACGCAGTCCCCGGAGGATGCTCAATCCGTCCTCGCCGGGCAGCATGATGTCCAGCAGGACAAGCTCCGGCAGCGCCTCCTTCATGGCCGCATGGAACGCGTCAGCCTCGGCAAAGCCGCGAATTTCCATCCCCATCTGGCGCAGGGTGTACACCACCAGCTCGCGGATGCTCTCGTCGTCTTCCACATAGTAGATCATATCAGGTGGACTCCTTTGTGCTTGTGGGTTTGCGCGGTTCTGCAGGGCGAAGGCCCTCCACACATTCTGCGATATTCTGCGCATGATCACCAATGCGCTCAAAGTACTTGGCGATCATCAGCAAATCAATGGCCTGGGAGCTATGGGCCGCGCCCGTGCGGATCAGCTGAATCAACTCCTGCTTCACGGTGTCAAACAAGCTGTCGATTTCATCATCCATGGCGATGATCGTCCTGGCCATCGCCACATCGCGGGCCATATAGGCGTCCAGACTGCCCGTCACCATGCGGATGGCCGCCTCCGCCATGCGACTCAGGTCGGTCAGCTCCATTGCATAGGGCTCGTTCGCCAGATAGGTGACGAGTTCGGCGATGTCCGCTGCCTGGTCGCCAATGCGCTCCATGTCAGTGATCATCTTCATGGCGGCGGAGATCAATCGCAGGTCGCGAGCGACAGGCTGCTGCTGCAACAGCAGCTTCAGGCACAGGGATTCAATCTCCCGCTCCTTGCCGTCGATGTCCTTGTCGGCCAGGATGGCGCGGGCGGCTTGCTCCCTGTCCTGATTGACCAACGCCTCCACCGCGTGGCGGATGGATTCCTCCACCAGCATGCCCATTTCAATCAGCGCAGTGCCCAGCGCATGCAGCTGTTCATCAAAGCGACTTCTCATCAGCCGAACCTCCCTGTGATGTAATCCTCGGTGCGGGAGTCGGCAGGCATGGAGAAGAGCTGCTGCGTCTGACCATATTCTATCACCTCTCCCAGCAGAAAGAAAGCGGTTTTGTCTGAAATTCTTGCGGCCTGCTGCATATTGTGGGTCACCATGATGATGGTGTACCTCTCCTTGAGCTGCAAACAGAGCTCCTCGATTTTGGAGGTGGAGATGGGGTCAAGGGCGGAGGTGGGCTCATCCATCAGCAGCACCTCCGGCTCAACCGCCAGGGCACGGGCGATGCACAGCCGCTGCTGTTGCCCGCCGGACATACCCAGCGCATCCTTCTTCAGCCGATCCTTAACCTCGTCCCAGATGGCGGCGTCCCGCAGGCTGCGCTCCACAATGTCGTCCAGCTTTGCCTTGCCGCGCACGCCGTGGGTTCGCGGGCCATAGGCCACGTTGTCGTAGATGCTCATCGGAAAGGGGTTGGGCTTCTGGAACACCATGCCCACCCGCTTGCGGAGGAGGGACACGTCCATTTTGCCGTACACGTCCTCCCCGTCCAGCAGCACGCTGCCGGTGATGTGGCAACCCTCCACCAGGTCGTTCATGCGGTTGAGCGTCTTGAGCAGTGTGGACTTGCCACAGCCCGACGGGCCGATGAAGGCTGTGATCTCCCGCTCCTGGAGGGCGAGGTTCACGTTCTTGAGGGCATGAAAGCTATCGTAATACAGATTGAGGTTCGTAATATCAAACACGGCCATGGGAGCCCACCTTCCTTGCGATCCATTCAGAGAGGAAATTGATGCCCACCACAATCACCAGCAGCACCACGGCGGTGGCGTAGCTTTGGCTGACGTACAGGCCCTCGGTGGAAATCAGGTACATATGGACGGACAGCGTCCTGACGGAGCTGCTCAGGTTTTTCGCCACCTCCGGGATGGTGCCTGCGGTATAGATAAGCGCCGCCGTCTCGCCCACGATGCGGCCTACCGCGAGGATCACCCCCGCAAGGATGCCCGGAATGGCGCTGGGCAGCACCACATTGAAGGTCGTGCGCAGCCGCCCCGCGCCCAGGCCGAAGCTGCCCTCCCGGAAGGAATCCGGCACCGCCAGCAGCGCTTCCTCCGTGGTGCGCATAATCAGAGGCAAGATCATGATAGCCAGCGTCAGCGCGCCGGAGATGAGGGAAAGGCCCAGCTTCATGGCCTCCACGAAGCACAGCGCACCAAACAAGCCGTAGATGATGGACGGTATGCCGGAGAGGGTTTCCGCCGTGATACGCACCAGCTTGACCAAGCGGCTGCCCCGTTTGGCGTACTCTGTGAGCCAGATGGCCGCGCCAATGCCCAGGGGAACCGACAGCACCAGGGCGACGGCGGTCATCAGCAGCGTGTTGATGAGCGCTGGCAGCATGGATACGTTTTCGCTATTGTACTTCCACGAAAACAGCTCCGGGCTCAGGTGTGGGATGCCCTTGATGAGGATATACCCCACCACGCAGCCAAGCACCGCCATAGTGAAGATGCTGCCCATCCAGGTCAGCCCCCGCAGGATGCGGGCTTCCACTTTTTGTCTCATCAGCCCTGCCTCCTTTTGAGTAAGCTGAACAGCAGATTGATTGCCAGTATAAACACAAACAGCACCAACGCGGTCGCGATGAGGGCTTCCCGATGGAGGTCAGTAGCATAGCCAAGCTCCAGCACGATGTTGCTGGTCAGTGTACGCACGCCCTTCGTCAGGCTTTTGGGGATAACAGCATGGTTGCCCGCCACCATATTGACCGCCATGGCCTCCCCGATCGCGCGTCCGATGCCGAGGATCACCCCCGCTGTCACGCCGGATTTTGCCGCAGGCAGCACCACCGTGAACACCGCCCGCTCATGGGTGGCGCCCAGCGCCAGCGCGCCCTCGTAGTAGCTGTTTGGCACGGCATTGAGCGCTGATTCGCATACCGTGATGATGGTGGGCAGAATCATCATGCCCAGCAGCACCGCCGCCGTGAGTAGGCTCGACCCGCTGCCGCCAAAGAGCGAACGCACCAGCGGCACCAGCACCACCAGGCCAAAGAAGCCGAACACCACCGAGGGAATCCCCGCCATAAGGGACACGGCGGGCTTCAGCAGTCTGACCATCCGCCGGGTGGCAAACCGGGATAGGAAGATGGCCGTCAGGATGCCCGCAGGTACGCCGATGATCAGCGCGCCGCCTGTGACATACACGCTGCCGAGGATCATCGGGAAGATACCGAACACCTCGTTGCCGGGCTTCCACCTTGTTCCGGAGAGGAAATCCCATACGCCGATCTTTGCCATACCCGGGATGCCATTGGCAATCAGGAAGAGGCAGATCACCGCCACGGCGACCATCGAAACACACGCCGCGATGGTGAACAACACCCTGGCGGCCATTTCTTTCATTTGCTTCATATCTTTACCCCGAAAAAGAGGGGCAGTGCCCCCCTTTTATACCTTTAGTTCAGCTCGGACCAATTCGTCACGTTGCCGGTGAAGATGTCGCGCACCTGCTCCTTGGTCAGACCGGTCAAGGCGCTTTCGTTGTTCACAATCACCGCGATGCCGTCCAGGGCAATGGCGGTGGGCACCAGACCCGCTTCCAGCTCACTGTCCTTCAAGTCGCGGCTGGCCATGCCAATGTCGCAGGTGCCGGCCTTGGCGTAGTTCATGCCGGTGGTAGAGTCGCTCTGCTGAATCTCAATCTCGGAATGGGGGTTGACCAGCAGGTAGGCCTCCTTGAGCTTCTCCATCACGGGGGTGACGGAGGAAGAACCCGCGACGACCACCTTGCCGCTCACCTGGGTGGCAGCGTAGGGCTTGGCATCCTCCACCGTGGCGATGTAGCCGGCGCCTTCCACAACAGCCTGGCCCTCTGCGCTCATGATGAAGTCGATGAAGCTCTTGGTCGCGGCGGAAACCTCCGCCTGGGTGGCGATGTGGAAAGGACGCGCGATGGCATAGGTGCCGTTCTTGATGTTCTCCACAGAGGCAGCAACGCCGTCGATCTCGATGGCCTTCACAGTGTCGTTCAGGCTGCCCAGGGAAATGTAGCCGATGGCGTAGGGGTTGCCCGCCACGCTGGTCATCATGACAGCGGTGGAATTCGTGATGTCCGCGTAGTCGGTGGTGTAGTCAACCTTCACGCCCTCAGCGTTCTTCTGCTCGATCCCGAACAGCTCGATGAAGGCGCCACGGGTGCCCGAGCCTTCCTCGCGGGAGATGACGTTGATCTCACGATTGGGCAGCTCCGCCAGGGCGCAGCTCACCAGGAGCACCAGGGAAAGGAATACCAGCATCAGCTTTTTCATGTTCTCGTCCTCCTTGCTTCATTTGGGAACGATATCATCATACCGCCAATGTGTTTGGGATGAATACTGTCTTTGTCAAATCCATGTAAAATGATGCGGGCATATAAAAACGTCCGGCGCATTGGCCGGACGATTAACGCTCCCATCAGTGGAACATGTTTTTCTTGATCATGAAAATCGCTGCGATCACCACAGACAGCACATTGATGCCGGAAACCGCCAGGAAGCCCCAGGAGGTGTCCGCGAAGGGCACGGGCACGTTTACGCCCCACAAGCCCGTGATGATGGTGGGAATTGCCAGCAGCACGGTCAGAGAGGTCAGCAGCTTCATGGTGATGTTCAGATTGTTGCTGATCACCGAGGCGTAGGTCTCCGTCGTGTTGGACATGATGTCCCGGTAGATGGAACACATCTCGATGGCCTGCTTGTTCTCGATAATAACGTCCTCCAGCAAATCGGTGTCCTCGGGGTAGCGCTTGAGCACATCCTGGCGCATCAGCTTTTCCAGCACCAGCGCGTTGCCCTTCAGGGAGGTGTTGAAGTACACCAGGGATTTCTCCAGCTTCATCATCTGCAGCAGTTCCTGGTTGCGGCTGGCCCGCTCCAGCTTTTCCTGCACCAGCAGGCTGGATTTGTCGATCTGCTTGAGGTAGGACAGGAAGCGCCCTGCGTTGCGGTAGAGCAGCTGGAGGATGAACCGTGCCCGCTTGAAGGTCCAGAAATTGCGGATGCGCTCCTCCGTGAAGTCGCTGATGATGGGCGTATCCCGGGTGCAGATGGTGATGATGACCTCGTCGCACAGCACAATGCCCAGCGGGATGGTTGAGTACATGTACCCGCTGCCCTCGGCCTCCACATAGGGGATGTCCACAAGGATCAGGGTCTGCTGCTTGTCGGGATCGTAGTCGATTCGTGCGGATTCCTCCTCGTCCAGCGCGGCGGGCAGGAAGGTGGGGTCAAGGTGGAAACGGGTGGTCAGCCCCTCAATCTCCTCCCGGGTCGGATTGAGCAGATGGATCCAGGAACCCTTCTCGAGGGTCGTACATTCTGTCAGATGATCATCGACAGTCTTGAATATTCTTTTCATTGCGCCAAAGTCCTTTCTGTGTGAACGGCGGCGCAATCAAAGCGTTATGCGGCCTGAAAGCGCCTGGCCATTCGGTTGTTGGTACTACACGGGTCGCCGTCCATTTGGTCAGCCGCTCCTTTTTTCATATTGCAGATCAAACGCGATCTGCTTCTGTTATCATAATCCCGGGAAGGGCCTTTGTCAACCTTTCCGCGCAAAAAAAGGTTCCCGGCAAGCGCGTCGGGAACCATCCTGATTCTGATACACATCCCCTGCTCCAGCAGTTTCTCGATCATCTGCCCACATCAGTCACGCATGAACAGGTCTCCCGTTCCTTGCAAATAATCACTCTGGCATCATTGATCCGTCATTGTTTCGCCGACATCGCATTCGCTGGGTTGTCAGCCATGGATGCGGGATCGCTTATGATTCCAGGCTGAAAATGCGGCTGCCGCAGCGCACACCCCAGGCATGCCCGTCGCGGGTGAAGAATTCCAAACGGGCGCGAACCCGCTTCTCATCCACGGGATCCATCCCCAGGAAGCGCAGCCCGCCGCAGTATACCAGGTGCAGGTCGCGCTGATTAACGATGGCGCGCAGCTCCCCTACCTCCTGGCGGACGGTCACGATGGAGGGCACGCCCTCATGGCCCACAAAGCGACCCAGTAGCATCTCAGGGTCAGCAAAGTCACGTCCCGCAGGCACAAACCAGCGGTGACAGGTGTCCAGTGGAAGTCCCATCACGGCGTTATAGAGCGTCCACATGATGTCGTCCATGTCCTCATCCCCGCAGTTGCAGAGCACCGCAAAGCCGTAGCCCTCGCCCAGCAGCAAACCGCCCTTGGTGGATACGCCGTGCAGCCCGCCGGAATGCTCACAGATGGTGTGCTCGCACTTGACGCGCTTGTACAGCCCCAGCCCATAGCAGGCGATTTCCTGTGCCGGGATGGATGGGCCAATCATCGCCTCCACCGCCGCACGAGGCAAAACCTGCTTGCCCTCATGCAGGCCAAAATCCGACAGGCAGCGGTAATAGGCCGCCATGTCCCGCGCGGTGGATTTGACCATCGCGCAGCCCCGGAAGGGCGGCAGCACGCTCCAGTTGTCATCGCAGATTAGCTCGCCATTTTCCCGTTCAAACAGGGAGGTGATGTTGCCGCCGGAGAGCGCGCGGGCGCTCACGCAGTCGTCATCCATGATGGTGCGCGTCATGCCCAGGGGCTGGAAGATGCGCTCCATGCAGAACTGCTCCAGGGGGATGCCCGCTGCCTTGTCCGCCACGTAGGACAAGATGGCATAGCCCTCGTTGCTATAGGACATGTTCTCCCCGGGCGCGCCGACCGTCGGGTATTTGCAGTTTGCAATGTACTCGATGATCTGCTCGATGGTCGCCATCGGGTTGGGCGCGCTCTTTCGCATGGCGTCGATCCACTCGCCGCTGCGGTTCACGCTGTTGACGGCAATGGACCACTCCAGGGGCTCCATGGGCGGAATGCCGCTGGTATGCTGGGCCAGGGTTCGGAGCGTCACCGTATCCCGTGGTGCGCCGGGTACGCGGAAGTCCGGGAAATACTTGCACACTGGGTCGTCCCAACTCAGCTTGCTCTCCGTTTCCAGGATGGACAGGGCTAGGCAGGTGATGGACTTGGACATGGAGGCGATGCCGAACATGGTATCGGACTCCACCGGTACGGACAGCGCCGCATCCCGGTAGCCATAGCCCTGCTCGAACACCGTACCCTCCGGCCCTTTGACGCACACCGACACGCCGGGCAGCCGCTCCTTGCGGACAAGCTCGCGGATGCGCGCATCCAGCTCTTTTGCATCAAATCGCATTGTTACCTCTCCTTACTCCGTCACAGCGCTTTCCAGCACGGTGAGGGTACATTCGCCGGCATCCATGCGGCACATCGTCCCCAGGGGCAGCGTCAGCTTGGGGGTGCAATGTCCGCAGCGCAACCCGGTGAATACAGGTTTCCCGCAAGGGGCCACCACATCGCGGATGATCTCCTCCAGGGACAGCCCGAACGCCGGGTACTCGATGGCGCAATCCGCGAAATTGCCGAACACCACGCCCGCGCAATCATCCAGCTTACCCGCCAGGCGCAGCTGGGTCAGCATGCGATCCACGCAGTAGGTGTGCTCACCGATCTCCTCGATGAAGAGGATGCGGCCCTTCGTATCCAGCTCCCAGGGCGTGCCAAGGGAACTGACGATGAGCATCAGATTGCCGCCGACCAACTGACCCTCCGCCTGACCGGGGTTCACTGTGGTCTTGGGGTACTCCGGCGGATTTAGCAGCTCCCCCATGGGTGTGCTTTGCATCAACGCGCGGTACATGGAGGCCCGGGAAAAATCATTCATCGGCTTGTCCGCCCAGTCAGCGGTGGGCATCGGGCCATGAAAGGTGACCAGGTTACACCTTTGCAGCAGCGCGATATGCAGCGCCGTGATGTCGGAAAAGCCCATGAAGATCTTCGGGTGCTTAGCGATCAGGTCGTAATCCAAACGATCCAAAATCCGCATGGCGCCATAGCCGCCCCGCAGGCATACGATGGCGTCCACCTCATCATCCTCGAACATGCTTTGAATGTCCCGCGCACGAACCTCATCTGTGCCGGAGAGATAGCCGTACTTTTGCCCGACGCTCTCCCCCACCTTCACCTTGAAGCCCATGCGCTTGGTTTCCTCGATGGCACGCTCAACCGTCCCTTCCGTGCGCACAGCGCCGGAGGGTGCGATCAGGCCAATCGTATCGCCGAATTTCAGTTTCTTGCCATACAGCATAGGCAGTTCCTCACAGCACCCAGTGGAAGAACTTCAGGCAGTCCATCCAGTCATCCGCGTCAAAGGCGACAGTCTTTTCGTCCACCTGCTTTGCCCCGGGGTAGAAGCCTCCGTCGTAGGCGCGGAAGTGATCCTTGAAGTTGATCTCCACATGGAAGTGCTCCGGCAGGGGGAACATGCAAGCCTTGCCGTCCTTCTGCACAGCCTTCGCGACGGTCTCGCGGATACGGCGCACCGCTACGTCCGGGTGAATGGACATCGAGCCGTTGCCCGTGCCCTCGCTGACCGGAACCACCGCAATGTTGGGATTCACGGACTGAATCCATTCGCACAGGCCCTTGTCGCCGCACACGCAGAACACCGGCACACCGACATAGGCGGCGGTCAAGCTGTTGATCATCAGCTCGGAGGCAATCGTGCCGTTGATTTTGACGTAATTGTTGCCCAGATTCATCGTGTGGGACAGCGGGTTGCTGTTGGTGCCCGCCGCATTGTGGTAGCCGGTGAACACAACGCCTGCAAAGCTGTCGTCCAGGCCGAACATCATCGAATAGGGATGACGGCTCCAGGCACGGAAGATGCGGGCCTGTTCTGGCAGCTTGGAGGGGTCGATGTTGCGCCCGGAGTCATGGGCGTCCTTGACCAGGATGTCGCCATAGCCAGCTTCGATCGCGCCCTCGCAGGCAGCAGCAACCTCGCGGGTCATCTGCGCGGCAAAGTGGCTGTACAGGGGCTTGCCGATCTCGGTTTCATCCCAGTGGGTGATGCCGGTGGTACCTTCCAGGTCTGCGGAAATAAAGAGCTTCTTCATGATGCATCCTCCTTGTATCTTTCATTTTGTGCCATCGAGCACCAGCGCCACATGCATCAGCGTGCCGATGGTCAGGCAATCCTCATTCAGGTGGAAATCCCTGCTGTGCAGGGGCGGCGCGGGCATCCAGGCGGGATCAACGCAGCCCACATGGAAGAATTCGCCCGGCGCACAGTCGCTGAAAAAGGAGAAATCCTCCCCGCCCATGCTGGGGGCGGGTTTCTCCACCACATTTTCCGGGCCGAACAGCCGGGTGGCAATTCGCCGGACGCGTTCTGCCTCCGCTGCATCGTTGACCAGCGCCGCATAGCCGGGCACAATGTCAACCTGGGCCGTGCAGCCCATCGCGGCAGCGACGTTTTGCGTGATTTGTGTGATTCTTTCCTTCATCATGCGGCGGAGGTCGGCGTTAGCCGTGCGCAGCGTACCCTGCATGCGCACCTCGTCGCAGATGATGTTCTGCGCAGTGCCGCCCTCGATCTTGCCGATGGTCACCACCGCGCTTTGCAGGGGCGACACATTCCGCGACACAATGCTTTGCAGCGCCGTAATCACCTGGGCCGCGCAGAGGATGGCGTCTGTCCCCTGCTCAGGATACGCGCCGTGACCCGCCTTGCCCCGGATGGTCAGCTGTATCTCATCGGTGGAAGCGTTGAGCGTGCCCGTGCGGGTTTCCACCTTGCCCACGGGTAAATGGGGCATGACATGCAAGCCGTACACGCGATCCACATGGGGGTTTTCCATTGCGCCAGCCTGGACCATGGGTTCAGCGCCGCCATCGGTTTCCTCCGCGGGCTGAAAGAGGAACTTCACCTTGCCGTGAAGCTGGGATTTCAACCCGTTGAGCACCTTGGCTGCCCCCAAAGCCATGGCCGTGTGCGCATCGTGCCCGCAGGCATGCATCATACCCTCATGCTCGGAACGGAAGGGGCAGCCCTCCGGCTCGGTCAGGGGCAGCGCGTCCATATCCGCGCGGATCGCCACGGTCTCCCCGGGGTAGGCTCCCTCAATCAGGCCGATAACCCATGTGCGTTCCGTGGTGTAGGGCACGCCGATTTCCTCCAGCGCGGCCATGATGGCCTGCTGGGTCTTGAACTCCTTAAAGCCCCCTTCCGGAATCCGGTGGAGCTTGCGTCGCATGGCGATGATCCAGTCCTTCTCGGCTTCCACCAGCTGCTTGAGCTGCTGATCGTTCATCCCCAACCCTCCTTACGCCAGCGTGTCGATGATGTCGACCACCTGGCCATCCTCGAGATAGATGCGCGGTACGCGCTTTCCTGTACGGGCCAGGGCTTCGTTCCGGTTGAGCTGCCCCCAGGCGGCCAGATCGTCCACGCCAATGGATCCACCCAGCAGCGTCACCACATCCCCCTCGCGTGCCTCGGGTATGTCGGTCACATCTATCATCATCTGATCCATGCAGACCAATCCGACCACGGGCGCGCGCTTGCCGCAGACCTCCACCTCGCCCTTGCTGTTCAAACGGGGATAGCCGTCGATGTATCCAGCGGAGAGCGTGGCGATCACACTGTCCCGGTGGATGGGGTGGGTTTCGTCATAACCCAGGCACTCCCCTGCGGGGACATGGTGGAGCTGGGCAATGCGGGTCTTGACCGTCAGGGCCAGCTGGCTTTCCTCCGGGTGCTCGTAGCGCTTGGGGCAAACGCCGTACAGCCACGCACCGGTTCGCACAGCGTCCAGGTGGTCAGCGGGGTATCGAACCATGCCGATGCTGTCCAACGCGTGCACCATGGGGATTCGCATGCCCCGCTGCAAAAGTGTGTCGCGGCAAGCCGTCAGCAATTCAATCTGTGCTCGGTCGGACGCAGCGTCCCGCAAGGCCAGGTGGGTGAACAGCCCCTCAATGGCGACCTGTCCGCTGTCCCGGATGCGCATGATGGCGTTGGCGGCTTCCGGGGGCATCATGCCCAGCCGGTGGAGGCCGGTTTCCAGCTTGATGTGCGCACGGGCCTTTGTGCCGACCTGCCCAGCCACGCGAATGACGGTTTTTGCGTAGTCCTCGGAGAACACCGTCAGGAGCATCCCCTGGCGGATCGCGAGATGGAGCTGAGCCTCGCTGCACAATCCGAGGATCAGCACATCAGCATCCGGCACGGCGCGGCGCACCTCCGCCGCTTCGTTGAAGGAGGCCACAGCGAACATCCTTTGTCCAGCTTCCCACAGCCGCTTGGCAACCCTGGGAGCACCCAGGCCATAAGCATCCGCCTTCAGCACACAGATCAGCTGCGTCGGTGGCTTCAAATGCCCCAACGCACTGCGGTAATTGTGCATCAGCACTGACAGGTCGACCTCCGCCCAGCAGCGGGAGGTCGCTTCATCATAGGAAATCATGGCTTAATCTTCTTTCCTGCATGCAAGAGGGATCGCTGCGGCGCATGACCATAGCGATCCCTCCTGCGTGATTTTCCTCCGCTTCAGATCACGCATTCAGGATCCTGCGGTATTCATCGGCTTCTTGCTGATTCGCCCACACCATGTGGTCGGGCTCGATCTCCACCCAGGCGGGTTGATCAGTTTCGTAATGGTGCTGGCTGGGGTCATAGACCAGCAACTTCTTGTTTTTCTCCCGGGCTGGGTCGGGCAGCGGAATGGCGGAGAGCAGCGCCCGTGTGTAGGGATGCAGCGGGTGGGCGAATAGCTTCTCCGTCTCCGCCAGCTCCACCAGCACTCCCTTGTGGATCACGGCGATGCGGTCGCAGATGAAGCGCATCACCGACAGGTCGTGGGAGATGAACAGGTAAGTCAAGGCGCGCTCCCGCTGGAGGTCGCTGAGCAGATTGAGCACCTGCGCACGGATGGACACATCCAAGGCGGAAATGGGTTCGTCCGCGATGATGAACTCAGGCTGCATGATCAGCGCCCGAGCCACGCCGATGCGCTGTCGCTGGCCGCCGGAGAACTCGTGGGGGAAGCGGGTGGCGAATTCGGGCAGCAGGCCGACCTCCGCCAGGGCCTTCTCGACTTTGGCCTTACGCTCCGCCTCCGGGATGCGCTCGCCGCTGTACAGGCCCTCGGACACGATATAATCTACCTTGGCGCGCTCGTTCAGCGAGGCCATGGGATCCTGGAAGATCATCTGAATCTGCCGCGTCACCGCACGATCCAGCTGGCGGGAGATTTTGCCATTGATCCTCTGCCCCTTAAAAATGACCTCGCCCGCAGTGGTCGGGTTGATGCGCGCGATAGCGCGGCCAATCGTGGTTTTGCCAGAGCCGGACTCGCCCACCAGGCCGAAGGTTTCGCCCCGATAGATATCGAAGCTGACGTTGTTGACCGCCTTAAAACGATTCCTGCGCTTGCCGAAGCACACATCCATGTGCTTGACCGAAAGGAGGATTTCCCGCTGGGGATCAGTCATAGTCCTTCACTCCTTCCGTTGCGAGTTTGACCACAGCCTCCGGGGGATCAATCTTGGGCGCACGGGGGTCGAGCAGCCAGGTGCGGGCCATGTGCGTCGGGGATACATCGAAATAGGGCGGGCGCTTCTCAAAGTCGATCTTGAGCGCCTTGGGGTTGCGGGGCGCAAAGGCGTCGCCCTTGATCTCCTGGAAGAGGTTGGGCGGCGTGCCGTGGATGGAATACAGCGGCTCGCCCTTCACGCCCATTTGCGGGAGGGAGGACAGCAGCGCCCAGGTGTAGGGATGCTTGGGCTGATAGAACACTTCCTCGCACAAGCCGATTTCCACAATGTCGCCCGCGTACATCACAGCGATGCGGTCTGCCACATTGGCCACCACCCCCAGGTCGTGGGTGATGTAGACCGTGGTCAGCTGGTACTTTTCCTTCAGGCTGCGGATCAGGCGAAGAATCTGCGCCTGAATGGTCACGTCCAGCGCTGTGGTGGGCTCGTCGCAAATGAGAATCTGCGGACGGCAGGCCATGGCGATAGCAATCACCACGCGCTGGCGCATGCCGCCGGAGAACTCATGAGGGTACTGCTTGCTGCGGCGCTCCGGTTCAGAGATGCCCACGTCGCTGAGGATGGACAGCATCTCCTGGCGGGCGGCTTCCCCACGCTTACCCTGGTGTAGCTCGATTGCTTCGATGATCTGCGCACCGATGGTTTTGAGCGGGTTAAGGCTCGTCATGGGGTCTTGCAGCACCATGGCAATCTCCTTGCCGCGCACCTTCAGCCACTGTTTTTCGGTTTTGTACTGGGTCAAGTCCTCCCCCTTGTAGAGGATGGAGCCGCCGTCAATCCAGCCGTTCGCGTCCAGTAACCCCATGAAGGTCTTGACAAACACGGATTTGCCCGAGCCGGACTCTCCCACGATGGCCAGGCTTTCGCCCTTGTACAGATCAAGGGACACGCCGCGGATAGCGTGGAGTTTCCGGCCGCGAAGGTTGAACTTCACGTCGAGGTCGCGCACCGACAGGATGGTTGCCTTATTCACGTCCGTTCAGCCTCCTTACACGTGGTTTTGGGGATCCGCAGCATCTGCAAAGGCGTTGCCGATGATGTAGAAGGAAATCGTCACGATGGACAGCACGATGGCCGGGAAAATCAGCTGATACCGCAAGGACGCGGAGGTGATCAGCTTGCGGCCCTCGTTGATCAGATTGCCCAGGGAGGGCGTGTCCACTGGCAGGCCCAGGCCGATGTAGGTGATAAACACCTCGCTGCCGATGGCCCCCGGGATGGACAGCGCCATGCGCAGGGTAATGACCGACACCAGGTAGGGCAGCAGGTTCTTTAGCATAATGCGCCAGGTGCTCGTGCCCAGGCAGCGGGAGGCCAGGTTGTAGTCACGGTCGCGGATGATGACGATCTGGTTGCGGATGAAGCGCGCCATGCCCAGCCAGCCGGTCAGGCACATGGCGAAGATCAGCGTCTGCAAACTGGGCTTCATGATGTAGGAAATCAGGATGAGGATGATGGTGTTGGGGATGTTGTCAATCACGTTGTAGACTTCCGTCAGCAGCCTGTCCAGCTTGCGGACATAGCCCCACATAACACCAATCAGGATGCCCACGATCGCTTCCACGAAGGCCACGACAAAGCCGATGAACAGGCTCGTGCGCGTGCCACTCCAGACGCGGGCCCACAAGTCCTGACCGATGTTGTTCGTACCGAACCAGAAAGCATGCTCGCTGGGGAGGATGCGCAGCTCGATATCCCGGTTAGCCGTCACCGTGCCGTCGGGATTGGACGAGAGCGCGCTTGCCTCGGCGTACAGGGCGTTGCCGCCGTTGGTGTACTCCATGGGGGTGGAGTACAGGTCGATCTTGAAGTTGGAGCGGCTCTTGTAGGGCACGGCCTCGGGGTCGTCCGGCAGCTTCAGCTTGGTCTGGAAATTGTTCTTGACGTAGCCGGTCATGCCGTTGTACTCCACCTTGCACCATTCCGCGCCGTATTCCACCACGGTGAAATCCGTACGTGCCTTCAGGCTATCCAGGACGTTATCCACCGCCATCCAACCCTCGTAATCTTTCACAGCAGTGGCGTTGAGGGTCGTGCCCGCGGGGGCGGTCATCATCACAGTGGAGAAGCTGGGCGGCAGGTTCGACAGCTGCTTACCCGACTGGGGATGGTTGTTGATCAGGTTGGCCGGATACTGCCCCGGCAAATAAGGCTGGAGGAAGGTGAAGAGCAGCAGCAGCACCAGCACGCACAGCAAGAACACCGCCATCTTGTTCTTCAGAAACACCCGGAAGGTACTCTGCCAGTAGGAATAATTGGAGTACCCGCTCTTTTCGCCGGCGGAGGCATCATAATCCGCCAGGACGAACAGCTCGTCCTCGTTGATTTCCGGCGATTTGAGCTCCTCCTGGAGCTGCTCGGAGAGCGCCTTTTCGAGCTTCTCGCTCTTCTGATCCTTGATACTGAACATCAGCGGGCACCCTCCTTCTTTACAAAGCTGATTCGGGGATCAATCACGCCCATCAACAGATCGCCCAGCAGCAATCCGACAATGCCGATGCAGCTGTAGAGCATGACGATGGCTTGCACCATGGGGTTATCCTGGCGGCCAATGACGTCCACCAGCAAGCCGCCCATGCCGGGGATGGAATACAGGGACTCAATGTAGATCGAGCCGCTGATGGTATACAGGAGCGAGGTGGGGATGTACTGGATCATGGGCACAAACGCGTTGCGGAAAACGTGGCGCATCATGATCTTCTTCTCCGCCACACCCTTGGCGCGGGCCAGGCGGACGTAATCCTTGTTCATCTCGTCCACCATGTAGCGACGCAGCCACATCGCGTAAGAAGCAGTGCTGCCCAGGGACATTGAAAATACCGGCAAAATCCAGGTGACGAGGTTGTTCTCATCAAACAGCATGGGGATTTTCAGCGCGCTGGTGCCGTACATCTGGATGAAGATGTAGTACACCGCCGCCGGCACTGCGTTGATGAACACGATGTACACCGTGCCGATGCGATCCCAGAACTTCCCCTTGCTGCGGGCCATGGCCGTGCCCAGGGGTATGCCCATCAGGAGTGAAAGCGCCATGGACATGACGCCGAGCTTGATGGACACTGGCGCCTTGCGGACGATAATCTCCGAGATGGACGCGCCCGCGCTGTATCTGGCGGAGGTGCCCAGGTCGCCGTGGAAGAGATTGACGAAGAAGTTCCACAGCTGCACGGGGATCGGATCGTTTAGACCCAGCTGCTCCAGCTTGGCGTTGATAGTCGCCGCATCTGCCTTTTCGAAGTTGTCAAAATAGCCTTCGATGGGCATCTGCCTAAGCAGCACAAAAACCACTGTGATAATGATACACAGCGTAATCAGCGAGGAAGCAAGGCGTTTGATGGAATACTTCAGCATAGCGTTTTCACAACCTTCATGGGCGATACACTTCTCTTACGGCAAAGGGGTTGACCAGAAATTCCAAATAAGGGAATGCCCCATAATGACACCGAGAGCCCGGACGGCGCAACACGCCGCCCGGGCAGTGAGGATTGCCTTGTTGGAGCTTACTTGGCGGCCTCGGCGATCTTGGCGCGCTCCTCCAGCCACTGGTCATAAGCATCCCAGTATTCATCGGTGCTCATGGGCTTCTCCAGCAGGGTCTGACCCTTGTAACGGTCATTGGAAATGCCAAAGGGCGCGAACTGAGAATCGAAGGGATTCAGGCGGGACGCGGTGTAACCACCGTTGTCGTAGCCGTAGGGCACGATCATGGCATGGTTGATCAGGAACGCCTCCGCGACGGTGTAAGCGTCATAGCGGGCCTGCAGGTCGTCCGTGATGGCGCGGGCAGCATCCACCAGCTTGTAGTACTCGCTCACACCGTTCTCATCCAGGTACTCGGTCGCCTTCTCGGGCCAGTTGTAGGTGCCATCGTAGAAGGGATCGGTGTAGGTGTTGGGATCGGCGTAGTCGGGGCCCCAGTTGCACTTGAGCAGCGCGTACTTGCCGGAGCGGCGGACCTCCTTCAGGAAGCCAGAGGAGGGGCCAGCCTCGACGATCACGTCGATGTAGTCGGTGCCCAGCAGAGCTTCCAGCTGCTGCTCGACGACGACACATTCCTCAGCCCAGGAGGAGCTGGAGGGGTTATAGGGCATCAGGATCTTGATGGGGAGGGTAGCGCCGGCAGCCTTGAGCTCCTCAACGGCGGCAGCCTTGTAGGCCAGGGCCTTCTCCTCGTTGAAGGTGGCGTTGCCCAGGGCGGTGATCTCCGCCAGCGCACCCATCTCGGTGTAGTCCACGCCGTTGATGGAGACGAACTCCGGCGGGGTCACGGTGTTGAAGAGCAGCGCTTCGGGATTGTCGGGATCCATGACCAGCTTGGACTTGACGCGATCCAGACCGCAGAAGATGGACTGACGGAAGTTCTCGTTATTCACGGCGATCTTCCAGTTGTCAGGCTCATAGGCAGCGTCAAAGTTGGGATCGAAGTTGAAAGCCCAGAAGTAGGTGTAGAAGCCGCTCTGACGCACAGGACGGATCAGGTCAGCCTTCTCGGGATCGTTCAGCCATTTGGCGGCGATGGTGGAGGTGATGTCAGCGCTGTCATATTCACCACGGCTGAACAGCTCGGGGGAAATGGTGCTGGCTTCCTTGTTGTAGGTCTGCTCGATGCGGTCGATAAAGACGTTCTCGGCATCCCAGTTGTGCTCGTTCTTGGCGTAGACGCGGCTCTGCTGGGGCTTGAACTCCTTGAGGTAGTAAGCGCCGCAGTAGAGCAGGTTCTCGTTGCTGGTAGCCACGCCGAAGTCAGCACCCTTCTCGGCCAGGAACTGGGCGTTCACAGGCATGAAGCAGACGTAGGTCAGCATGGAGAGGAAGTAGGGCACGGGCTCGGTCAGGGTGTACTGGAGGGTGTAGGCATCCAGCGCCTTGACGCCGATGGTGTCGAAGTCCTTCACCGGATAGGGCTCCTTGCCCTCCTCAGGGGTGCTGGTGCCCAGGTAGTAATCCTCAGCACCGGCGATAACGGAGTAGAAGATGTTCGCGGTGGAGGAAGCGTTCTTCGCGTCCAGGATGTACTTGGCGGAGGTGACGAAGTCCTCAGCGGTCACAGGCGCGTAGACGGAACCGTCGGCCTTCACCCAGGTGGCGTCCTCGCGGAGCTTGAAGGTGTAGGTCAGCTTGTCAGCGTCATATTCCCAGGACAGCGCCAGGGAGGGCTGCACCTCGCCGTACTTGCTGTACTCTACCAGCGTGTCAATTACGTTAGCAGCCATGGCAAACTCGTTGGCAGTGGCAGTGGTCAGGTAATTCAGGGAAGTAATCTCACCGGAGTACAGCGTGCGATAGGCCACAGGTTCTTCCGCGGCTGCAGGCATCACCGCCATACAGACGGCCAGCATCATGCTGAGCATCAGGGCGATCATTCTCTTCATGTGGTATTCCTCCTGTTCGCTTTGATTGGGATGCATCATCCCGATAGATGTATCATAGCACAACTTTCGGACGATTGCAATTATTGTACAGAAAAAATGCAATTTTAGGGCAGTGCTCCCTGTATTTCCGTCGAAATGCAGCATGTATCTGCATCAAAATCCGGATTCAGATGCAAACAAACCGAAATCCGTGCATCAGAGGGTTTCGTAGCCGATCAGCTCCGCCCTGCCGTCCAGCTGGCGCATGGTGAAGGGCAAAGCCGCGCCGATGCACTCCACCTCACCCGACTGATTGTCGTAGGGATCAACCCGCAGCACGGACAGCTCAGGCGTTAGTTCCGCCTGGAAGGTCCGGTTAGCGACCATGCGCATGGGATCAAGGTTGCCGAAGAAGAACTGATGGCGTTCGTTGCTGCCGTGGCGGTAAGCGCTGCCGCCATAGCTGCAATCCGCAAACAGCCAGCCCCAGCCCTCCACATAGAACTGCGCCCAATCGTGGCTGCCGGCGTAATCCTGGGAAATAGACAAGCCGCTCTGCCAGCGGGCGGGAATACCGCCAATGCGGCAGAGCAGGATGAACAGCAACGCCTGCAGGCCGCAGTCACCCCGCAAATTGACGGCGCAGAACTCATTGATGTGGTCGATCTGGAAATAGTCCCGCATGTAGGAGTAATCGACCTTGGTGGTGACGAATTCGTAGTAGCGCCAGGCCTTATCGACATCGGTGGTAGCGCCAGCCGCAAGCTCCTGGGACAAGCTGGTCAAATAGGGTGTAAAGCGCATGAACGCGCCAAACTCCGCCAAATCATCCGCACAGGGCGGCGCCACGTTGGGATACAGCGGCGCAGCGGGCCGGGGCTGGTGGAGAGGGTCAGCGTAGCGAATGGTGCTGACATAGGCGTACCGGACGGCGAACTCCTGCCAGGCAGATAGCTTCCTGCGCCAGTATACAGTGCGGGCAGGCGCGTCCTCGGGGGCAATGCCATCGGGATCGCCCGAGAGGAGACAGATGTCGCTCTGCTGCGCGGATACCGCCGGGAAGGGCAGGTGGAGCAGGTATTCGCCGGGGACGAAGTCCTCTTTCTCCACATAGACGCTGGCTTCCATGGTGATACGGCGGCTCAGGCTCCCCTTCTCCTTGATTTCGTGGATCATTGGATCAAGCCAATCGTTTACCGGCGTGACTTCCCTGCCCGCCTGACGCTTCAGGTCGGGATGGAGCGCAATGGAGCGCAGCGCCCGGATGAAGTACCGTTTTTCCCCTTGAATGTAGATGAAGTCGATACGGCCCTCCAGCTCCCACAGGTCAAACTGCTCCTCGGTGGCGGAGGGCACCAGCTCGCGCAGCTTCTCCAGCGCCTGCTCGCGCGTATAGGGGTACTGGGTCGGCAGGCGGCGGATGCGCTCCTTTTCACATTCCAGCCGGGCACGCAGCGCATCGGGCAATTCGTGCTTCAAGCGGCAGTCGATGGCGCGGATGGCGCCCTCCAAATCACCGGCCCACTTGCGCTTGAGGATGTCCTCCGGCAGTGGCATGGACAGGGAATCAACACAGGCTCTGGGATGCATAGCAAAACCCTCCCGCAGCAATATAGTTTTCATTTTAACACAGATCTGCGCAGGAGGATGAAAAAAACAGAAAAAATACATTCAATCAGGGCATCATCAGGGCTGCCAGAACTCCTTTAAGCTGCGGCGTACCTTGCCGCTGTACCCAGTCACGGGATTGGCGAAATACATGGAACGCAGCACGGCTTCCTCTGTGGCCTCTGCCGCGGCGCGGAAGGCCTTGTTGATCTGGCTCTCATGGATGCAGCGCAGCTGGAAGCAACCGGCATTTTCCGGGATGCGGTTGGCGGTGGAGAAGCCGATCATCACCTCGCCGCTGCCATGGCCGATGTAGCTGCCCAGGCGCGCCAGGCCTACGCTGCAACGGCGGATGACCCGCGTCAGCTGGCGGGCGGTCAACGGCAGATCGGTGGCCAGGATCATGATGCAGCTGCCCTGGTCGGGGGTGTCCTCATGGATACGGCGCTCGATCTCCTGTCCCACCATCTGCCCATCAATGCGCAAATCGGATAGGGAGCCGTGGTTTGTCTGCACCAGCACGCCCAGGTGAAAGACCTCGCCGTCCACCTCCATCAGGCGGGAGGAAGAACCGATGCCACCCTTGAGGTCATGGCAGGTCATGCCCTTGCCCGCGCCCACATCACCCTCGGCAAAGCTGGGCGATGCGGACTCAATGGCGGCAAAGACGTGGGATTGCTCCACCGCGCGCTCGCGGATGTCGTTGAGGGATGCGTCGTTGCACTCGCAGATCACCGGGTTGACGGAGGTGATGGCATAGCCGCGCTGCTCCGCCTGGCGACACATATATTCCACCATCGCGTCGTGCACCTTGCCCACATTCAGCGTGTTGGTGAGGGCAATGGGCGTTTCCAGCGTGCCGAGCTCCGCGATTTGCATCAGGCCCGCAGTTTTGCCAAAGCCGTTGAGCACATGCTGCGCGGCAACCATCTTCCGCTTAAAGATGTCGTCCTCGCAGGGCATCACGACGGTCACACCGGTCTTATGGCGCTCGTTGTCGATTGTGCAGTGTCCCACCCGCACACCGGGGACGTCCCCGATGGAATTGCGCTCACCATGGGGCATGCGGCCGATTTTCAGATTCATGTGGAAGCCTCCCTCCAAAGTATATCCCCGCCATTATACCACAAACCGCAGGGGAATCAAGGGAAAACGTCACGACGGGCGCTCATCAGGTGTACCTTCCCTTGATCGCGATAATCGCAGACGCTTTTCAATAAACCTCGCGACGCCGTCCATATCGTTGCTTTCAGCGATGTCATCAGCCACATCAAGCACAGGCGGGATCGCGTTGGCGACAGCGACACCCAAGCCACATTTCCGGATGGGCTCAATATCATCCTGGTCGTCGC
>JAQXLU010000119.1 GCA_029012285.1 Clostridiales bacterium | reverse complement strand
CCTGAGCGACGAGACCTTCGACAAAATCCTCGAGCACGCGCGGCGCTACAGCGGCGACTTAACATGAACCCTCGCCCGTTGCATACTCTATTCAAACCCATTTTTGCAGATTCATCGCGTATACATTGCACAATCCTGCATTTTCCGCGCCGTCAGGCGTCCGAAATGCAGGATTTGTTTTGCAGTCATGTTAAAAATGCAATTTACTTTGCTAAAGTGATAAACAATTCTTGCCAAGCGGATGTTAAGCGTGTATAATAGTTCCCATCACGATGCGGGATACCCATATTTGCCGCAAATAACCATCGTGATTTAGGAGGATGTTGTTATGAACCGCGTCTACAATTTCTCGGCTGGCCCCTCGATGCTGCCCCTGCCCGTGCTGGAAAAGGCAGAGAATGAACTCGTCTGTTACGGCGATACCGGCATGTCAGTCATGGAGATGAGTCACCGATCTAAGATGTACGAGGAGATCATAGCAAAGGCCGAGGCTGACCTCCGCAAGCTGATGAATATCCCCGATACCTATGATGTGCTCTTCCTCCAGGGGGGCGCGACGGAACAGTTCTCCGCCATCCCCCTGAACCTGATGGTCAATGGCAAGGCCGACTATGTGGATTCCGGCAACTTCGCCCACCTGGCCGCCGAGGAAGCCAAGCGCTATGGCACGGTGAATATCGCCGCGTCCTCCCGGAAGGATACATATACCTACGTCCCGGACATGAAAACCGCGCATTTCTCCGACGATGCGGACTATGTCCACATCTGCCAGAACAACACCATCTATGGCACGCGCTACATTGAGCTGCCGGAGGTGAAGGCGCCCCTGGTGGCCGACGCCTCCTCCATGATCCTCTCCGAGCCCATGGATGTGACCAAGTATGGCGTGATCTACGCCGGTGCACAGAAGAACATCGGCCCCAGCGGTTTGTGCGTCATGGTGGTGAAGAAGGAGCTGCTGGGCAAGGCCAACCCGCTCTGCCCCAAGCTGATGAACTGGACCGTCCAGTCCGAAAAGGGCAGCATGTACAACACCCCCAACACCTGGGGCATCTACCTGGCAGGGCTGACCTTTGAGTGGCTGCTGTCCATCGGCGGCGTGGAGGCCATCCACAAGGTCAATGTGGAAAAGGCCGCGCTGCTCTACGACTTCCTGGATGAATCCAAGCTCTTCAAGGCCACGGCGCAGAAGAAGTACCGCAGCCTGATGAATGTCACCTTCGTCACCGGCGATGCGGACAAGGACGCGGCCTTCGTCAAGGCTGCCGCAGCGGAGGGCCTGGTGAACCTCAAGGGCCACCGCAGCGTGGGCGGCATGCGCGCGAGCATCTACAACGCCATGCCTGTGGAGGGCGTGAAGAAGCTGGTCGCCTTCATGAAGCAGTTCGAGGCTGCACAGGCATAATTCAACCGACAGGAGGCCATCCCCATGTACAAGATTCAGACGCTCAATGCGATTTCGGACATCATCTATACCCAGCTGTCCGCCGATCATTATACCGTCGCCAAGGAAGAACCCGTGCCGGACGGCATCCTCGTCCGCAGCGCCGCCATGCATGACATGGCGCTGGGGGAGAATCTGCTGGCGATTGCCCGCGCCGGCGCAGGCGTGAACAACATCCCGATTGACAAGTGCTCCGCGCAGGGCATCTGCGTGTTCAACACCCCGGGCGCCAATGCCAACGCTGTGGCGGAATTGGTGCTCTGCGGCCTGCTGCTGGGCAGCCGGAATGTCGTGGGCGGCGTGAACTGGGCTGCCGGCCTGAAGGCGGAGGGCGACGCTGTGCCCAAGCTGGTGGAAAAGGGCAAGGGGCAGTTTGTCGGCCCGGAGCTTCGGGGCAAGACCCTGGGTGTGATCGGCCTGGGTGCGATCGGCCGCCTGGTGGCCAACGCCGCCAGCGAGGGCTTCGGCATGCGCGTGGTGGGCTACGACCCCTTTATCAGCGTGGAAAGCGCCTGGGCGCTGTCCAGCAAGGTCATCCACGCCAAGAGCGACGCGGAGGTGCTCGCGCAGGCGGACTATGTGACCATCCATGTCCCGCTCAACGACAAGACCCGCAGCATGTTCAACGCTGATGTGATTGCGAAGATGAAGCCCGGTGCGGTGCTGCTCAACTTCTCCCGCAACGAGCTGGCGGTCAATGCCGATGTGCTCTCCGCCCTGGAAAGCGGTCAGCTGGGCGGTTATGTGGTGGATTTCCCCTCCGCCGATCTGCTGGGCGTGGAGAAGGTGGTGGCGATTCCCCACCTGGGCGCGTCCACCCCGGAGAGCGAGGAGAACTGCGCGTCCATGGCGGCGGCGCAGCTGCGGGATTACCTTGAATTCGGCTCCATCCACAACAGCGTCAATCTGCCGGAGGTGGCGCTGGGCCGTCCCGAGGGCGCGCGGGTGCTGGTCATCCACGAGAACATCCCCAA
Source organism: Clostridiales bacterium (assembly GCA_029012285.1). Classification (GTDB taxonomy): domain Bacteria; phylum Bacillota; class Clostridia; order Christensenellales; family Aristaeellaceae; genus UBA11524. The sequence continues at coordinate 14,696 of JAQXLU010000119.1, read as the reverse complement.
TTCCATCGCGACCATCACCGCCTGTGTGTCCGCCGAGGGCATCAACATCACCGATTTGACCAACAAGTCCAAAAAGGACATGGCTGTCACCGTGATGGATATCCCCGACCTCCCCACCGAGGCCGCGCTGGAGAAGATCCGGGCGCTGCCGGGCGTGCGGCGGGTGCGCACGTTTGCATAAGCTTTCGCAGGGGCTTTGACCCCTGCTTTTTGTTTTGACAGAATCGGGCGAATGGGGTACAATAGGGATGAAATCTGTCGAAGGGAGCGCGGAGCATGCAGAATATCGTGAGCGGGCGGGGGAGCCTTGACGGGGAGCGGCTGACCGGGCTGATGGCGCAACTGCAGATGCGCCGCCCCCTGCTGGTGTGCAGCGCCAGGATGCAAGCGGACTTTTCCGCCCGGACGGGCATGATGCTGCCTTGCTTTTCCGGCTACCATGCCAACCCTGACCTGGCAGATGCCATCACCGGGGTGGAGATGTACCGTCAGCATGGCTGCGATGGGCTGATTTCCGTCGGGGGCGGCTCGGCGATGGACACCGCCAAGGCTGTGAAGGCGCTGCTGCTCGCGCCGGACATGGAGGCCGTGAAGGCCAGCCGTCTGCCGGAGGATGGCGTGTTGCCCCACATTGCGATTCCTGCCACGGCGGGCACAGGCGCGGAGGCCACGCCCATTGCGGTGATGTATGTGCAGGGGGAAAAGCTCTCGCTGGATCACCCGGCGCTGCTGCCGGAGGCCATCCTGCTGGACAGCACCCTGCTAAACACGCTGCCCCCGTACCATCAGAAGGCTTGCGCGATGGATGCGCTCTGCCAGGGCATTGAGTCCTACTGGGCAATCAGGACCACCGAGGAAAGCCGCGTCCATGCCCGGAGGGCGATCCGCGGCGTATTGGCGCATTACGATGCGTACCTGTCCGGCCAGCCCGACGCGGCGGATGCCATGCTTTTGGCTGCCTATGAATCCGGCTGTGCCATCCGCATCAGCCGAACCACCGCCGCCCACGCCATGAGCTACCAGATCACCAAGCGCATCGGCCCGGCTCATGGGCATGCCTGTATGCTGACGCTGCCCCACCTGTGGCGGCAGATGGGCGACGCGCCCGTGCTGGCGGAGCTATCCGATGTGATGGGTGTGTCCCCGGCGGACGCGCCCGAGCTGCTGCTGGGGCTGCTGGCAGCATCGGAAATGCTCCCCGAGGAATTGCCCGACGCATCGACGCTCGACGCGCTGGTCGCCTCGGTGAACGTGCAGCGGCTGAGCAATCATCCGCAGAAGCTGTCGCAGATGGAGATGCGTGAGATTTACACAAGGGCGCTCACCCCGGTGAGCGCGGACGAGCGGGCACGGCTGGTGTCCCTGTGGAGGGCCTATGCAGGAGAAGCTGACTGCCGGGGCTGAGCGGTTCATCCGCGCGGTGACGGAATTCATCTATGTTGAGGATGCGCCGGAAGAGGCGGATGTCATTTTTGTGCCCGGGTCGCGCAAAATCGAGCATGCCCTGCGCGCGGCGGAATTGTACCGCGCCGGGTATGCGCCCTATGTGCTGCCATCCGGACGGTATACGATAAAACGCGGGTACTTCATGGAGCTGCCCGAGCCGCTGAAAAGCGAGTATCCCGGCCTATTTGACACGGAGTGGGCTTTCCTCCGGGAGGTGCTGATGCGCCACGGTGTGCCGGATCATGCCATTCTCAGGGAGGATCAGGCCACCTACACCTGGGAGAATGCCCAGCGTTCCCGGGATGTGCTGCAAGCGCGGGGCATTGCCTGCCGCACGGCGATCCTGGCCTGCCACGCCTTCCATGCCCGGCGGGCGCTGCTGTATTATCAGGCGGCCATGCCGGAGACGCGGTTCATCGTCTGCCCGGCCAGCATGCCGGGCTACGGGCGGGATGAGTGGTACAAAACGCCCAAGGGCCGCGCCCGCGTGCTGGGCGAAATGCAGCGCCTGGGCAGCCAGGTAAATGAAGTTTTTGACATGATGTTGGAAGAAAACGCCGCAATCACTCGTTGATTAGAGGAAGGGGCTTGTCCCCGGAAAGCAGGGAAGCCATGACCATGCACGATGGACACCGCCGCCGGCTGCGGGAACGCTTCCGCCTGGACGGCCTGGAAGGCTTCGCGCCCCACGAGGTGCTGGAGCTATTGTTGTTCTATGCCCGGGCGCGGGGGGACGTGAATCCGCTATCGCACCGGCTGCTGGATACCTTTGGCAGCCTCCGGGGCGTGCTGGAGGCGCCGGTGGATCAGCTTTGTGCGGTGGAGGGAGTGGGCGAGGAGACCGCTACGCTCATCTCCCTCATCGTGCCGATGTTCCGCCGCTACGAGCGTTGCCTGTGCGAGGAGAAAATGCGCCTGACCCACTATCGCGACGTGCAGGATTACTGCCGTGCGCTGCTCGTCGGGCTGCGCAAGGAGCGGTTCTACGTCATCTCCCTGTCCACCAAGCTGCGGGTGCTGGGGCAGCGCATTGTGGGGGAGGGAAGCTTGGCAGAGGTGCCCGCCTATCCGCGATTGGTGGTGGAAACGGCGTTGAACCATAATGCCTATGGCGTGATCCTCTGCCATAACCATCCCGGCGGAGAGGCGGTGCCCTCCCTGGGGGACGTGGATGTGACCCGCGAATTGGAGGGCATACTGTCCCGCCTGGGCATCGCGCTGATGGATCATATCATCGTGGCGGACGGGGAAACGTACAGCATGGCGATGCATGGGGACTTCACCTGCTCCCTGGTCCGGGATGGCAGGAAATGGGCCTTCCGCGAGGAGGATGGCTGGGATGCCACCTGGGACGACGGGGGCTGAACGAAAGGACTGAACTACCGTGAAGCATTTCACACTGCTCAAGCTGCTACTGATCTGCGTTTTGCTGGGCGTATTCTTCTATTTGGGCGTGGTGGCGATGGTGTGCTATCGGGAGAAGCATGTCGGGCCTGTGGGCGAGTATGACGCCATCATCGTCCTGGGCGCGCAGGTCAAGCCGGATGGCACGCCCTCGCTCCAGCTGCAATGGCGCATCGACGCGGCGGCGAAGGCCTGGAAGGAGCATCCCGGCCTGGTCGTCGTCTGTGGCGCGCAGGGCGGCAAGGAGCCTGCGCCCGAGGCCCACATCATGCGGGATGAGCTGGTGAAGCAGGGCGTCCCTGCGGAATCCATCCTCATGGACGACAAGAGCTTCAACACCAAGCAGAACATCGACAATGCACTGCGCCTCCTGGCGGGGCATGAGGTCGATCAGGTGCTGATCGTCACCAGCGATTATCATCTCCCCCGGGCGATGGCCATCGCTGAGGACGCTGGCCTGGAAGCCAGCGGGCTGGGCTCGCCCACCAAGCTGGGCATCAATTTCTGGGTCAAGAACCACGGGCGTGAGGCCCTGGCGTGGATCAAATACTGGATGCAGAAATACCTGCACCTGTCCCTGGAGTGATACGATGACGATTGAAATGCTCTCCGCCCGGCTGAACGAATGTGGCATCCCCCACGATGAAGTCCTGCCCGGGAAGCTGCTGCGCTACCACGAGCTGCTCCTGGACTGGAACACCCGCATGGATCTGACCGCCGTGACCGACGAGGCAGAGATGATGGACAAGCATTATGTGGACAGCCTGAGCGCCCTGAGCGTGCCGGGGCTCATTCCGCCATCGGGCAGCCTCATCGACGTGGGCACCGGCGCGGGCTTTCCCGGGTTGCCGCTGGCCCTGGCCTGCCCGGATTTGCAGGTGACCCTCATGGATGCGCAGCAAAAGCGCCTCACCTTCCTCCAGGCGGTGATCGACGAGCTGGGGGTGCGCAACGTCAAGCTGGTGCATGCCCGCGCGGAGGATGGCGCGCAGTTCCCCCAACATCGGGAACGGTATGACATCGCCGTGGCCCGGGCTGTCGCATCTCTCGCGGTGCTCTCGGAATACCTGCTGCCCTATGTGAAGGTGGGCGGCAAAGCGCTGTGCTGGAAGGGCCCTGCGCTCATGGAGGAGCTCCCCCAGGGCCGCAAGGCCGCGTTTCTGCTGGGCGGCAGGGTGGGCGAGCCCGTTGGCGTGACCTTTCCCGGTCGGGATTGGCAGCATCTGCTGCTGCCCATCGCAAAGGTGGCAAAAACCGCTCGACAGTATCCGCGAAAAGCTGGCATGCCCAGCAAGTCCCCCTTAGGCGGAAACGATAAGAAGTAACATAATCGCGCTCAAAACGCATGAAATCCCCCGCGCACCGGGCAGAAGCTGTCGAACGATTCTGCTTGCGATGTGCGGGGGATTGTCATATAGTAGGGGTAGCCGTCCTCCAAAGGAGAAATCTGCCATGCTATACCCAATGCAAACTGCCCCAGCGATTGCACAAAAGCCGCCCATGCACTATCTTGACTCGGCGGAGCTGCTGCTGCGCTTGCGGGCCCAGGGGTATGCCTGGGCGGACATGTCGCGCCTGACCGGGCTGAGCGTCCCCCAGGTGAGTGCGCGGCTGCGCCTGTGTGAAATGGACGACGCGCTGCGGGCCTACCTTCGCCGGGAGAGCGTGCCGGAAAAGACCGCGCAGGCGCTTTTGCTGCTGCCCGACGCGGTGACGCGCCATCGCCTGGCCCGCCGCATCGTCCGGGAAAGGCTGTGCATCCGGGATGCGGTGCTGCTCATCGGCGCGGCCCGGCACAAGAACATCAGCCGGGAGGCACAGAAGACGCATCAGCAGCATGTGATCACCCTCATTCGGGACGTGCGGCCCTATCGCAACGCCATTCGCGACATCGTGGCGCAGATGAACGCCGCCGGGGTGCACGCAAACCTCACCGAGCGAAGGCAGGACGGCATGCAGGAATTGACCATCGTGTATGCTGCCCGCAGGCGGCGGGCGGAGCGCCATCAGGGCATGTAGACCTGGAGCGTCCTTTCAATCCAGTAGAGGTAGCGTGGACCGGGGGATTCAAGGGCTTTCATCCGTTGGTAGAGGGGGATGCCGTCCGCCACGTCATGCCACAGATCGGTGAACACGGTGTCGTAGCCCTCCCGGGGCATGACGTGTTCGGCGTAGTCAAAGGCATCCGCCTGGAGGATGCATAGCGCGTCCTGGCGGGGGAAGAAGGGCAGCAGATGCCGACGGAACACCTCGATGATTGCCGGGTTCTTTTCCACCACGGTGACGCTCTCCACATCGTCCCTGAGCAGACAGTGGAAGGCGTAGTACCCCAGCCCCAATCCGTAGGTCAACACATTGCCGCGGCTCTCCTGCACCGCGCGCTGGATGGTGTGAATCTCATTGGGTGTGACGGTCATCCACACGCGGCCGTCCTCCCGGATGGCCGGGAAGGAGAATGCCCGGTCGAACCAGCCCAGCTGGGGCAGCACCCGGCCCTGGCTGTCCACCTCAAAATCGTCGGTCACGAACAGCTCCATGGGCTGGAGGGTTTCCTGCACCAGGTCGATGGCGTCCAGCGTGCCCTCCGACGGACGTACGGCTTGCAAATAGGCGTCCGCCTCCAGGGGCGCGGAGTTCAGATGGTGCACCATCCGCGGCAGGTATGCGCGGTAGAGCCGCGCGTCCTCGGGCTTGGCGGTATCCAGGTGGAGGTGAGCGGATAGCAGCGCCAGGTAGGCCTCCTCCTGTGATAGTCTGCATTCTTCGGATAGGCTGTGCACATCCTCCGGGCGGATGGCGCAGGGGGTGAAGCACAGATACTCGCTGATGAGCGTCAGCATGCGCTCGTTGTCCTCATGAAGCATGATGGCGACCTCACAATCATTTGGCGGGACACAGCGTCCCGAGTCGGGATTATTTTATCATGCACGCGGCCTTTTTTCAACGAAAACGGGGGTTGCAACCGCCAGTTGACAGATTTCCAGGCCAATTTGATGGCGCGCAATCGCATTTTGTGCTATGATATAGCCACGCTCAAGGGCGAAACCACAGATGAATGAGGTGCGAATATGATCCTGGCAAACAAAATCATTGAGCTGAGAAAGAAGGCTGGGTGGTCCCAGGAGGAGCTGGCGGATCAGCTGGGCGTGAGCCGTCAGGCGGTGAGCAAGTGGGAGGGTGCGCAATCCGTGCCCGACCTGGATCGCGTCATTGCCATGAGCCGCCTGTTTGGCGTCAGCACGGACTATCTGCTCAAGGATGAAATGGAGGGTGAAAGCCCCATGCTCCCCGAGGCAAGCGAGAGCACGCTGCGCCGTGTGTCCATGGAGGAGGCAAGCGATTATCTGCGCCACGTGCAGGAGCATGCCAAGCCCGTGGCCCTGGCGGTGAGCGCCTGCATCCTCTCGCCCATCCCCCTGATGCTGCTCTCCGCCCTGGCCGATATGAACCGGCTGAGCGAGCTTGCCGCTGCGGTGACTGGCATCGTGCTCCTGCTGGTGACCGTGGCCCTGGCGGTGGTCGTGTTCCTCCGCTATGGCATGAAGAACGAGCCCTACGAGTACCTGGAAAAGGAGCCCATCGACACGGCCTATGGCGTGTCCGGCATGGTCGGAGAAATGAAGAAGGAGCGCCGGAGCAAGTATACCCGCTGCATCATTGCGGGCGTGGTGCTTTGCGTGCTGTCGCCTGTGCCGCTGCTATGCACGACCCTGATGACGGACATCGCCATCTATGTGATTGCGTCGGTCTGCGCGCTGCTGGCCATCGTGGCGGTGGCGGTATACCTCTTTGTCAGTGAGGGCATGGTGGAGGGCAGCTTCCAGCGCCTGCTGGAGGAGGGTGAATATACCCGCGCCCAGAAGCGGGTGAACCGCTCCCCCTGGCCGGGCGTCTACTGGTGCGTTGTGACGGCGATCTACCTGGGCTGGAGCTTCTACACCGGGGACTGGCGCCGCACCTGGATGATTTGGCCGGTGGCGGGATTGCTGTTCGCAGCACTTGCCGCAGCGTTAGGCGCGCGCAAAAAGTGAATTCAGGGACAGCCCGTGGGGGAAACCATCGGAGCTGTCCCTTTTCAGTGCGTGTACCCATGCCCGGCGTAGCACACAAAAAAGCCCTGCAACCCAATGTTTGCAAGGCTTTTTGTCTATGCTGATGGCGGGACTCGAACCCGCACGCCGAAGCAGGGGATTTTAAGTCCCCGGTGTCTGCCATTCCACCACATCAGCGGATGGCATGATTATAGCACAACAGGCGGTGCGCGTCAATCACAAATGGCTCAGATCTCCAGGGTGATGCCGGTGGACAGGGCGTGTAGCCGCTCGCCCATGTAGCCCTTAAGCGCCGCGAACTGCTTATCGCCCGTGCAATGGCCGGTGTAGTAGACCGTGTCCTGCTTCAGCAGCTCCATGGCGGTGAATTTCAGCCGGGTGGCCTCCTGCACCGGGTCGAGCTTCATCAGGTGGAAGCCGCCGATGAATACATCCGGCGCGAACCAGGTTTTGATGTTCATTACGCCCTTGTGGCTGCATCCGCTGATGAGGATGCGCCGCGCGCCCTCCCGGATGAGCAGGTACATCTCATGCCGGAAGTCGTCGGGCACCATCATGTCCCGGCGCTTGACCATCAGGCCGCTGGCGGGGGTGAAGTAGGGCTGGGGGAAGGCTTCGCATGTGTGGAGGGACAGCGTGTCCGACAGGGTCAGATTGTCGCCCACAAACACGATGCGCTCCTCGCCAAGCAGCGCCCAGTCCAGGCCGATGTACTTCTCCTCGGCGTTGTAGTAGTCGCCAAAGGCGTGGCGGCTGACGTATACCTTCGCGTGGTCATTGATTTCCAGGAAGTGCCCCAGCCCGCCGCCGTGGTCGTAGTGTCCGTGGCTGAGGACGCACAGGTCTACCTGGCGCAAGTCGATGCCCAGCCTTTCGGCGTTGTCGGCAAATGCGCCGGTCTGCCCCGCGTCAAAGAGGATGCGCTGGCCGTTTGCCTCGATGTAGAGGCTCAGGCCGTGCTCGCAGACCATCTCGTCACGGCAGGCGGTGTTTTCCATCAGGACAGTCAGCTTCATAGGGACTCCTTTGTGCGCCTGGCGGACGGGCAGGCGACTGTCGATTGTGCTTGCTATTCTTTCGCGGAGGGGAGCTGCCCCTCCATCCCGGATTCCACCGCGCCCAGGTGGCGCTGGATGACATGCGTCCTGGCAAAGGCGCTGTCGATGGATTCGCTGGCCTGGCGCAAACGCAGCTGGGTCTTTTCCAGCACCTCGGAGAACGCGCCGAAGTCCGCCTTGACCGTGCCCAGCAGCTTCCACACCTCGCTGGAGCGCTGCTCGATGGCCAACGTGCGGAAGCCCATTTGCAGCGCGTTCAGCAGCGCGGAGAAGGTGCTCGGCCCTGCGATAACCACCCGCTGCTCCCGCTGGATCACGTCCACCAGGTCGATTTGTTGCGCAACCTCCGCGTACAGCCCCTCCACAGGGAGGAACATCACCGCGAAGTCGGTGGTATGGGGCGGCGCGATGTACTTGGTGGCGATGCGTTTGGCCTCCAGGCGGATGCGCTGGAGCAGCGCCTTGCGAGCTGCGTCCACGGCGGCTGCGTCAGCGGCAGCGGCTGCCTCCTGCAAGCGGGTGTAGTCCTCCAGGGGAAATTTGCTGTCGATGGGCAAGTAGAGCGCGTCGCCATCCTTGCCGGGCAAGCGGATGGCGAACTCAACGCGCTCCTGGCTGCCGCGCACCACTGCGACGTTCTCCTCGTACTGCTCCTTGGTCATGACGGCGGAAAGCAGCGTGCCCAACTGCATCTCGCCCCAGATGCCGCGGGTTTTGACATTGGTCAGCACCCGCTTGAGGTCGCCAACCCCGGTGGCCAGGTGCTGCATTTCACCCAGACCCTTGTAGACCTGCTCCAGCCGCTGGCTGACCAGGGCAAAGGAGTCGTTCAGCCGCTTATCCAGACTTTGGGTGAGGCGCTCGTCCATGGCGCGGCGCATGTCGGACAGCTGGCGGGCGTTCTCCTGGCGCAGGCTTTCCATGCCCTCGGCGGAGGACTTGCGCACCTGCTCCATGCGGGCGTCCAGGTGGGCGAGGGTTTCGTTCACGCTGGTGGACATCTGCCACACCCGTTCCTCCTGATTCCGCGATGAAAGCAGGAGCTGACGCTGCATGCTTTCCAGCAGGGTTGTCTGACTCTGGCCCATGTGGCTCATGGATGCGGTGATGCGATCGCCGGTCTGCTGGAGGGAGGACAGATTCTCCTGGCGCTGGGCGTCCAATTCATCAAACACATCATTGCCCAGGCGTTGCAGATCATCGGCAAAGCGCTGATTCTGCTGGCGCTGCGCGTCCGTCAGATGGCGCTGGCGGATGAGCAATGTGAATAGCAGCCCCACGGACAGCATCAGCAGGACGATGATGGCAAGAAGCATGTATTCCATAGTTCACTCCTGGTAGCAAAGATGCACACCTTGGGTAGGTGTGCATGCTTGCGGTGTCGTGGTTCACAGCTCCCTGCGGCCCTCCATGGCCTTGGACAGGGTAACCTCGTCCGCGTATTCCAGGTCGCTGCCCACCGGCACGCCGTGGGCGATGCGGGTGCACTTCACGCCCATGGGCTTCAAAATGCGGGCGATGTAGGTGGCTGTGGCTTCGCCCTCGATGTCGGGGTTGGTGGCCAAAATGACCTCCGTGACTTCCTCCGTGCCGATGCGGGCGATCAGCTCCTTGATGCGGATATCGCCTGGGCCTACGCCGTCCATGGGGGAGAGGGTGCCGTGCAGCACATGGTACAGGCCGTGATAATCCTGCATGCGCTCCATGGCGGCCACGTCGCGCGGGTCGCGGACGACGCAGATCTGCCCGTTGGCGCGCTGCTCGTCGGCGCACACATCGCACATCTCCCCGGAGGAAAAATTGCCGCAGCGCTCGCAGTAGCGGATGGCCTTGCGCCCCTGCCACAGCGCCGCTGCCAGGGCGTGAACCTCCTCCAGGGGAAGACCGACGATGTGGTAGGCCAAGCGCTGGGCGGTCTTTTGTCCGATGCCGGGCAGACGCGCTAATTCCGATACCATCCGCTGGATGGGTTCAATCTGGCCTGCCATCAGAACAGGCCGCCCATGCCGCCCATGCCGGGGGCCATTTTGTTCATGGTGGCTTCGCGTTTTTCCTCGCCCTTGCGCAGCGCCTCATTGACGGCGGCCATCACCAGGTCCTGGAGCATTTCCACGTCCTCGGGATCGACCACCTGGGGGTCGATGGTGATGGACAGCAGCTCACGCTTGCCGCTGACCTTCACATTCACCATGCCGCCGCCGGAGGAAGCCTCGTACTCCATTGCGTCCAGCTTCTCCTGGGCGTCGGTCATCATCTGCTGCATCTTCTGTGCCTGGCGCATCAGCTGCTGCATGTTGCCGCCGCCAAAGCCGCCGAAATTCTGTCGTGCCATGGAAAAACCCTCCTTAATCTATGTCATTCTATTGTACAGGTCAGATCCATGTCGCTGGACACCGTGGTGGCGCTGAGCCGGGGCGCGCCCTCCAGGATGGATACGCCGCTGGTGTGGATGCGGCCCGACACACTGCGCAGCAGCGCGTTGCATTCGGACATGGGCGCGTCCACCCGAAGATCGCCGGTGACGGAGTTGAGCGACAGGGTTTCAAAGGGCGCTGTGAGCGCCAAAACGATCTGCCCGGTGACGGTGTTGGCGCTGCCCTCCTTCACGGAGGAAGCGTGGGCCGTCAGGCTGCCGGAGGTGGAAAACAGGCTGCACTTGCCTGCCGACACCTGTTCCAGCTTGACCGAGCCCGTCACCGCGCGGGCGGAGAGGGTCAGGAAGCTTACGTCGTTGACCATGAGCATCCCGCTGACGGTATCCAGGGACATATCCGTGCCCGCGACGGAGCGGATGTTCATCCAGCCCGTGACGGTGCGCGCGTCGATGGCGCCCTTCCAGCTGCGGGGCAGGCGGATGGCGATTTGCAGCCAGCTGTCTGGCGCCTTGGCGGATTTTGCCAGGGCGGACACAGGCTGCTCCACCGTCAGCCCGTCTGCGGAGGAAGCGATGCGCAGCGCGTCCACGTCGGTCTTGCTGCCGCTGACCATGATGTGAATATCCTCGATATCATCTGTGCAGATTTCCAGGGTTGCGCTGGTCAGCCGGAGCAGCAGCTTCGTGACCGGGAGCGCCTGAAAGAACTCGTTGCGGTTCATCATTGCACCACCTTTCGCCGGGTCATATGATACCACGGATTGTGTCAAAACACAAGGGGAACAAGGGCGACGGGGGCTTCCGTTTACTCTGCGCTGTCCGCTTCGATGGCGCTGATCCCCGTCACCACATCGTCCAGGATGGCCATCACATAGGGATTTCCCCTGTCCGTCTTGCTTTGCAGCAGGATGGTGTCCTTGGGCATGCGCGTCACCCCGGATTGCTGCTGGGTGATGAGCAAATCGCAGGGGCGGCTTTCCACCTTGACCACGCCGGCAACGTACTTGCCGTTGGAGCCATTCTTGTTGAAGTAGAAGGATTTGAGGCCCTTGCCGTTTCGGTTCTGGCGCTCAAAGTCCACCGAGAGCAATCGCTTGGCGTAGCCCCGCTCGGAGAAGAGCACGATCTGCTCTGCCTGGCCGATTTGTCCGCACCAGATCACCTCGTCGCCATTGTCCACCTGCATGCACTTCACGCCCGCGCTCACGCGGCCCTGGGTGGGGATCGCGTCCAGCGCGAAGCGGATGCACAAACCTGCGCGGGAGAACATCAGGATGTCGTCCCGGTTGGCGGCGGGCATGACGGACAGGAGCGTGTCGTCCCCCTTGATGCTCACGGCGGCGAACTTCTTGCTGCGCACGTCGTAATCCGCGGCGGCGGTGCGTTTGATCATCCCCTGGCGCGTCACAAACAGGAAGTCCGGCAGATGGGCGATGTCCGCCATGCGCACGCAGGCGATCCACAGCACCTTTTCCCCGTCCTCCAGACCGGCCAGAACGCCCGAGAGCAGCTGCCCGCGATCCTTGGGCTTGCACTCGTTCAGCCCGCCGACCGACAGCGGGTAGCAGTTGCCGTGATCGGTGAAGATGAGCAGCGTTTCGTCCGTGCGGGACATGAACAGGAAGTCGGCGGAATCCGGCTCGTTCTCCTCCCGGGTGGGCAAGGGCGCCTTGCGGTACACCTCCGGGCGGATGCGCTTGAGGAAGCCTGCGCGGGTGTAGGCCACAATGACCTCCTCCGGGGCGGCCACCTCCCGGAAGGTCTCTGCGGGCACTTCCTCGGCGGCCTCAATGGAGGTGCGGCGCTCGTCGGCGTACTCGTCGGCGATCTCCTGCAGCTCCTTCTTGATGACGGATAGCAGCTTGCGCTCGCTGCCCAGGATACCCTCCAGTTTGTCGATCAGTCGGAGCACTTCCTCGTATTCTTTGCGCAGCGCAACGATTTCCAAATTGGTCAGCCGCTGCAAGCGCATATCCAGGATGGCCTGGGCCTGTACCTCGGTCAGGTCGAAGCGGGCCATCAGCTTCTCCTTGGCCTCCTTGGGATTCTTGGAGGCGCGGATGAGGGCAATCACCTCATCCAGGTTGTCCACGGCGATCATCAATCCCTGTAGGATGTGGGCACGGGCACGGGCATGCTTGAGGTCGTACTCCGTGCGGCGCCTGACCACGTCCTTCTGGTGGCGGATGAAGTGCCCGATCATCGTCTGCAGCCCCATCTGCACCGGCTTGCCCTCGGCGATGGCGACCATGTTCACGCCGAAGGTCACCTGCAAATCGGAATACTTGTACAGGTAGTTCAGCACCTTTTGTACGTCGGCGTCCTTTTTCAGCTCGATCACCGCGCGCATGCCGTTGCGGTCGCTCTCGTCCCGGATATCGTAGATACAGCCCAGCTGGGCCTTCTTTTCCTCGCTCAGCTTGAGGATCTTCTCCAGCATCGCGGCTTTGTTGACCGTGTAGGGGATCTCGTGAATGACGATGAGCTTGCGGGAGGCGGCGCCGTCCTCGATTTCCACCCGGGCACGCACGGAGAGCTTGCTGCGGCCACTTTCGTAGCCCTTGCGGATCTCCTCATTGTCCACCAGCACGCCGCCAGTGGGGAAGTCCGGCCCGGGGATGATCTTCATCAGCTCATCCAGGGATATGGATGGGTTGTCGATCTGGGCGATCACCGCGCGGATGGCCTCGCCCAGGTTGTGGGGCGGGATGTTGGTCGCCAGGCCCACGGCAATGCCCGTCGCGCCGTTTACCAGCAGATTGGGGAAGCGGGCGGGGAGCATATCGGGCTCCCGGAGGGTATCGTCGAAGTTCAGGCGGAAGGGGACGGTGTCCTTCTCGATGTCGCGGAGCATCTGCATCGCCAGGGGAGCCATGCGGGCCTCGGTGTAACGCATGGCGGCGGCGCTGTCCCCATCGATGGAGCCGAAGTTGCCGTGACCATCCACCATCGGGCCGCGCATGGAGAAATCCTGGGCCATGCGCACCAGCGCGTCATATACGGAGGAATCGCCGTGGGGATGGTACTTACCCAGGCAGTCGCCGACGATGCGGGCGCATTTGCGGTGGGGCTTGTCGGGGGTGGTGCCCAACTCCAGCATGGTGTAGAGGATGCGGCGCTGCACGGGCTTGAGGCCGTCCTCCACCCGGGGAAGGGCGCGCTCCAAGATGACGTGCTCGGCGTAGGGGATCATCGACTGGTGCATCACGTCCTCGACGGAGGTTTGCAAAATGCGCGAGGGATCATCCTTGGGGATGGGCCGGTTGTCGCTGGTCTTTCTGGCCATTTAGCGCTCGCCTCCTTCCTGCTCGCGGATGGGCCCCTCAAAGTGATCAGGCTTGTTGAAGTCCGCATGCTCGGTGATGTAATCGCGGCGGGGCTCCACCTTGTCGCCCATGAGGATGGTGATGCGGCGATCCGCCAGGGCTGCGTCCTCAATGGTGACCTGCATGAGCTTGCGCTGCTCGGGGTCCATGGTGGTAGCCCAGAGCTGCTCAGGGTTCATTTCGCCCAGGCCCTTGTAGCGCTGGAGCGTATACCCTTTCCCGGCGGCCTTGATGCATTTTTGCAATTCCTTGTCGTCGTAGGCGTACATGACCTTGTTGCCCTTTTGCACCTTGTAGAGGGGCGGCATGCCGATGTACACATGCCCGCCCGTGACCAGCTCCTTCATGTAGCGGAAGAAGAAGGTCAGCAAAATGGCACGGATGTGCGCGCCGTCCTGGTCGGCATCGGAGAGGATAATGACCTTGTGGTACTTGAGGTTGGCCAGGTTGAAGTTCTCGTCAATGGAGGTGCCCAGCGCGGTGATGAGGCTGCGGAATTCTTCGTTGGAGAGCACCTGATCCAGGCGCTTTTTCTCGGCGTTGAGGGGCTTTCCGCGCAGGGGAAGGATGGCCTGATAGCGGCTGTCGCGGCCCTGTTTGGCGCTGCCGCCTGCCGAGTCGCCCTCGACGATGAACAGTTCGTTGTCCTCTGCCCTTTTGCCGCGGCATGCGGAGAGCTTGCCCACCAGGGGCGCGGTTTCCAGCTGATTGGCCTTGCGGGCGTTGTCGCGGGTCTTGCGGGCAGCCTCGCGCACCTGGGCGGCCTTGATGGCCTTGGCGACGATGGCCTGGGCGACGTCCTGGTTTTTGAGGTTCTCCAGATAGTCGGTCAGCTGCTGGGTGATGATGCCCTCCACCGCCGGGCGCACCTCGCTGTTGCCCAGGCGGCCCTTGGTCTGCCCCTCGAACTGGGGGTTGCGGACCATGGTGGTCAGCACGCAGCATGCTTTGTTCGGAATGCTGCATGGCGTTCATTTCCGTATCCAGCTTTACCTCGCCGTGGTCCAGAATGACCACATGGTTGCAAAGCTGCTGC
>JAQXLU010000118.1 GCA_029012285.1 Clostridiales bacterium | reverse complement strand
GCCGCGCACCATCGTGTATGTCTCCTGCAACCCCGAAACGCTGGCCCGGGATGTGCGCTATCTCGTCAAGGGCGGGTATCGGGCGGTCAAAGCCGTGCCGGTGGATATGTTTCCGCATACGGGGCATGTCGAGACGGTAGTTCTTCTGTCACGAAACAAGTAAAAAAGTACAGAAATAGGCTTAAAATAAGGGATTCCGAGAGATTTGCTGATTTGGGCAGTCTCCCGGAATCCCTTTTTTCGTGTTTTGACAATAGCGTTATCGTCTGCCTTTTGATAGGTTGAGACAAGAAACTGCTTTTGGGGCTATTGAGACGATAGGACGATTGTCAGCGGGATGATAGCCAGTTGAATTCTACACAGTATTTTCCGCGCTTTTTTGTGACAATTATATGGTCACATTTACTTGCTATTCTGCAAAATCAGAGCCAATATACACCTACCAAAACGAAATGGGAGGTTTTGCAGATGAGCAGAGATTGGACGAGAGAAGAACTAAACGCAGCAAGCGAGATGATGAAACAAAATGGTCACATGGGATTTGAGGAATTCTGCCGGGCCATAGAGCAGAATCAGCCAGTCAGCTTTGACCTTCGGGAAAAAGATCGGAAAGAACTGGTGAAGGCCATCAGTGAAATCCTGGGCTAAAAGGCAGAATACATGAGGATGCCAACCTGTGCCTACCGGATTGGCGGTTATACCATCGCCAAGGACGGCACCCTCACATGGGGAGCGGATGTGACGGATGCACGGATTCTCTTACAAGCACTGACCACCAGAGGATGGAATTATGCCATCGTGATTGATACTGCTGTGACCAAAGAAACGCAGCCGGGATACCCTTCAACGGTTGGTCTATTCCCGTGGGCTGCTCCGGATTCTTGTAAGGTTTCCGCTTAATTTGATTTGACCAGCAGGGTTATTTCGCCCTGCTGGCCATGTTTGCTCGTGGAGTGGTTTGACGCTTACCCCCGACCCGTGCTATACTATCTTCAACAGCACCCGTTCCACAAACTTAATTCCGAATTCAGAATTCCGCATTCCGAATTCGACCGACGAAGGAGGTCTCCCCATGCCTGAGCGTCTCGGCAACCCCCTCACCCCCGCCGTCCTCCCTGAGAGCACGAAGGACAACCGCTTCCCCGATCCCCACATCAAGATCTTCGTCAACCCCGATACCGGCCGCGAAGCCATGTACGTCTACGTCGGCCATGACGAGGGCTTCAACCAGTTCATCATGCGCGACTGGTACGTCATGTGGTCGGAGGATCTCGTCCACTGGAACTGCGCACGGTCCCTCAGGCGCGAGGACACCTACCTGCCCGCCGACTCGGTGAACTGCTGGGCCTGCGACTGCGTGCAGAGCCCCTGGGACGGCAGGTACTACCTCTACTACTCCAACGCCGGCGACGACACCGGCGTGGCCGTCTCCGACCGCCCCGACGGCCCCTTCGTCGATGCCCGCGGCAAGACGCCCATCCTCCCCAAGGGCATCACGCCCACGAACTCCTACGACCCGGACATCATCCTCCCCGACGGGGACGACCCCAACGCCTACATCCTCTTCGGCTCAGACTGGACGGATCACTACTGGGCCATGCAGCTGGACAGGAACATGGTGGACGTCGTCCCCGGCACGGCCCGCAAGGTGCCCGTCTACCCTGCCGATGGCACGCCGACCGAGCTCCTGGGCCCGCTGCGCTCCGATCAGGCGGAGGTCTTCCGCTACAAGGACACTTGGTACATGTACTGGGCTGGCCGCTACGCCACCAGCAGCAACCGCCTGGGCCCGTACATCTTCCGCACCGACATCGGCAAGGAGATCCCGCACTACCCCGACGGACGCTGCTTCATCGACCATGGCTCCTTCCTGGAGTGGCACGGCCAGTGGTTCTACGCCGTCAGCCACGGCACGGAGAGCTGGAGCTTCCGTCAAAGCTGGCTGATGTACGTGCACATGTGCGACGACGGCACGCTCATGCTGGACGAAACCATCCGCCGCTGCGGCGTGGGGCAGTACTTCGCCGGCTGGGACAAGATCGAGGCGGAATGGTACATGGCCATCACGCCGGGCCTGGAGAAGATCGAGCTGAAGACCGCCGACGGCGCCCACGAGGGCTTCGCCATCGCCCAGAAGGAGGGCACGAACGAGGCCCGCTACCCCCATATCTACGACATCGCGCCCGGCAGCACCCTGACCCTGCATGCCCGCGGCACGGGCACGATCGAGGTATTGGCGGACGGCGAATCCCTGGGCGAGGTCACGGTGGACGCAGCAGACTTCACCCCGCATGCGCTGCCTCTCGGCACGCTGGCAGGCGAGCATGACTTCACCCTGCGTCTGACCGGCAGCATCACGCTGGATTGGTTCCGCATCGCATAACGCTGAAGGGGCTGTTGCAGAAGCGCAAGAATCTGCAGCAGCCCCGTTCGCCTGTCTGCCTGAACCGACAAAGCCATACTGATACTATCTCTTATTGTCAGGCAGGGCAGCAGTCGCGTCTATGTGAGCGGAAATTTGACGGTTACCGACAAATTGCAAACGCGGGCGAATTCCGTCACGTTCATATGTCCCGCCGCATATGCAGGATAATGCTTATAAAATATCGCCGGAATATCATCTTTCGTGGTCTGCGGTCTGCCGATTTTGCGGCCCTTTTCGCGGGCGTTGGCTAAACCTGATTTTACTCTTGCCCGCAGGATAGATAGCTCCAATTCTGCGAAAACCGCACTCATTTGGATAAACGCTTGGCTCATGGGATCAATCTGGCCGCTGCGGCAATCGACTGTGATGCTGCCGAGGATCATCAACCGCATATGCTTTTCTTTGATGCTGTTCACGATCTCGCAAAGCTGCTGCGTGGATTGGCTCAGTCGCGATACTTCGCAGCATATGAGTGCGCTGCCCTCTTCGGCGGTCTGCAAGAGCAAATCCAGATGTGGCTTTACTTTTGCGTCGCCGTGTTCGCGTTCCGTGATGATTTCTGTGGCCCCTGCCGCTTTCAGCTCCCGAATCTGTCTGTTCAAATCCTGTCCCTTTTCTTCACCAAGGCATACAAGTTAGCTCTTTATTTAAAGGCACTTTCATGCTATAATGAATTTGAGTTATGCTCAGTGTTACAGATGGGTAGTTATTTGAATCCGAGTACCAAGGGCTTTCAGGAGAGCCTGAGTTCACGGATCTATGTAGATAAGACGATGCTGATTGCAGCACTGAACGAGATGGTCAACACCAAGCAAAAACTCATCTGCGTCAGCCGCCCGCGCCGCTTCGGCAAGTCGATGGCTGCAGATATGCTGATCATCACCTGTCGGAAATAATCATGTCAATTCCTTGCTGCAAGATTTCTTCATCAATTGCACCCGTTGCTTGAGCGATTGCGTT
>JAQXLU010000117.1 GCA_029012285.1 Clostridiales bacterium | reverse complement strand
CTCTACGCCAAGTGGACACAGAACAAGTACACGGTGACGTTTGACCTTCAGGATACTTCTATCACGACAACAATTCCTGATCAGACTGTGACCCACGGCGCTACGGTGATGAAGCCTGCCGACCCGTCAAAGGCGGGCTTTACCTTCGGCGGTTGGTACAAGGAGTCCACCTGCGCGACAGAGTTCAAATTCACTAACGGACAGAGCAATGAAACGGTGACGTTGAACATCACGCTCTACGCCCGCTGGGACGTCAAAAAGTATGCTGTGACCTTCAACAACAACGGCCATGGCGTGAAGCCCTACGATCAGCAGGTAAACCACGGCAGCAAAGCCACGAACCCCGGCAATCTGGTGGAAAAGGACTGGCAATTCGATGGCTGGTACGCAAATGCGGACTGTACCGGGGCCGCCTATGATTTCGACACGCCCGTGACGGAAGCTGTCAGCCTCACAGCCAAGTGGACACAGCTGCACAAGGTGAGCTTTGACATGAACGGTCATGGCGCGGTGATCAAGCCGGTGTCCGTGGAGCACGGCGGCAGTATTGCACCTCCTGCTGCGCCCGCGGCGGACGGCTATGCGTTCAAAGGCTGGTACACGGATCCCACCTTAAATGCCAAGTATGCCTTCGGCTCTGCCGTCAGCAGCAATATGACGCTCTACGCCGGCTGGACGGCAACGGTCAAGGTGCAGTTCCAGTGGAAGACGGCCATCACCCATGCTGGCGATGCGCCCGGCGACTCCGCCAAGATTGCGCTGGTCGTCAACGGGAAGGAAACCGGTGCCCCCATGACGGTTACGCCCGGCGAAACTCAGAGCTGGACCGGCTTGTCCGCCGACAACAGGTATTCCGTGGCTGCCGTGGATGTCCCTGCGAACTACACGGCAGTGATTACCCGGCTCTCTGAAAACAGCTACATGGTCACCTATGTGGAGGACGACAAGCTGACTGTGACGCCGATCATCAACAAGCATGAGCCGGACAAGATCGACATGGTCATCAGCAAGTTCTGGGATGACAACAACAGCCAGCACCGCCCCGAGGAAATCAAGGTGCAGGTCAAGAAGAAGAACGTGGATGGCACCCTGGTGGACGTAGGCGGCCCGATTACTCTCAACGCAGGCAATCAGTGGACTGCCCATGTGACCGACCTGTACATGCGCGAGAGCGGCCAGACCATCCAGTACACCATCGAGGAGGTCAGCAAGGTCATGGGCTACACGACCACCTGTGAGATCACGGTGGACGTGCAGGGCAACTACACGGTGAAGGTCACCAACGTGCTGACCGGCAAGGTGGATATTGTGGGCACGAAGGAGTGGCATGACGACAATGACCGCGACGGGATCCGCCCGGACAGCGTCCAGCTGAAGCTCTACGAGAACGCGATTGCCGATGCCAATCTGGTGAAGATCGTGATCGTCACAGCAGGCGATAGCACCGGCAACGTGTGGAACTGGAGCGTGGAGGATCTGCCGGTGTACGACAAGTTCGGCCGTCCAATCACCTACATCGTGGTAGAGGACCCGGTGCCGGCTGGCTACACCGCCTCCGCCCCGCAGTATGTCACGGTGGGCACTCCGAACGGCGATCCAACCAACTGACGGAGGCCTGTCCGGGCAGGCAGGAATGATCAAGGAAAGGAGGGAGGCGCGGCATGCGCAGACTGTTGATGTTCGCATGGGCGATCCTGCTTTGCTGCGTGTCGGCTTCGGCACTGGCGGAAGCGCCGGCCTCCTCTCCTGTGACGATCCGTGCCGCGGCGGACAATGAGGAGCACAAGATTGCGCTGGTGACTATCACCAATGTGCATCAGCCGGAGCGAACGAAGTACACCGTTTACAAGGTCTGGAAGGATGACGATGATCTGTCCGGCATGCGGGGCCCGTATGGCGTACAGCTCTATGCCAATGGCAGACCTGTTGGCGCGCCTGTCACCCTGGAGGCAGATACATTCAGCTATACCTGGGAGAACCTGTACAGGTATGAGCGCGGCGAGGAAATCCGCTACACCGTGGACGAGGTGCTTGTCCCGGAGGGCTACCAGGGGGAGGTGCAGGGCAATACCCTCATCAACCGCTATATCTTCCACACGTTTGAGGGGAAGGTCTGCAAGTATTGGAGTGACAACGGCGATCGCGACGGCTTGCGCCCGCAGGCAGTCACGCTGCATCTGTACGCCGAGGGCACGCGGGTTCTCTCCCTTGAGCTGACCGGGGATGAGGACTGGTGCGGCACATTCGGCAGTCTGCCCGTTTACCTCCGCGATGCCCGGCGGATGGGCTGGCCGATTCCCGCGGACGAGGAGAATCCCTGGCGGAAGATCACCTACACGCTGGAGGAGGAAGCCGTGCCAGGCTATACCTGTGAATACAGGGTTGCGCAGGACGGCTTTCGCGTCACCAATATCCACGTGCCGGAAAGCTTTGATATCCCCGTTGCAAAGCACTGGGAGGACAGTGCGAACAAATACAAATACCGCCCGGAATCCATTGCCGTGCGCCTGCTGGCCAATGGGGAAGAGGTCGGGGACATGGTGCTGACCCAGAAAGAAAAATGGCGCGGCGTTTTCAAGGATGAGCCGGTCTATGCGCAGGGAAAGCCCATCGAGTATACGATCGTCGAGGACGAGGTGAAGCGTTACAGAACCGAGATCACAGGCTCGGCCAGAGAGGGCTTCACCATCAGCAATTCGCTGATCTACGGCTACGACTTCCGTTTCACGAAGGTCTGGCAGGATGATCCCGGGGAGCATCCCACGCCGCAGTTCATCCTCTATAATCCGGACGGCACGGTGCATCGTACGCCGCTTCAGCCGCCTGCGGACCGGGGCAACGGAAGCTATGTGTACAGCCTGGTCGATGAGGATGACTACTATGTCGTGGAGCTCCCGATGGATGGATACCGCACAGAGTATGTCAACCAGGGTGAGGCGGAGGCAGTAACGGATCGCGTTTACGCGGGCGGCACCATCATCAATACTGCCGTCTTCAGCCCTCCGCCCACGGGTGATTTCCTGAATCCGGTGCTGTACCTCCTGCTGCTGGCTGGCAGCGTCACAGGCATGACCCTGCTGTACAGGAGGAAGAAATAAGCGCATTCCGCAGCATCCCGGATGATTATCATCCAATGGACCGGTAAATTCGGCCTCCTGTTGCAGCGTACAGACTGCAGCAGGAGGCCTTTGTTGCGCTTGGCCCGCGCATGTGGACAAAGCACGAGCAATGTATGCGCATATGCATCCACCGGGCGAGAAATCAAAAAAACGGAGAAGCATACTGGATTGGGAAAGCCTGTCTTGTAATATCTGGATTTTATATGGTATAATGTAAAAAGGCAAGCCGGAAGTTCCTGTGTTTCAGGGGCTTCCGGCTTTTTGTGTTACTAACTAGATATTAGTTCAATAGCGGTGCGCAGTTCTGAAAGGGTTTTATGGGTATAGACACGTTCACCCACTTCTTTTGATTTGTGACCCATCATCAAATCAATGCAGACCTTGTTTGCCCCGGCTGAATCCAAGCGTGATCTGAAGGTGTGGCGGCATTCATGCGGGGTGTGGGTCTGCCCAAGCTGTTCCATGATACCGTTCCAGAAGGTGTAATATTGGGTTGCACTGATTTTCTTCCCATTCATGGAAAACAGATAGGTGTTTCCTTCATTCACACGGCGTTCAACGATGCTTTGAATTTTTGAATGAATAGGGACAACGCGCCCTTTGCCGTTCTTGGTTTTGATTGAAGGGCAAGGTGTTCTGCGGTCATTGTGGCAGAAGCTTTCATCGCGGCGAGAATGAGCGTAAGAAGTCTGGTAATGTATATTGTCTGACATGCCTTACACGGTATCGTTACGATCGAAATGGTTGTCCGGGCGTCTATATCTATGAGCACAAGCTGATTGCTGCTTTGACCGAGTTGCTACAGAAGGAGCTGGACGCCGTGCAGGGTTGCCTCCGGCTGCCTGCGGATCAGACCGATGAGGAGCAAGGAAAGATTGAAGCAATCCACCGTGACATTGCTGTTTGTCGGAAAGAGATCAATAGACTGCATACCCTGACTGTTTCCCCATGCTTTCAACTGCACCTGCATGAACAACACCTCCCTATGTTTATACATAGTATAAACCGTGGTTGAGCAAATGTCAGTGGGAACTGTTGGCTATTATCGCACAATCATACTATGGAGCACAGCCATTCGTGTGCGGAGAACACAGCCTTTTCCGATATCCTTCTTGCTCACGGCTTTCACCTCCGTACGGATTACTCACTCAAAAGCCGGAGCAAGTCAAGTTATGGCAACACCGCACAAACTACAAAAAGGGGTACTTTCGTGTCTCATTTCGCATCATCATATTGTATACTCCGATTCGTGCATCCGCCAACCGATGAACAAATACATGGCGACAATAGGAAGGCTATACATCACAGCATCTGCATAGGTGTACCCCTTGTCCTGGCTGGTGATGTCATTGAGGGCCATTGACGCAGGGCGAAGATAGGTATCCGGTAATAGAATCGAAGGTGAATCCACCAGATTCCATGCTTCGGCGAAACAAAGAAGCAGTAGTACAGCAAGTCCGGATGCGATCTGCGGCAGCACGACCCTGCAAAAAGTAACCGTCTGCGATTTACAGTCCAGCTGGGCTGCCTCCCATTGCTCCTGCGGAATCGCGCCGATCAGCAGCCACACGATCAGCACTCCCAGCGGCGAAAAAGCCTGCAGGATGATCACTGCCAGCTGCTTGTCATAAAGTTGCGTCCATCGAGCAAGTTTGAAGATGGGAACCATCACGCTTTGGAATGGCAGAAGTAGTAACACCAGCAACAGGAAACGTACAATTCGTGTACTACGCCAGCTGCACCGAGCCAGATATAGTCCGCCCAGCATTGACATGGGGAACTGGATCAACAATGTCCCACCAGTGATCTTCAGTGAGTTGCCGAAGCGCCGTAGCATATCTTCGTTTGCAAAGAAACTGGAGTACTGCCCGGTGGAAATAGCCAGAGTGTTCTGCTCTCCTTTTAGGAAGTTGATCAAATCTCCCTCACAGAACGAAGCAATCACCAGCACAACCAAAGGAAGGGCGAAAGCGGCCAGCAGAATGACCAACAGAACTGCAGAGAAACGTTTCATGCAAGCCCCCGCCTTCTTCTATGAAACAACCAGAACATGCCATAGAGAAACAGCGCAAGCACAGTCAGAATCACTGCTGATGCTGTTACATACTGCAGATTCATTTTCAAATACTGGTTGTTCATATAGTGTTGGAGCATATATACATCCTCTGACGGATACATGCCAAAGAGCAGGTAACTCTCCTTGTACACCCGGAACATGAACATGGTTAGCACAATGAGCACTCCTGCAAGCTGCCCGCCTGCAATAGGCAATCGGATGCTCAGATAAGTGCGGATTGCTCCGGCACCATCCAGTGAAGCTGCATCCAGAATTGTCTGGGGGATCTTCTTTAGAGCAGTACAGAGCAGCACAGCACCCACACCGGCGTATTTCCACAGGAACAGTGTGAGGAGTGAAGCTGTTGCTGATGCGGGAGCAAGAAAGGATGATGTGTCAAACACAGACTGCCACAGCTTCACTGCTGATATGGATGGTATCAGCAACGGCAGCAGCAGAATGGCAAAGCCTACTCCAGAAAGGCGTTGATGGGCACACAGTAAAGGTGCGATCACCAGAGCCGCCACCAGGGCAGAAATGATCATTCCGCCGCCCAGCAGAAGTAAGTTGGACATTCCCCGCTGGAAGTATGAATTATTCAGCAGGTAGTTGAAATTATCCAATCCCACAAACCGCAGATCGAAAGCGTTGTGCTGAAAAGCATACCAGAAGGTCATGCAAAGCGGGATCAGCCAGCAGGCGCAGAAGCCTGCAACAGGAGTCAAGCCTGCCAGCGACAACATCGCATTCTGTTTCGTGCGCTGTTTCATGGCTTATTCCCCCAAGATCATGTCTGCCTGCCGCTGAACAATAGCCGCATATTCCTCCGGTGTGATCTCGCCTGCGTGCAGTCGGGGCAGCAGTTCCAGGAAATGAGTGCGCCATACTTCAATAATGTTCACAACAGGTTCCCCATACTCAAGGATGTAGTTGAACAACGTCTCGTTTTCACCACTTGGCTTGCCTGTATACGCCAATGCATGAGGATCTTCGGGGACATACAAACTCTTGTCTTTCAGCCATTGACCATCATTGTAGTAGAACTTCTTTCCTTGAGCTTCAACCGAGGCCAGACATGCGAGGAAATAGACGGCTTCCTCCTTGAGCTTTGTGTTAGCGTTGATTACCATCGGTCTTACGCTGATCACATAACGCGGATCATTTGCATCAAATGCGGGAGGCAGAATATAGCGTTTGTTACCCATTCCACGCAGCACGCACCAATCATCCACCCGTAACAGAACACTTCCATCCATCCTGTCATTCATGGAGTCAAAATGCTTTTCGGACAGCAGACCGTTCATCGCAAGTCGCTGTTGGCGTGCCAGCAGGTTAATATAGGCAGGAGATTGATAGTCCGATGTGCCTGCGAAATAGTCCAAGTGGATCGCATCAAACTGCTCCATGGCATACCCGATTCCACCTGCATCCAACAGAAGGTCGATCGGCTGATCTGCCGTTTCGTTGTATGCGATTACCAAATCAATCAAAGCGTCAAAGTCATCCCATGTCCACACACCAGTTGGAATGTCCCAACCAATTTGCGCGGCAAGTTTCTCATCTACTTCCCAGAGAGTGGGAACGAGAGAATCCAGTACGCCATACAGACGCCCGTTGGCAGAAGTCAAATTCCAAATGTCGCGGTAATCTTCGCGCAGCGCGGCAATCTCCGGTTCATCGGTAAGATCCAGGATAGCACCATTCTTCAACAACATTGGCAGGGGCGAGATCGAAGCATGGTAATCCTGGAAGCAGATGATATCAATACCGGGCTCACCAGACATCATTTCTGTTGCGTAGTCAATCTGTCCGTCTGTCCAGCGGTGTACGATCTCCACATCGGAGTATTTCTCTCTGAACAGCTTTTCAGCTTCAACAATGTAGGGTGCCTTATTAGAAGCATCAACAATGTACAGCTGCCTCAACTCTACACCGCTCAAATCGGTAATATCGTAGCTGCCAACGATCAGACCAGCGCTGTCGCCCACATGCACGGTATAACTGTTGGTATCCAGTGTAATAGCATCCGTTGGCAGTTTTACGCCAGTGTCCAGTTTTTTGCCGGAAAGGGTGCCAATAGCCACCAGTTTGCCATCAGCAATACCCAGCACATACTGCTCTCCATCCAATTCATACCCATCAGAAATGGTTGTCAGGTTTCCCGCCCGTACAGGAGCATTCAACATAGTGTGATTCCGAAGATCAATGGAAGAAAGCATCTGAGTTGTGCTATTGTATGCGTACAACACACCATCTTTTACTGCGAATGATGTGGTTCCCTTGTTTTCCCAATTGGGAATGTTCAGCAGTTCATCAGGGATGCTTTCGTCATACGTATACACTCGGTAAATCTGCCCGGATGCAGTAGACGTATCTGCCAACATATACAGCTCGCTGCTATCCATGACAATATCTTGAATGCGATACTTAGCATTGATGTGCCGACTGGGATACAATTCTTTCCCATAGTTGGTTGTATTGTGCAGCGTGAATCCGCCGCCCTGAGCACGGGTGATATAGTAGAGCATACCCGTGCCTTCCTCCGAAGCCATGTGACGGATTCCTTCCAGCTCTAACACGACGGTAGGACGTTTGGCTTCAGCACCCTGATAAAGCAGCTGGTTATCCACATAGGTCCAGGATCCGCTATCATTCACAGAAAAATACTGCGGTACCAACGCCAGCGCCACGCCAACCATCAAAACAAGCATTATTGCCGTGATTACCAGTGGCCTGAAGGAAGGTAGCCGCCAGCCTCTGGATGATGTGTTAATGATGCGCGCTGCCAGTCCTTCATCACCAGTCAGGCCACCATATCCATTCTCAATTGCTTGTCGGATTCTCTTATGCCCATTATCATTCATTGAATTAGTCCTCCTTCAGCGCTTCTCGGAGCTTCTCTCTGGCACGTTTCAGCCGCTCAGATACAGCTGGCTGAGTAACATGCAAGATACTTGCAATCTCCGACACGGTAAAGTTCTGGTAGTAATACAGCAGTACTACTTCTTTAAGGCGAAGCGGCAAGTTATGGATTGTCATGTTCAGAACGATATCATCTTCAGAGAGTGCAACGTTTTCCTTTGGAAAAAGCTGCGGTTCGCCTGTTGGCAATACTCGCCGGAACCAGCCTGTACGTTGCGTATCCCGGCAACAATTGATAGCGATGCGATAAAGCCAAGCCTTTTCTTGGCCTTTGTCCTGGTAACTATCCAACTTGCGCCAAACACGCATGAAGGTCTCCTGTACCGCATCTTCAGCCAACATCCGATCCTTGAGGTAGAAATAACACACACGCATCAGCTCCGACTGATAAGCGCTTATCAGTTGCTGCAGGCGTGCTGTATTTTCTGCCCGTCCCATGGCCACTTCACCTCCTTTCATCTATATAACGGAATGATAATGGAAAAATATAAGATCGATCACTTGTCTTTGCAAAGATCTATTGATATTTCAGTCAAGAAACGAAAAGATAGATCTGCTATTCATCGCCTAACACCAGTACTAACGATGCCTAACAAGAGTATGACATTAACGGCGAACCAAGAGAGCTGATAGATACTCCATCAGAGGTAGTTACTAATTTCTTTATTCGTCTTAAGGATGAGATGCTTCCAAATCAGAAAAACGGTATCTACGGTCACGGCAGGGAACGCTATGACGCTGTGCTGGAGGTGCTGGAAACGAAAAAAGGCAATTACACCGACGATACCGTGTGGAACGCAATGAAAGCGGCGGCACAAGACCCAAACCCCGATAACATCACAAGCAACACACAATGGTCTATTTCCTATAACAATACTGACCTTTCTGCTGATATTGCTATCCGCCGCCATTGGCGTGATGTAACACATTGCGAGCTGGAAACCAAGGTGATGACGCCGTTAAAATGAGTGGTACAGGGCAGTAAAATGAAGGGATAGGCAAAAGCCCCTCGCTTCCAAGGTGCCGGTACATTCGTTGTTAATCCAACCAAGCTTGATAATGCGTATGATGAATTCGTTAAGCTTGGTTTGGATGTAACCTATTCCCAAGGCTATAAAAAAAGAAAAGACAGTAACCGCTCAATAATCCCCCGGTACAGAACAGTCGTGATTCCCGGCACTCACACTGCCGAGAACCACGACTTCATTTCTTCTGACCAGGGGAGTAGATCATCAATCTCAAAGTCCTTGCGCTGCTCTGCGCGCTCAGGCAGCACGCTGAGCAGATAGAGCAGATAGTCGTCCAGCCGCAGGCTGTTGGCTTTTGCCGTTTCCATGAGCGAATAGATAATCGCACGCGCCTCCGCAGCCTGGGGCGTATCGGCAAAGAGCCATTGCGTACGCCACCTAAAATGCGCAGCCAAACTGGAGGAATTGAGCATGGATTCCACTGAGATTGAGCAGCGATTCCGCGCTAATTGAGCAGGCTTTCCGCGCAGTATGAATGGTAAACTGTACCTGAGCCACTTTAGCAAAAGTGGGAACGAATACTTGAGCTACCCAGCAAAACCCCTATAATGGAACCAGACCATTGTAGGAGGCGAAGAAAGGTGATCACAAGCGTGGACGTGTATAAGGAGATCCGGCTGCTGCTGCAGTTGGAAGGCGTCACCAGCCAACGCAGCGCAGCAACCCTGCTGGGCATCTCACGAAATACCGTATAGATGTACTGGGAAGGCAACGAAGTACCGTGGGAACGACAGGTATATGAGCGAGAAGCAACCGTACTGACGCCGGAGGTGATCCGATTCATTGAGGATCCTGGAGATGCAGGCGTTGTTGAAGGTGATGCCATTGCTGCGAATGGTCAGGGACGGGTCGAATTTGTGGGAGAAGAATTTTTCCATGTTCTTTGGTGCCGCATCTCATTTATTTACCTGGTGCAGACCGTGCGGATGTACTCGCACACCCGTGCGGAGGGCTGGCCGTCCACACCGGAGAAGGTCAGGGGAATCAGATGGTATGTCGTCCCGGCGTGCTGGAAGGGCTCCGCCTTGGCGGCAATCTCATCGGGGATTGGAACGGTGACGGGGTATTCCTCGTCCGAGCCGAAGAAGTCCAGCTTCCTGCTCATCAGCACCGCGCCGCCGCTGGTGATGCGCAGCGTCAGCCCGTTGTCCGACTGGCGGAGCAGGAAATGCAGCTCGTTGCCGCCTTCAGGATTCACCGCCATGCGGTAGGTGAAGGAGCCGCCCTGGAGAGTCCGGCGGCAGGAGCCGTCGTCCGTGCTGGCTTGCGTGTCATGCTCCTGCATGCAGTGGATCACATCGTTTTCGTACTGGCCGTAGCCGGGCTGAACGCTGTCCAGCACCATTGCCTGGTTGCGCAGCTGTTCTGCTTCGTAGGCTGCTTTCTCCGCAGGGGTCATGCAGCACAGGTAGATGGCGTAGCGGTCGTGGTAGCGCAGATAGTGGGGCGTAAAAACCAGCCCCGTGCCCCGCAGGGGGAAGCGTAGTTCGCCGGGCACCTTTTGCAGGTAGTCCTCCAGATGGGTCAGGAAATCCGCTTGGCTGACCCCCTCGGGCAGCACCATGACGGCGGCTTCCCCCAGCGCCTCGGCAGGAATCAGCACCTCCACGCCGGTGTAGGTGGTTTTCATCTTGCTGCTGCCAACGCCTGCGCTCAGCACCAGCGGGCCGTAGCGGAAGGCCATGACAGCCGCGTTGTCCGGCAGCGGCTCAGCCGCCAAATGAAGCGGAAGCTCCACCGTGATGGTGTCTCCGGCGCAGACCTGATGAAGCACCAGGCAGCCTTCTTCAACCGCAGGGGGCGCGGTTTTGCCCATCACCTCCGCCTGCATGGCTTCCGCCCAGGCGGGGATGCGCAGGCGCAGGTCAAAGGGCTGCTGCGCCGCTTCCACCGTGATGCGCACCGTGCCGCTGGCGGGGACATCCGCCGCCTGACGCAGCACGATGCCCTTTTCTGCCCAGCGCAGCAGGGAGGACAGGTACAGATTGACCAGCACCGCGTTCTCCGTGTGGCTGTAAACGGCGGTGTTCAGCTTGGTGAAATTCTCCATGCCCGAGCCGGTGCAGCACCAGAAGCTCTCGTAGGGCGTGCCATACACCTTGAAATAGCCCGACGCCATGGGCTGGAAGTAGGTGGTCATGCCGCTTTCCGGGTGCTGGGAGGAGAGAATGGTGTTGAAGAACGCATTCTCGTAATAGGCCATGTATTTCGTGTCGCCGGTGGCCTCATACAGCCACTTGGACAGCTTGAGCATGTTGTATACATTGCAGGTTTCGTTGTTGCAGCTGGTGCGCTCCGCGTCCAGCACATCATCCATGCCGAAATGTTCCCATTCGCTGTTGCCGCCGGTGGCGTAGGTGTGGTGTTCCACCACCATCTGCCAGAAGGACGCGGCGTATTCCAGGTAGCGGGAAGCATCGGTTTCGCCCTGCATGGTGCGGTAGCGGTTCATCGCGCCCAGGAATTTGGGGATGGTCGTGTTGGCGTGGCGGTTGTTCAGCACGTTGGCCCTGCCGGACAGCACCGCTTCAAACAGGGGAACCTCGTCGAAGCTGTGGGCGGCAGCAGCAAAATGGGGATTCCCCGTCAGGGCGTAGAGATCGTACAGGCAGTCGTTCATGCCGCCGTATTCGGTGGCCAGCACGGTGGCTTGCAGTTCCTCCGACCAGGTGGAGGTGCGGCCGTATGCCCACTCCCCCAAAGCCTCGGCCACCGCCAAGGCAGCGGGGTAGGCCGTGCATTCATAGGTGGCGAGCAGGCCGCTGAGGAGCTTGTGCAGATTGTACCACGGCACCCACGCTTCGGTGAAGATGTTGGTCTTGCGCTGCTCCACGTTGTCAAACTGAATCTCCACGTTTTCCGGGTCGATCAGCGCGCCGCCGAAAAGGAAGCCCAGCTTGCCCTTGGTATGCTGCTGGCAGACCTGCAAGCCGTCTACACAGGCGGTTAGCTTGGCATACAGCGCCTGACGCTCCGCCTCAGTCGTGCCCGCGTTGGCGTAGGCCTGTGCCGCCGCCGTCAGGTAATGCCCCAGGGTATGCCCCGCCAGCAGATGCTTCTCCCATCCGCCGTAGCGGGCTGGGGCGGGCAATCCGGCATTTTCGTAGTAGCCCGCCAGCAGCCGCTCCGGCTCCAGGGAAAGCAGGTAGTCGATCTCCTTTTTCAGCGCGTTGCAGCAGTAGGCATCGGTCACTTCGACCTGATGAAGCCCAAAGGGCAGGCATTTGTTGTCAGCACTCATTTGGTTATCCTCCCATCAGTCCAGTCGCTCCAGGACAGGCATCACATCCAGCGGCGCGGGGATGGTGACGTAGCTGCCGGTGCTTTCGATGGGAGCCCAGTACCTGACCATGGAGATAGACTTCGTGTACCATGGTAAAACCTCCTGATAACGTTCATATTTTCACAGGGACGCCCCTGCGAGGTTCGGTGTACGGGTGCATGCCTCCCGGCACCAGGAATTACCAAGGCTCAGCTTCACAAAAGCAACTATATCATGGGAATGTGTCGTTGATGCGGCAAAACGCTTCTCTCCGAATGATCGGATCCAACCGTAATAGCGCTCATATCCCTACAAATTCAGATTCTGGAAGCAGGCATGCTTCCGATGGGATGATTATAGCACTTTCCCTGACAGAAAACAACAGCCGAACTTGCGATAAAGATATATGCATCTTGCAATACGCCAGAATAGATTGTCGGCAGGAAGCGCTTCGAAAGTAACGCGCCAAGAGGAGAAACGTATGCCATGTGAGAACCTCCTTTCATGTGGTTTTGTGGCAATACAAAAGCGCCACTCCCTTGAAGTGACGCTGATGGAAAATGGGTTGTATCAGGAATGCTGATAGTCGAACATGCTCATGACGGCATCAGAGATATCCATGATGTCGTAGTAATGTGTCGCACTCAACTTGGAAAAACGTCTCATTGTCAGGTCAACATAGCGAACCTGCTCGCAAAGCACGTATCCTTCGACAGGTGATTCCTTCAGTTGAATATGTAAGGGGCCTTCCACAGCATTCTTCAAGACCGGACAGACAAGTGCCATGCCAGACTGATTGAAGAAGTTGTTGCTGACAACAAGGACTGGATTCTTGAAGCTGTCGATCCGAAGCAGATCGCCTTGTTCTACTCTGCTCATCACCACACCTCGCTGCCAACGGGCTCTTCACGTTCCATT
>JAQXLU010000116.1 GCA_029012285.1 Clostridiales bacterium | reverse complement strand
GCTGTTCTTTGGACGGCGTCTCCCCCGACGCTGTCCAAAGAGTTCAGGACTGGATCAACCGTTTCCCTCGTAAATCCTTCTCCTACGCTTCCGCTGCGGAACTTTTTCAGTCTGTCCTATTTGATATTGCAATTTAGAATTCAGAAATCGTTCGTGATTCGCGAATTTCCCCCTTTTCATATCGCGGAAAATGCGCTATAATACTGGACGGGCGTTCCTACGCCCTGGAATGCGGATGCAGACAGATGCGACCACCATACGAAATGAGGTATTCGGCGTGACTGATTTCGTGAGCACCTGGAATGAGGAATCCTTTCTGACCACCCCCGTGGGCCCGCTGGGCCTGATCGCCATGAGAGGCACTGAGGAGATCGCCGGCAAGGTGAACCAGTGGCTGCTCAAATGGCGCCAGCACAGCGAGGCCACCATGCCCGGAGACATGACCACCACCCCCGGCATGGGCCGTGAGGACTTCCTTGTCCGCACGACCTGCCCGCGCTTTGGCAACGGCGAGGGAAAGGGATTGATCAAGGACTCTGTGCGTGGCCTGGACCTGTATATCCTCTGCGACGTGGGCGCATACAACTGCACCTACGACATGTACGGGCAGAAGGTTCCCATGTCCCCCGATGACCACTACATGGATCTCAAGCGCACCATTGCTGCCGTGGGCGGCAAGGCCAAGCGGATCACGGTCATCATGCCGATGCTCTACGGCGGCCGTCAGCACCGCCGCAGCGCCCGCGAGTCCCTGGACTGCGCGCTGATGCTCCAGGAGCTGGTGCGCATGGGCGTGAGCAATATCATCACCTTTGACGCACACGATCCCCGCGTGCAGAACGCCATCCCCGAGGGCGGCTTCGAGTCCGTCATGCCCTCCTACCAGATCTTCAAGGCCCTGCTGAAGAAGGAAAAGGACCTCCACCTGGACAAGGAGCACCTGATGATCGTCTCCCCTGACGAGGGCGCGCTGGATCGCAACATCTTCTACGCCTCCGTCCTGGGCGTGGAGATGGGCATGTTCTACAAGCGCCGCGACTATACCCGCATCGTCAACGGCCGCAACCCCATCGTCGCCCACGAGTACATGGGCAACGACGTGGACGGCAAGGACGTTTTCGTGGCCGACGACATCCTCTCCTCCGGCGAGAGCATGATCGACGTGGCCCGCAACCTCAAGTCCCGCAACGCCAACCGCATCTTCGCGGCGGTCACCTTCCCCCTGTTCACCAACGGCCTGGAATTGTACAACAAGGCCTATGACGAAGGGCTGATCGACGGCGTGATCTCCACCAACCTGACCTACCGCACCCCGGAATTGCAGGCCGCGCCCTGGTTCATCGAGGCGGATATGTCCAAGTACATCTCCTACATCATCGCCACGCTGAACCATGACCGCTCCCTGTCCAAGCTGCTGAGCCCCTCCGACCGCATCGCTGCTCTCAAGGAGCGCTACGAGCAGGAGCAGGTCGCCAACGGCATGAAGCTGGTGTAATCAAGGCAAGTAAAAGCACCCGCCTGGCACTATACGCCGGGCGGGTGCTCTTTTTCTTGGTTGATGTGACTGGTTATCAGCCGTTTTCCCTTTCCGTCATGGGCCAGCCGAGCTTGCGCAGCTCGCAGAGGAGGCTCTCCAGCTCGGGGCAGAGCAGCAACAGGCTGCGGCCATCGGTCATGCACAGCTTCAGCTGAACAGGCAGCGTCACTTCGGCACTGCGAACGTCCTCCCGGGTGATGCGGCTCAGCGCGGATTCCTTCCGATCCACGCTCACCAGCACCAGCTCATCCCGGCACAGGCACACCTCGACAATGGCCATTTTGCGGCCCTCCCGCAGGTTCGCCATGGTGGAGAAGCTCGGCGGACAGGGCAGCTGCTTCTTCGCCCGGGCAAAGCGGCGGGCCCGGCGCTCATCCTTCAACAGCAGCCACAGCAGAATCAGCGCAAAGGCTGTCAGTCCGGTCATGGCCGATAGCCGGCCCGCGTCCGGAAGATCCCACAGGAACAGATAGCTGATGAACGCATACAGCAATCCAAAAAAGCCGGAAAGCAGCAGCTTCGGGGTCAATGGGGACATTGTGCGCACCTCCAGGGGCTTTCGCCCGCTTCGATGAAGTGTTCTATTCTATCATCCATTTCAGAAAACGTCAACAAATTCCGGGGCGGTTCGCGCCTTGCGGCAGGAATCCGCCCCCCGCGCGGCGAATTTTTGTTTTTTGGAAATACACGCAGGAGGCATCATTCCCATGAGCAACAAGAAGCACTTCCGCTCCGAGGAGGCGCGGAGGAATTACGAGAAATCCGAGCGGCTCCGCGCCCGGGCCATGCGGCGCAAGGCCTTCCAGGCCCGGAAGGCCGAGGTGACCGCCAAAGCGTCCGCCTATGTGAAGCATCACCGGAAGCAGGTGCTCATCACCGCAGGCGCGGTGCTTGCGGCGCTCCTGATCTTGTGGCTGGGATGCAAGGCGCTGATCGGGCCCGGCGGCTCCATCCCGAATTTCTTCGGACACCTGATGGGCGCGCAGGACAACTGGCTCATCATCAACACCGCCCAGGACGGCAAGTCCCCCCGCTATCAGCACCTGGCGGATTTCGACGTGCCCGCGGGCTTCCACCTGGACAATTTCTCCGTCTTTGACGACGGCATGCAGCAGGATTTCTACTGCGTCGCAGACGATGAAGGCAGCCCCGTGCGGGATGTGTACATTTCCGGCGCGAAGAACATGGTCGCCGCCGAATACCCCGCCATCCTGCTTTCCTACCAGATGCACAAGGAAGCCACCGAGCCCGGGCCCGCCACCATCGCGGGGATTGACGGCTACACCGTCTGCCTGACCTTTGACGAGAGCGACACCGACGGCGAGGGCATGGGCTACCGCAGCCTGTGCATGTACATTCAGACGGACAAGGACGCCTGCATCTCGGTGATGATCAGCAGCCCTACGCTGCCCATGGCCGACTTGCCGGACGAAGCCGCCTTGCGCGCCGAGGCAGAGAGCATCCTCTCCGGGCTGACCCTGGCGAAGTGAACACAAACCCTGCGCCCCACCAATCGGGACGCGGGGTTTCCAATTTCTACACGGGCAAACAAAATAGTTAAATAATACACAAAGTCTATTTCATTTTGCAATAAGTTATGATATACTGTGGAGGTCTGTTGGATACAGACCATTACATTCTTAGGAGGAATCCTGAACATGAAGCGCATTTCTGCATTCCTGCTCACGCTGGTCATGCTGCTGGCCATGGTTCCCGCCATGGCTGAAACCGGCGTTGGCACCGCCAAGGGCTATGCCGGAGACGTGACGGTGACGGTGACGGTTGAGAACGGCGTCATCACCGAGATGACGGCCGAAGGCAAGGACGAGACCGTCGGTATTGGCTCTGTTGCCCTGGAGCAGCTGCCCGCCGCGATGGTGGCTGGCAACACCATCAATGTGGATGTCGTGGCCAGCGCGACCTTCACCTCCAACGCCGTGATCGAGGCTGCCAAGGCTGCCCTGGTCGCCGCTAATGTGAACCCTGACGACTATATGGCCAAGGCCGAGACCGCTCAGGCGGAGGACGCTGCCTACGAGGCGGACGTGGTGATCGTCGGTGCCGGCGGCGCTGGCATGACCGCTGCGCTGACCGCCGCGGAAAAGGGGGCAAAGGTGATCATCATCGAGTCCCAGGCGGCTGTGGGCGGCAACTCCGTCCGCGCAACCGGCGGCATGAACGCCGGTGATACCCCCTACCAGGAGAACAACTCCTTCGGCGAAGCCGCCGGTGTGGAAAAGACCCTGGCGACTGCCGCTTCCAAGTACGCTGACGACCCGGTCATCACCGAGCTAGCCGCCACCGTCAAGGCGCAGTGGGAAGCCTATCAGGCGAATCCTGATAACTACTTCGACTCCGTGGAGCTGATGATGCTGGACACCCTGATCGGCGGCAAGGGTCTCAACGACCCGGAGCTGGTTCAGGAGCTGGCCTCCAATTCCGCTGACGGCATCGAATGGCTGAAGAACTACGACATCGAGCTGGTGACTGCCGGTGCTTTCGGCGGCGCGTCCGTACAGCGCATCCACTTCCCCAAGGTGGACGGCAAGAAGGTCTCCGTGGGCGCTTACATGATTCCCCTGCTGGAGACCGCCTGCAAGGAGAACGCGAACATTACCTTCCTGATGGAAACCACCGCCAATGAGATCATCATGGTGGACGGCGCTGCCAAGGGCGTGAAGGCCACCGGCAAGACCGGCAACACCGTGACCGTGACCGCTGATGCGGTGATCCTGGCCACCGGCGGTTTC
The DNA here is from genome assembly GCA_029012285.1 of Clostridiales bacterium. Classification (GTDB taxonomy): domain Bacteria; phylum Bacillota; class Clostridia; order Christensenellales; family Aristaeellaceae; genus UBA11524. Next base: position 17,672 of record JAQXLU010000116.1, on the reverse strand, counting down.
GGCGCCAACCTGGAAATGGTCGCTTCCTACCAGCCCGCGCTGGAAGGCTTCATGACCACCAACGCTGCCGGCCTTCAGGGTCAGGGTATCGAGATGGCGCAGGCTGTGGGCGCTGTCGTGGTGGACATGGATCAGATTCAGATTCACCCCACCGTGCAGTTCGACACCGCTGCGCTGATCACCGAGGGTCTGCGCGGCGACGGCGCAATCCTGGTCAACGCCGAGGGCAAGCGCTTCATCGACGAAGTGGGCACCCGTGATGTGGTGTCCGCCGCTGAGATTGCTCAGACCGGCTCCTACTCCTGGCTGATTGTTGACCAGGCCATGCTGGACAAGTCCTCCGTCATCGCGGGCTATGTCAAGAAGGGCTTCGTGTTCTCCGGCGCGACCTATGAGGAGCTGGCTGCCGCCATCGGCGTCGACGCCGCTGCCTTTGCCGAAACCATGAACACCTGGAATGGCTACGTTGCCGCGAAGAACGACCCCGACTTCGGCCGCGTGTCCTTCGCCAACCCCCTGGATACCGCTCCCTACTACGCGATCAAGGTAACCGCTGGCGTACATCACACCATGGGCGGTGTGAAGATCGACACCGAGACTCAGGTGCTGACGGCTGACGGCACGGTGATTCCCGGCCTGTTCGCGGCTGGCGAGGTGACCGGCGGCGTGCATGGCGCGAACCGTCTGGGCGGCAATGCCGTGTCCGACTTCGTGGTATTCGGCCGCATCGCCGGCGAGAATGCCGCGGACCTGGCGCTGGCGGAGTAATCCTCCAAGATATGGTGATACTGGAACAGCCCTCCGTGAAGAGGGCTGTTCCTTTTTCATATTGTAAATCAGTAAGACTTTCCCGCCACCTGCCACCAGGACGCTGTCACATCGCCTGCAAAGATCAGGTATACATCGGTCGTGCCGCTGACGGGCGCACATTCCACCGTGATTTCGCCATCATGGCCTGCGGGTAGAGCGAACTCGCACAGCACCTTGCCGTCCAGCTGGCCGGTGGTGACGCGCACCGCGCCGCCTGCCTCGGAGGACGCACACAGGGTGAAGCTCGTCGCGCCGTTTCCGAAGTCCACACCGGCCACCTGGAGCCAATCCCCCGTGGTTGCCACCGTGCGTGCCTCCGGGCCGTAGCCGGTGACGGTCAAGCCCGCCTGGCGGTACATGGTCTGGGCGGACAGTCGCTGGTAGGGGGACAGGGGCTCCAGCTGGGCGATGCCCTGCATGGTGCCGGTCACCGGGCCAAGCTTCCCCTCGGCGGACACGGGCAGCACGTCCATCTGCGGGCTGCGGTAGTTGCCGGTGATGCCCATGGCCTTCTCCACCGGGCGGTTGTGGTACACCAGGTAGTTAACGCCCTTAAAGGTCACGATGCTGTGATGGTTGTTGCCATACAATCCGAAATAGCGCCCCTGATTGGAGAAAAGCTCCCCACCGTAGGTGAAGGGCCCCATGGGGCTGTCGGACACCATGTAGTTGATCGCCCCGGAGGTCAGGCCCAGCAAATTGCCCCCGGTCTGCCAGTTGGAGCAGTAGGAATAATAGTAGGTATCGCCGATGCGGTTGATGCCGCTGTCCTCGAAGACATAGGGCGCGTCGATCACCCGGGGCTCTCCGACGATGGAGATCATGTCCTCCCCCAGCTGCACGCAGCGGATGGTGCCGGGGTTCGCTGTCTTGCCCTCGGGCACGCCGCCGCCAAAGTACAGATAACCCGTGCCGTCCTCGTCCACAAACACGGCGGGGTCAAAGAGCCAGAGCACGTCGGCGCAGTTGGGGGTGGCCCGGGTGATCAGGCCATGGCCCAGCGGATCCGTCCAGGGCCCGGCAGGATCCTCCGCCGTCAGCACGGACACACCATTGCCGCCGTTGCAGAAGTACAGGAAGAAACGATCCTGCCCGTTAATGACCTTGTGGGCCGCGCAGGGGGCCCAGGAATTGTTTGCCCACTTGGCAATGCCCTTGCGCCCCGCCACCGGAATCGCGCCGTGATCCGTCCAGTTCACCAGGTCGGAGGAGGAAATGCAGTTGATCTTGTTGATCTGCCCGTAGGTGTTCTCGCGGACGGAGCCGTCGGCGTTATACTCGATCAGGTCGTTGGTGGTGTAGACGTACAGGCGGTCCTTCCAGACCAGTACGCCGGGGTCAGCGCCGAAGCGCTGGGTGAAGAGCGGGTTGCTCTCGCCATTTTGCTTGTAGCTCACAGCCGGGGTCATGCTGTCAAACATCGCCGTCAGGGCCTCCTTGGTTTCAGGCATAAGGAAGGGCTCGGCAGCCGCTTCCTCCGCGGATTTGGGCGCTTTGCCATTCAATCGGAAGTTGCGGATGACAAAGGGCGTCGTGGCCTCGCCGCCCTCCACATAGAGGACGTAGGTGTCATAATCCCCTGCCGTCCAGCTGGCGGAGAGGGTCGTCCACTTGTCCCTTAGGACGTTGGCGGACGTCAGGTTCTCATAAGTGGTTTCGCCGTCCTTGGTATGCTCGCAGGAGAGGATGAACCGCCCGGTGTCCAGCTTGGTCTGCTTCACCTCCACGGAGATGGTATACACCTCGCCAGGCGCCAGGTCAAAGGCATGCCCGGGAGAATGCCAGGTGGCCTTGCGGAAATCCGTGAGCAATCCATCCTGCGTCACCCGCACGGAGCAGCCCCGGCCATACCAGCCATCCGTGCTGACGGAGAAGTCGGACACATAGTCCAGCTTTTCCGCGTGGGCCATGCCCACAGCGCACAGCAACAACAGACACAGCATCAGCATGCGCTTCATATCATTTCCTCCTCCACATGGTAGGCAAAGTCGGTAAATCGCGCCGCACCGCCACATTCCTGCGTGGCGTACATGCACAATCCCACGCGGCAGCCCATGAAGTGATCCAGCCGGTAGAACAGCCGATGCACAGGACCCAGGGGGATTCGCCCGCCATTTGCATCAATGCAGCCCATCTCCACCGTATCCGCGTTGAAGTCGAAGGCTGCGTACAGGCGCTCGCCCTGCCAGGGGCGTTCTGCCCGGGTGATTCCCCCTGTCTGCGCGTCCTTCCGGGTGTGGACGAGGGACAAGCCGTCCGCCCGGCGGCTCACGGTGATCTCCGCGAAGCAGCCCATCAGGGCGCAAAGGCCTGCGTGGTCGCCCACCTTCAAGCCCTCGGCGTGCACGGTGACCTCCGCCATACACTTTGGGCCAAAGCAGCGCTGGGTCAGAGTGTTGACGGCCTCGGTGCAGTTCGCCGCCAGGCGGTCGGTGGTGATGTGCAAGCCATCCGCATCGCCCTCCACCAAATCCAGGTGGGGCTCGTGATTCCACTGCCACAGCACCGACCAGCCATCGCGCAGTTCATCGCTGGTGTACAGCGGCGCATAGGCATACGCCGGATGGGAGGATGGCAGTGAAAGGCGTTTGGGCACCTCATCGACCACGGGCCAGCCGTCCACCCAGCAAAAGGGCACCACCACCGGGATGCGCCCCACCGCGCCGTGATCCTGGAAGAGCAGCAGCGCCCAGGAACCGTCCAGGAGCTGCACCGGGCCGCCCTGGGCCACGCCGGATTGGCGATCGTCCAGGTCAAGCTCCATAAACTCGCCGCCCTCAAAATCGCCGTCGAGGGTTTTCGACCGGAAGCACCCCATGGCACGCATGCGGTCGGGCCGCCAGTGGATGTTGAACAGGTAGTACCACTCGCCGATGTGCATCAGCCGGGAACCCTCCCAGCCCAGGCGGGGATTGTCATCCGTCAGGGCCACGCGGTCAAGGCCGCCGGGCTTCCTTGCCGAAAGGTCGTCCGTCAGCTCGGTGATATGCACTGTGCGGTTGCCATGGGCGATGTACACCCGGCCGTCCTCGTCAAAGAGCAGGCCCGGGTCATACCAGAAGCCCTCCATGGGTTGGCGCGTCCAGGGGCCCTCCGGGTGCTCCGCCGTGAAATGGTAGGAATGCCCGGTGTCGTTGGACGTGAACACCACATGGAACACGCCCGATCGCACCCGAAGGGACGCAGCCCACATGCCCTTGCCATAGATGTTCCCGCCGTCCATGCGCTGGGCTGCGGTCTCCCCCAGGGTGTCGTAGACATAGGCGCAGTGCTCCCAGTGCATCAGGTCATAGGAGCGCAGCAGCTGCGCGCCGGGGAACATATGCATCGCGGTGGACACCATATAATAGGTATCGCCCACAAGCACCACATCGGGGTCGGGATAATCCGCGTAAATCACGGGGTTGACGGCGTTCATATGTAACCTCCCCTATCGACGATTGTCTTCATGTTATCATACCGCTTGCCCGCACGCATGACCTCGCACCCATTGCCAAGTTTTCTGTAGTTTTTGCCAATCGCACCAAAAAGGGAGCCATGCCAATGCACAGCTCCCAGGGGATGGATGGGGTCAGCAGCTCACGCCCTGCTCCCGGGCCTGAGCGGTATAGAGCTCGTAATACGCGCCCTTCTTCGCCATCAGCTCGTCATGGCTGCCCGCCTCCAGGATGCCGTGGTTACTGATGTACAGGATGCGGTCGCAATTCTTGATGGTGGACAGGCGGTGGGCGATGATGAAGGACGTGCGCCCCTTGAGCAGCGCCTGGATGCCGTCCTGGAGCAGCTTTTCCGTCTTGGTGTCGATGGAGGAGGTGGCCTCGTCCAGGATGAGGATGCGGGGGTCGCTCAGCAGCGTGCGGGCGAAGGCAATCAGCTGGCGCTGGCCCTGGCTGAGGCTGGAGCCACGCTCGTTGACGGTGGTCTGATACTGCTGAGGCATCTCGCGGATGAAGTCGTCCGCGCGAACCACCGCAGCCGCCTTTCGGATCTCCTCGTCGGTGGCGTCCAGCCGCCCGTAGCGGATGTTGTCCATCAGCGTGCCGGTGAAGATGAAGCTGTCCTGGAGCATGATGCCCAGCTGGGTGCGCAGGCTATGGATGGTCACATCGGTGATGTCGTGCTTCACGCCCTGCTCGTCGGTGAGCAGGATGCGTCCGCCGCGCAGGTTATAGAAGCGGCAGAGCAGGTTCACCACGGTGGATTTACCCGCGCCCGTGGGGCCGACCAGCGCGATGGACTCACCGGCCCGGACGTGGAGGTTCAAGTCCTCCAGCACGGTCTGGCCTTCCTCGTAGCCGAAGTTGACATGCTCGAAGTCCACCTCGCCGGTGATTTGCGGCAGCTCGGTTGCGCCGGGCTTGTCATCCACCACCACGGGCTCATCCATGGTTTCAAAGATGCGCTCCAGGTAAGCCATGTTGTTGACAAAGGAGTTGTAGATGTTCGCCAGGTTGGTGATGGGCTGCCAGAAGCGGTTGAGGTACTGGCTCATCGCCAGGATGGTACCAAAGGCGATGATGCCGCCGCCCAGCCAGTACACACCCGCCACATAGAGCACGGTGAACACCACCTGGGTGATAAGTTGCGAGGAGAGCCACACGCTGTTGGAGATGTAGATGGCGCGCATCCAGGCAGCGCGGCAGGCCAGGGCCAGCTTCTTCATGATGGAGCAGTTGACATCCTGGCGGGCGAAGATCTGCGATACCCGCACGCCGTCGATGGATTCGGCCAGGTAGGCGTTGTAGTTGGAATTCTTGTTGGACTGATTCTGCCAGGCCTTGCGCTGGCGGGGCTTGATGAACATGATGAAGGCCACGAACACCGGCAAACCCGCCACCACCACCGTTGCCAGGGTGGGCTCGGTGGCATACATGAACACCACGATGAAAATCACGTTGATGATTTCCAGAATGGAGTTGATGATGCCGTTGGACAAGATGTCCGACACGGAATTGACGTAGTTGATCACGCGCACGAGGATCTTGCCTGCGGGGCGGCTGTCATAATAGGAGAAGGGCAGTCGCTGCAAATGGGCGAACAGATCCTTGCGGATGTCGTAGATGATCTCCTGGGAGACCTTCGCCATCATCCGGGAGCGCAGCACGGTGAACACGATGGACACCGCGATGATGCTCAGATAGGCCAGCGCCATGGTCAGCAGCTTTTCCGCCTGCTTGCCCGGCACGATGACGTTGAGCACGTATTCGGTGATCTTCGGGGAGAACAAGCCCGCCACGGAGGCACAGGAGGACAGGAGCAGCGCCAGGAGCATCTTCCACTTGTGGCGGCCGATGTACTGGAGCACGCGCTTGAGATGGCTTGCGTCAAATGGGCTTTCCAGGGTTTCATCCACGTCAAACTTGTTGCGTGCCATCTTACTTCGCCTCCTTTCCGGAGGGAGCAGCCTCCACCTCGATGCCGTTTTGCAAACAGAACGTCTCCCAGTAGTACCCGCGATGCTTCAGCAGCTCCTCGTGGGTACCGCGCTCGGCAATCTCACCGTTTTGCAGCACGATGATCTCATCTGCCTCCTTCACGGAGGAAATGCGCTGGGCGATGATGATCTTGGTGCACTCATAGGGCAGCTCCCGCAGCTGGCGCTGGATGTACTGCTCGGTTTCCATGTCCACGGCAGAGGTGGTATCGTCCATCACCAGGATGCCGGGCTGCACCGCCAGGGCGCGCGCCAGGGCGATGCGCTGCTTCTGGCCGCCGGAAAGGCCCACGCCGCGCTCGCCCACGATGGTGTCATACCCATCGGAGAGGCCACGGATGAAATCATCCGCTGCGGCACGCCTGGCGAAGTCCTGCACCTGCTCTTCGGTCAGCTCCTGGTTGCCAAAGGCGATGTTGCCCTCCACCGTGTCGGAGAAGAGGAACACATCCTGGGTGGCGGTGCCGATGCCGTCCCGCAGCTGCTGGAGCTTCCAGCGCTTGATGGGGCAGCCGTCCAAGAGGATCTCACCCTGGCGCACCTCATAGCAGCGGGCCAGCAGCTGGATGATGGTGGTCTTGCCCGAGCCGGTGGGGCCCATGATGGCCAGGGTCTTGCCGGGCTCCACCTGGAAGGACACGTCCTTGAGGACGCTGGTGCCGTCGTGGTCAAAGGACACATGGCGGAATTCCACCGCGCCTTGGACATGGTCGTGATCCACCGCGTCGGGGGCATCCACAATGTCCGCCCGGGACATATCCATCTCCATGACCTTGCTGGAGCAGGTGATGAACCGCTGCCAGTCGTTGAGCAGATTGCCCAGGTTGCGCATGGGCACGGACAGCGCCCAGCTCAAGCTGGTGAACACGGTCAGGTCGCCCGCCGACATATCGCCGCGGATCATCAGATAGCCGCCGAAAAAGACGGTGAGGAGGGTCATGGCGTTGGCGAGGATTTCAATGAAGGGGTAGAAAGTCAGCCAGCGCTTGTTGATGGCCAGGTTTGCATCGCGGAAGGCGGAGGAGCGCTTGTCGAAGGCTTCCTTCTCGTACTCCTCCCGGGCGAAGGCCTTGACGACGCGGTTGGCCGCGATGTTCTCCTGGGCCGCCGCGTTCATTTCCGACTGGCGCTCGCGCATCGCCATGAACAGCTTGCGGGAGCCCTTTGAATAGAACTTCGTGATCACCATCAGCAAGGGCGTGACGCACACCAGCGCCAGCGCCAGCTTCCAGTTGATCCAAAACAGGTACACCGACGTGGACAGGAACATGACCACGTTGTCTATGACCGCATAGTCGATGTAGCTGAGGAAATGGCGGCACCAGTCCGTATCGGCGGACATGCGGGTCATCAGATCGCCGGTGCGGTGGAGGTCAAAGAAGCGGGTGTCCTGGTGCTGCAAGCGGGTGAACAGCCGCACGCGCAGGTTGAAAAGCACGTTCTGGCTGGTTCTCTCCAGCGTGATGACCATGAAATAGCGGGAACCCTCATGGCAGATCTTCACCACCAGCATGGCAATGAGCAACCCCAGCAGTGGCTCAGGGTTCTGCTTGACGATCACCTCATCCACCAGTCGCTTTTGCAGCGTGGGGTTAATCAAAAGTGTCAGGGAGGTGACGGCGCTGATGCACAACGCCAGGATGTGCCACTTTCGGTACTTCTTGTCCATCAGGCCAAAGAGCCATCTGATGTTTTCCACGGTGCCTTTCCTCCTGTGTATTCCAGCAAGCCGGAGCTTACGAGTCCTTTCGCGTCGTGGGGGTCACAAATTCGCGGATAGTATAGCACGGTCTCGTTGCATAAGCAACGGTAGAAATGGGATGAATGAGACCATTTTATACATACCTATAACATATTCCAAAGCCCCGCCCAAGGGGGCTGCGCGCTTTTCTGACACCTTTACGCCGCAGACAGAAAGCGAGCTGTTTTCTGCGTTTTTGGCAAGCAGTAAGCGATCATGACGTAAAAGGGAACACTTGAAAGAGTAACTGGCGTCAGATCGAAACGAGCAAATCCCCGGGCAATAAAAAAGTTCAAAACAGGGGTTGACAAGGGGTTGCCTTTGTGATATACTAATTCTCGCAGTCGAGCGATAAGCTCCCTGCCGGATCAATACCGATGGGGAATGGTGTAACGGTAGCACCTGCGACTCTGACTCGTATTGCCTAGGTTCGAATCCTAGTTCCCCAGCTTATCTGCCTCCGTTGTCTAGAGGCCTAGGACGCGGCCCTCTCAAGGCTGAAACAGGGGTTCGAATCCCCTCGGAGGTGCTTCACGCTGAATCGCAAGATTCAGCGTTTTTTGTTGCTGTGCTGGCACTTGTTTTATCCTCCCCGGCAAGGCATCCTGACCACATTGGCCATGCCCAACTGCAGGATGCAACCTTCCCCAGCGTAAGTTGCAGGAATGCCTTCCCTGAGCCCAACCACCAGCCCGAAATGCAAGTTCAAAGGAAAAACATTTTTACGGATTTCCTGCATTGTCTGCTTGATTTTTCGTCCCATATGCATATAATAGGAGCTGTAAGAAAGAACATGCAGGAAATCCTGCATGACATTGGCATATATGGTTGGGAGGGAACAATCATGATGTGGATTCTGCTGGCTGCCCTGGTAGGTGTGGTAACCCTGTCCGTGAAGGAACAGCTTGACCGTGAGCGGGACGTGGCCTGTCTGCATCAACTGGCCCGCGAATACTCCCTATAATACTCGTCCGCTCGGAGTGAAGCGCTCCGGGCTTTTGCATGCAAGAAGGGGACTGTCACAATGACAGTCCCCTTCTTCGTTATTTCTTCAGCACAATGCCCTGTGCTTCCAGGCTTGCGACCACGGTATCCACCACAGCTTGCACTTCCTCGCGGGTGAGGGTGCGCTCGTTGTGGCTGAAATACAGCCGCACGGTGATGGACTTGCCCGCATCATCGGTGTAGGTGCCCACCACAGCCACCTTGCTGACCAGCGGGCTGTTGGCAGCCTCGATGGCCTGGCGGATAGGCTCGTACTTCTCCGCGATGAAGGTCAGATCCTGCTCCATGCCGGGGAAGCGGCTGGGCTCCACGTAGGCGATGCGCCTGGCTTCCACATGGGCTAGGGCGTCCATGTCGATCTCCGCAAAGACGATGGCGGCCTTCTTGTCGATCTTCTTGCCCACCACGGGGTGCACCACGCCGATCTGGCCCAGCACCGCGCCGTCGCAGAGCACATTGTTCAGGTTCTTCGGGTGCTGCCAGGAATGGGTGGCCTCCGCCTTTGCCCAGGTGAGGGACTTATGCTTGAGGTCGTCGACGGTGACGGAGAGCATGTCGCGCAGGCGGAAGTAGAGCGCTTCCACGGTATCCACCTTGCTGAACAGGGTCACGCAGAGCCGCTTGTGCTCCTTCGCCAGGCCGCGCTCGTCGCAGCCCTCCGCCACGCGGCCGATCTCGAACACGCCGAAGCTGGGGGCAAAGGCGGTGTTGGCTTTCACCTGCACCAGCTGGGTCGGCACGATGCTGGTGCGGATCACCTCAATGTTAGGGTTGGCCGCGCCCAGCAAGCGGATGTTATCCTCCACCTCGATGCCCAGCTTCTTATACTCATCGGAGTACTGCCAGATGTAGGAGTGCACCTCGTGCAAGCCGTAGCGCTTGACCAGGATGTCCTTCACCTTGTTCTCGGTGGTCTTTTCGATATGCTCGCGCACGGGGTAGAGGGGCGCCTCGGCGGTGTGGATGTCGAAGTTGTCGTAGCCGTAGATGCGGGTGATTTCCTCGATGATGTCCGCCTTGATGGTCACATCCTTGGTGGCGCGCCAGGAGGGCACATCCACGGAGAACCTGTCGCCGTCCTGGCGCACGGTGAAGCCCAGGGCGGTCAGGGTACTGACGATGTGTTCATCGCTGATTTCGATGCCGGTGTAGCGGTCCACGAAATGCTTGTCGAAGTCCAGGGTGATCTGGGGGTAGGTGAAGGCGCGCTCGTCAGTCAGGCAGGAGGTGACGCGCATGCCCGCGTCCGCATCCTGGAGGAGCTTGACGAAGCGGGCGATGGCGAGAACGGTCATTTCAGGGTCCAGGGACTTTTCATAGCGGGCGGAAGCGTCAGTGCGGTGGGCGAGCCGGACGGTGGACTTGCGCACGGAGGCCGCGTCGAAGGTGGCGGATTCCAGCGTCAGGGAGGTGGTGTCCGCCACAATCTCGCTGTCCAAGCCGCCCATGATGCCCGCGATGGCTACGGGCTTGTCGCCGTTGCAGATCATCAGGGTGTTCTCGTCAATCTGGCGCTCCACCTTGTCCAGGGTCTGGAAGGTGAAGGGCTTGTCAAAGCGCTTGATGCGAATCTTCTCCACCTTGCGGCTGTCGAAGGCGTGCATGGGCTGGCCCATTTCCAGCATCAGGTAGTTGGTCAAATCGGCCAGCAGATTGATGGCGCGCATGCCGCAGTAGTACAGACGGATGCGCATGTTCATGGGCGCGACGTTGCGGGTGATGTTCTCCACCGTCAGGCAGGAATAGCGCTGGCAGAGGGAATCCTCAATCTTCATGTCGATGGCGGGCAGATCCTTGTACTGGGTGAGGTCAACCATCTCCATGGGCTTGAGGGGACGCTTGGCCAGGGCGGCGAACTCGCGGGCGATGCCGTAGTGCCCCCAAAGATCGGGGCGGTTGGTCAGGGACTTGTTGTCCACCTCGAACACGATGTCGTCAATCTGCCACAGCGCCTTGATGTCCGTGCCGTTGGCGACGTTCTCGGTGATGTCCATGATGCCGTCGTTGTTATCGCTCAGCCCCAGCTCCTTTTCGCTGCAGCACATGCCGTGGGAGGTGTAGCCCGCCAGCTTGCGGGGGGCGATGGTAATTTCGCCCAGCTGTGCGCCCAGCTTGGCGAAGGCGGTTTTCATGCCCACGCGGACATTGGGCGCGCCGCAGACCACGTCCACCAGCTCAGCTTCGCCGCAATCCACCTTGAGTAGGTGGAGCTTCTTGCTTTCGGGGTGGTTCTCGATGGACTTGATTTCCGCCACCACCACGCCGGACAGATCAGCGCCCTTGCAGAAAATCTCGTTCTCCACCTCGGCGGTGGACAGGGAGAACTGATGGATCAGCGCCATCAGGTCAAGGCCGGAAAGATCCACGAATTCCTGGATCCAGTTCATAGAAATGTACATGAGCTTCGTTTGCCTCCTCATAACCGCAAAGGGTGAACGCCGAAGGTTTCCAAAGGGCGATCGGAAAGCCCTTTGGTCGCGCCCGCAGGCGCGAAACCCCTTGCAACTTCCTGTATCACTGAATAAGAGGATGCCGCACAGCGGCGCGGGCAGGGGCTTTCCGACTGCCCCTGCACGCTTGTGTTACTCGTCGTCGGTGAACTGGCTCAGCCGGGTCAGGTTGCCGCTGTTGAGGTCGCGGATGTCCTTGATGCCGTACTGCATCATCGCCAGACGGGTCAGGCCCAGGCCGAAGGCGAAACCGGTGTACTCCTCCGGGTCGATGCCGCCGGCCTTGAGCACCTCGGGGTGGATCATGCCGCAGGGGCAGAGCTCCAGCCAGCCGGAGTGCTTGCAGGAGGGGCAGCCCTCGCCGCCGCAGATCAGGCAGGAGATGTCCAGCTCAAAGCCGGGCTCCACGAAGGGAAAGAAGCCCGGGCGCAGCCGCACCTTGATGTCCTTGCGGAACACCTCGCTGAGCATGGTTTTCATGAAGTAGATCAGGTTGGAGATGGAGATGTTCTTATCCACCATCATGCCTTCCATCTGGAAGAAGGTGTTCTCGTGGCAGGCGTCGGTGGCCTCGTTGCGGAAGCAGCGGCCTGGGAACACGGCCTTGATCGGCACGCCGTTGTTCACCAGGTCGTCGCGGTACTTGCGGTAGATGGCGTTCTGTGCCGCAGAGGTCTGGGTTTTGAGCAGCTGGCCGTTGTCCAGGTAGTAGGTATCCTGCATGTCGCGGGCAGGGTGGAACTTGGGGATGTTCAGGGATTCGAAGCACTCGTAGTCCGTGACGATCTCCGCATAGTCCTCCAGGTGGAAGCCCATGGTGCGGAACACCTGCTCGCACTGGCGCTGCACCAGGGTGATGGGGTGATAGGAGCCACGGGCCATGTTTGCGGGCATGGACACGTCAAACTCCGGCAGCTCGTCGATCTCCTTTTGCAGCTCGGCGGCCTTCATGGCTTCCAGCTTTTCCGCCAGCGCCACGGTGATCTGGTTCTTCAGCTCGTTCGTTTCCGCGCCGATGGTCTTGCGCTCCTCCACGGACAGATTGCCCATGCCCTTGAGCAGCTCGGTCATCTTGCCCTTCTTGCCCAGATAGCCCACGCGCAGGCTTTCCAGCTCCGCCATGTCGGAGACCTGGGCCAGCTCTGCCTCGAAGCTCTGTTGCAGGGCAGCGATCTTCTCGTTCATGTATATACCCTCCTTATGATATCCATAGAAAAACCGCCCCATGCCATAGCATGAGACGGACATCTCTCAACGGGATTCTTCCGCGGTACCACTCAAATTGCGATGCAGCGCACCGCCACTTTATGCCTTAACGCGGCGAACGTCCTTGCGGCAACTCGCGGGGTGAAATTCAGCGTTTCCGCCTCCCTGCGCCCTTTCAGCCGTGGAGCGCTCTCTGCGAGGAATGGGCGGATGCTTACTGGAGCCCGGTCATCGTCTTTGATATGAAAAGCATGACCATTTTAGCACCTTTTGACCCGCTTGGCAAGGGGAAATTCGCAAAAGCGCAGAAAACGCATGTCGGACGACAATGCATCTTGGAGATGAAGAAAGAGAAAGAAGCTTTTCTTCCCCGAACGTTTCCAGAATGAGTGAAAACCAACAATTCATTCGGCGCTTCCCGCCAGACGCACAAACTCCTCCACGCCCGTCGCCACGGCCTCCCCGATCCGCGCCTGATAAGTTTGGTTCAGCAGCAGCCGTTCCTCCTCGGGGTTGGACACAAACCCACATTCCACCAGCACCGAGGGCACCTCCAGCTGCAAAATGAAGTAATCCCCCGCCATCGTGGCACGCTCCTTCTTCGGTTGAAGCTGGGCGATCATTGCTGATTGGATGCAGCCCGCCAGCAGCCGCCCGCCGTCGCAGCCTGCCCGGTAGAACACCTGCGGACCGGATTCCGACCGGGCGCGATACTCGTTCATGTGAATGGACAGCACCATGTCCGCCCCGTGCGCCACGGCGAGGGCGACACGGTTCTGCATGTCCTGGCGCTTCTTGGTCAGGTGCGCGGGTCGGGAGGCCTCGCACAGGTCGTTGTCGTCGGTGCGGGTCATGACGACCTGTGCGCCGCGCCGGGTGAGCGCATCCTCGACTGCCCGGGCCACAGCCAGATTGATTACCTTCTCCCACACGCCGCTGTCCCGGCAGCGCGCCCCGCCGTCATACCCGCCGTGCCCCGGATCCACCAGGATCACCAGGCTGCCCAGCGTTCCGGGCACAGCTGTGGGAGCGGGGGTGGTCATGGGCGGAAAAGATGACGCATTTGTGTCATTTTTCCGCCACGCAGCGACGGCGGTGAGCCCCCCGATCAACACCAACAAGGCGGCAGCGAGGGACACGATTCGTTCGGCTTTTTGCCGGGGCAGGATGGGCCGTTTTGATGCTTTCATGGCAAAACCTCCATGAAACAGGCTATGCTGCCCATCCGCTGCTGATGCCTTGCAGGATTTCCGTCGTGTATACAATCCGCATGCATACAAAGGCGACGCTTGCCAGGGGATTGTTCAATCGTCGCGCGTCAGAAATGTGACATTTCTGCAGGTGTGTATGTTCATAAACCAGGCTTATGCACAGCCAAAGCCGCATTCATCCACAGTATCCACAGGGTTATCCACAGAATTCATCCGTGAAAAGGGCGGATTTTGCCGTGCTTGCACCCAGTTATCCACATTGTCCACACCTTATCCACAGGCGTTATCCTCAGTCGCGAATGATGTGGATATGCGTGTGGATATACACATCTGCTAATATGTGGTATTTGATTCCGCCCCTGTACTTGCATATCCATGCATGTTCGTGCATGTTCGCACTGTTTGCATGCAGGAATCAGGTCGATAGAGCGGCCAAATCCCACAACCGAAAACATTTCGTCCGCAACGAAAATGTGATATTCCCAAAGAACATATGACGGAATGATACAAAAAGCCGCACCATGACGGTGCGGCCTTAGAAATCACTTGTTTTTGCTGCTGCCCCGGATGGTAGCGTCCGGTTTGGCGGCCTGCTTCATGAACGCAGAGGGGCTGATGCCCACGATGTTCTTAAACTGCTTGGAGAAATGGTAGGGGTCCTGCATGCCCACCTCGATGCCGGCCTGGCGCACGGTGTGGCCCTCCTCGCGGAGCAGCTCCTTGGCGCGCTCCATCTTGCAGTGCAGCACATAGGAGAGCGGCGGCATACCGACCTCGCTGACGAAGCGCTTGCGGAAGGTTTCCATCGGCATGCGGGAGATCGCTGCCATTTCCGCCAGGGAGAAGTTGTCCCGGTAGTGGTTAGCCCGCAGGGTGTCCACCACCTTGGCAATCTCATGGGAGAGCATCGCGTCCATGGCGACGGGCTGCCCCCAATGGCTGGCCAGCATGCCGTACATCAGGTGCTGGAGCTGATAGGTGGCGTCCGCCGTGCCGGAGTGGCGCACCATTACCTGCACAATCTGCTTGGCCAGGTACATTTGGCTGGGCAGCGCGCCCTGGCGCAGGGGCATATGCAGCAGCGCGCCCATCTTGCGCACAACCATCGGGGCCAGATTGCCCTCCAGGGCCATCCATAGGATGCGGGTCTGATCGGTGACCTCCAGATGCGCCTGATGCTCGCCCGCAGGCAGGAAGCAGGTGTCATCGGCCTTGAGCTTGAGGGTGGAATCCTCCCAATGCAAAACGACCTCGCCGACCTCCACCGCCAGCCACACCCACTGCTCGTGGCTGTGCAGGGCGACCTCGCCCTTTTCAAACGTCGCAGTGCCCGCGGCGTGAATCCACGCGCCGCTGGAACGGGTCAGCGTACCTGGCTTATGCCAGCCTTCCACCACAAGCGTATTTGGTTCCGCCTCAACTTGACGAAACAGGTAGGACTCCATACGTTGACCTCCTCATACCCCGATTCAAGCAGATTAGCCATTATGACCATTATACGGCCCAAACTTCACATTGTCAAGCGGATATGAGCAGGTTTTTGTCCGTATGAGGAAGGTTTTTGTCGGAATCTTCAGAAAGTTGCCGGTTTGGGGTCTGGCGCAGCGCCGGGCTTGTCCGCCATACCCTTGTGAATGGCGGTGATCCGCTCGCTCAGCGGCGGATGGCTGTATTCCAGCACCACCAAGGCCTTGGCGGGGGACAGGTGGGAGAAGTTCTCCCGGGCCAGCTTTTTCAGCCCGCCGATGAGGACTTCCCCATAGCCCTCGGTGACCGCCTGTGCGTCCGCCCGGTATTCCGCGCGGCGGGAATACGCGTTCATCCCCATGCCGGTGAGCGGCTGGAGTAGCCCGAGCCAGCCGCTGAGCAGGATGAAAGCAAAGCCATAGTTGACCGCGTCGAACCCGAAGGCCTTGTGCATTGCGGGGGTGCGGACGGTCAGCCAGACCATCACCGCCATCAGGAGAAAATTGCCCAGGTTCATCAGCTGCTGTTTGAGCACATCCTTGTGCAGCCCATGGCCCAGCTCGTGGGCGAACACCGCGCAGATCTCCTCCGGGGTCATGGCGGTCAGCAGGTTGTCGTAGAGCACGATGCGCTTCAATTTGCCAAAGCCGGTGAAGTAAGCGTTCAGCTTGGTTGTGCGGCGGGAGGCGTCCATCACCTCGATAGCCTTGACCTCATAGCCGTGCCGGGTCAGCAGCGCCATGAGCTGCGTACGCAATTCACCCTCCTCCAGGGGGACGAACTTGTTCCCCAGGCGGCTGAACACCGGCCCGTACAGGAACGAAATGAGCAGCGTGAAGAGGAACAGCGCCCCGGTGAAGAGCACCACGACCCAGTCCCCCATCGCGCGGTGGAGCCATGCCAGCAGCAGCATCATGCCCGTGCTCAGCAGCAGCTCCAGCACGAAGGAGCGCACCTGGTCGACCACGAAGGTCTTGACGGTGGAGCGGTTGAAACCATACTTCTGCTCGATCACCATCGTGTCCACCCAGTCAAAGCCCACAAACACCAGCGTATCCACCAGCGTCTGGGCAAGGAGCACCCCGAAGAGCTGCATGAACAACGTCTGCGGGAAGAGGCTGGCCGCCGCCGCATGGAAGTTGCTCAGGAGCAGCAGCAGCGTCAGCACCCAGCTGGTGATCGTCCGCCAGATGGACAAGCGGCTCTTTTCGCCATTGTAGGCGCGCCAGCGCTGGTAGGTGTCCGCGTCGTACACATCCGCCACGTTGGCGGGGATCGGGTTGTTCGCGCTGCGGGACTGCACCAGGGACAAAACCAGCTGGTAGCCATGGGTCAGCGTGAAGATCAGGCAGAACAGTCCTTTGTAGTTCATGTTGCTTCTCTCCAATCATTTGCTTCTCTCAGGATGGCCCGGAGCGCCGCCTCGACGCTCTGGCGGCGGATGGACGCCCTGTCGCCCTGCAGGTGCAGCGGGATGGCGCGGCTTGCTCGCCCGCTCGACACCCCCACAAACACCATCCCGGCCGGGGGCTCGTCCTTCGTTCCGGGGCTGGCCATGCCCGTGGCGCTCACGGCGATGTCGGATTGCAGCTTGGCGCGCGCGCCCTCCGCCATGGCCCGAGCAACCTCCGCGCTGACCACGCCCTTCTCGGCAATCAGCGCCGCAGGCACACCCGCCAGCAGGGTCTTGGTATCGGTTTGATAGGTGACCAGCCCGCCCCGCACCACCTGGGATGCCCCAGGCACATCCACCAGGGTGGAAGCGATCATCCCCCCGGTGAGGCTCTCGCAGGTAGCCACCGTAAGGCCGGATTCCTTCAAGGC
The DNA here is from genome assembly GCA_029012285.1 of Clostridiales bacterium. Taxonomy (GTDB): domain Bacteria; phylum Bacillota; class Clostridia; order Christensenellales; family Aristaeellaceae; genus UBA11524. The sequence continues at coordinate 524 of JAQXLU010000116.1, read as the reverse complement.
GGCAATCACGCCTTGCGCAAGTGTTTCCATAGCAATCTCCTCCCCGGTCCGCGTTTTCAATTAGTATAACACGATGGCTGGGCTGTGTCCACCACGAAAAAAGCCCGACGTACATCATGCTTCACTTGACTTAGGGCTCTCTCATCTCAATAGCCGTTCGCTTTACCATCCTCCCGTTATCTGCTATCATAGCGGTATCAGGGGAGGACGCATCCCCGTGAACAGGGAGGGAAACGTATGAATTTGGAATTGACCGGACGCTTCATTCAGTCCTGCCGAAAGGAGGCGGGCATGACCCAAGCGGAATTGGGGGAAAGGCTGAACACAAGCCCTCAGTCGGTATCGAACTGGGAACGTGGGGAATCCCATAGTTAAAGGTACGACCCACAACTCACGCTTACACAGCTTGTTCACAACACAGAACAGGAAAACAATTCCTATTTGAACAAAACGCCTTCAGCAGTGATGCGCAGCTCCATTCACCTCGTATCAAATGAAAACACTTCAGCTATCATCCATTTCAC
>JAQXLU010000115.1 GCA_029012285.1 Clostridiales bacterium | reverse complement strand
CTCATGGCCGGGGGCGATCTCCGCCGTCACGTCGATCAGCGCCGCAGAGAACCAGCCCAGGCTTCGCAGCCAGGGATTGCGGGAGCAGCCGGTGTCCGGATCCGCCCAGAAGGCAGTTTTGCTGGCGTCGTAGCCATGGCGGTACAGACCGGTTTTCGGGTCGAACATCCGCTGGCGGACGGTTGAGAACTGATTGCGGATGTCCTCATAGCCGCGGCAGTCATCCATCTCCGTGGTGTAGCGGGCGTAGAACACCTGCGCCATGTACAGCCCGTCCAGCCAGACCTGATTCGGGTAGATGGCCTTGTGCCAGAAGCTGCCCTCCCAGGTGCGGGGCTGGCGCTTCAGCTGCCCGTACAGGGTATCGATGGCCCGGCGGTACTTCTCCTTGCCGCTGATGCGGTACACGTCAAAGAGCACCCGTCCCTCGCAGATGTTGTCCAGGTTGTAGTCAGCCTCGCGGTAGCCCAGCAGGCTTCCATCCTCCATGACATAATGGTCCAGGAAATGCTCGGCAAACTCGTAGTACCGCGCCTGCCCGGTGATGCGGTGCAGGTTCAGCAGGGCGATCATCATGCACCCGTCGATGTAGTTCCAGCCGTTGGCCTTGCCCGCCTGAATGCGCTCGATATTCCACAGCGGCCTGTCCGGGGTGGACTCCGCCATCATCCGCTCCACGTATTTTTCGATGATGTTCATCCGTATGCGACCTCCCAATTCTTGCTGGATTCAGTATAGCGGGTTTTGGCGGGAATTGCAAGGGCCGCGGGGATTTCGCGACGGATGCCCCCATCCCGCACAAAAGCCCGCCGGTCTCTCCGATCCAGCGGGCCAGATAACGAAAAGCCAATGCCTGGATACCTCAGTAGCCCCCGCTCATTTCCGTCAGGTCACTGACCTCCCGGAGCGTGCCCTCAGCATAGCGCTTCTCGGCCTCCTCCATGATCTTCGCCGTGGCGGACACGCCGCAGCGGCTGGCGCCCACCGCCCGGGCAGACAGCACGGTATCCAGGTCGCGGATGCCGCCGGAGCCCTTCACCTGCACATGCCCGGACACGGAAGCGCGCATCAGCTTCAAATCGTCGATGGTGCAGCCCTTGGAGCCATAGCCGGTGGAGGTCTTGACGAAGTCCGCACCGGCCTCCTCCGCCAGGCGGCAGCAGGCAACCTTCTGCTCATCGGTGAGGTAGCAGGTTTCCAGGATCACCTTCAAAATCGCTCCCCTGGCATGGGCCGCGTCCGACAGCAGCTTGATCTCGTTCTTCACATACAGGGTATCCCCGGCAATCATTTTGCCGATGTTGATCACCATGTCCAGCTCCGTACAGCCCTCGTCCAGGGCCAGCTGGGCCTCCTTCAGCTTGATGGCGGTTTCATGGCTGCCGTGGGGGAAGCCGATGACCGTGCAGACCTTCACGTCGGAGCCTGAGAGCATTTCCGCCAGAATCGGCACATCGCAGGGGCGCGCGCACACGGACGCGCAGTCGTAGCGCAGGGCCAGCTCGCAGCCCTTGCGAATGTCAGCCTCCGTCAGGAAGGGCTGCAATGTGGAATGGTCGAGCATTTTGGCAATGTCATGGGGGGTAAGAGCCATGGGAATTCTCCTCCTTGTCACAGGCAATCATGATCCTATGCGTGATATGTACCTATTCGCCGCCGCGGGGAAAAACCCTGCTTGACAGGCACAAATGCCCCGTGCTATCATGCAGAAAAGCGCAAAAGAGGCGAATTCCATGGCAGAATCCTTCCTCACCCTGATGGCCGAATACGACACGGCGGGCCAGTTCCGCCTGGACGGCTGGTACAACGCGCTGCAGGACGCAGGCTTCACCGGCACGCAGACGCAGAATCTCAACCACCACATCAGCATGGCCACCTTCCCCGTCGAGGAGGAGGAAGCCGCCGTCGCCCTGACGAAGCGGCTGAGCGCGACCTTCGCCCCGGTGGACGTGCGCATCAGCCACATCGGGCTGTTCCCCGGCGGACGGGTACTCTTTGCCGCACCGGATGTGAATCCCGCGCTGGCATCGCTCCAGCAGGCCTGCGGCGGCCCCTTCCTGGAGGGCCACCCCTGGACGCCCCATACCACCATGCTCATCGACACGCCGGAAACGATCTGCGCCGCGCTGCCCATCCTGGTGGAGCGGTTCGAGCCCTTCTGCGCGCGCATCACCCATCTGCACCTATGCGCCTTCTGGCCTACCCGGGAGATCCTGCGCCTGGAAATGAAGGGCAATCCCTGATTGAATGGAGGAATCCCCATGCTTTTGAAAAATGCCATGATCTACGACGGCAGCGGCGATATGCCCCGGACGGGCGACATCCGCGTGGAGGGAGACCGCATCCAGGCCGTTGAGGCGAAGCTGTCCCCCCTGCCCGGCGAAGAGGTGATGGACCTGGGTGGTTTGTCGGTCGCGCCGGGGCTGATCGACGCACACTCCCACAACGACTGGTTCGCCATCCGCAAGGAGCCGCTATCCTCCTTCGAGCCCTTCATCCGCCAGGGCATCACCACCTTTGTGGCGGGCAACTGCGGGCTGTCGGCCATCGGCTTTGAGCCGGATTCCCCCCATGCCGATTTGCTCGGCGGCGGTTTGTTCTCCTTTGAGGAAACCACGGGCCGCTACGGCACGGCGGCGGAATACTTTTCCGCGGTGGATGGGCGCATGCCCTGCAACCTGGCCCTGCTGGCGGGGCATTGCTCGGCCCGCGCGGCTGTGAGCGGCAAGGCCAATCGCCCGCTCACCCCACAGGAGGAGGCCGGCATGCTGTCCATCCTGGAAAAGGCGCTGCAGCAGGGTGCGGCGGGCATTTCCCTGGGGCTGATGTATGAGCCCGGGTTGTACGCGCAAAAGGAGGAGCTGCGGAAGGTCGCGGAGCTCTGCGTGCGCTACAACCGGCCGCTGACGGTGCATCCCCGGGCGAACTCCGCCGTGTCGATGGCCTACCCGGAGCTGCTGGGGCGCTCCCATCTGCTGCGCGCGGTGGATGAGCTTGCGGACATCGCCAAGGGGACAAAGCTGAAGCTGCAATACTCCCATGCCATCTTTGTGGGCCGCCGCTCCTTCCGGGACAAGGTGGAGTTCCTTGGCATCATGAAGGAGCTGCGCGAGCAGGGCGTGGACGCCATGTTCGACATCTACAACGAGACGCTGGGCGTGTCGGTCATCACGGTGATCCTCCCGGCGTGGTATCAGGCCATGAGCCCGGAGGAGAAGCGCAAGCCCCTCAACCGCTTGAAGCTCAGCGTGCTGGTGTATGCCTCCAGTTTGCTGCTGGGCTTCGGCTTCAAGGACATTGAGGTGGCCTATATCGGCCCGGGCTACGAGCGCTACGAAGGCAAGAGCGTGCACGAGATCGCCCGGATGGAGCACATGACCGACCTCAAGGCCTACCTGATGCTCTGCGAGGCAAGCCAGTTCAAGGGCCGCGTGAACATGGGCCCGTACAGCACCCGGGAGATCATCTCCGACTTTGAGCACAACGAAAACTGCCTCTACATGACCGACGCCTGGGTGGAGCCCCACGGCGTGCAGAATCCCGCGATCTACGACTGCTACCCCAAGTTCCTCCAGGATGCCCTGAAGGGCACGGGGGATACGCTGCCCAACACCATCCGGCGGATGACCGGCGCCACCGCAGACCGCTTCCAGCTGCCGGGGCGCGGCTACATCCGCCCGGGGTACTTCGCTGACCTGACGGTGTTTGACGAGGCTGAACTGCGCAGCGCCACGCCGGATCAGGGCAAGGCCTTTGGCATCGCGAAGGTGTTCATCAACGGCCGCCTGGTGCTGGATGGCGACAAGCTGTGCGAGCAGGCGCTCCTCACGGCGGGCCGGGCTGTGCCGGTGGGGGTGTGATCGTTTCCCCCGGCGCGGCTGCGGGCTCCTCGATGGCGCTGCGCAGCAGCTCGATGGCCTTCTTTTCCACGCGGGACACATAGCTCCTTGAAATCCCCAGCACCTGGGCCACCTCGTGCTGGGGATGCTGTTTACCGTCGGCCAGGCCATAGCGCAGCTCCAGCACCAGCCGCTCCCGCGGGGGGAGCGTCGTCAGCACCCGATGCACCCTTTCCAGCGTGATGCGGCGGATCACCGTGTTGTCCACATCCTCCGGGTCGGTGCCCAGAATGTCCATGTAGGTGATGTCA
>JAQXLU010000114.1 GCA_029012285.1 Clostridiales bacterium | reverse complement strand
GGGCGTGAAGAATCTGTCCGTCAACATCAACTCCATCGGCTGCCCCAAGTGCCGCCCGAAGTACCATGCGATGCTCAAGAGCTTCCTGGGCGAGCGCATCTCCTGCATGTGCGACACCTGCAAGACCCGCTTTGACCGCAACCCCCTGCGCGTGCTGGACTGCAAGGTGGAAAAGTGCCAGGAGCTGGTGAAGGACGCGCCCTCTATGCTGGATGTGCTGTGCGATGAGTGCGCCGCGCACTTTGCCCAGCTGCAGGAATGCTTGAAGGCGAGCGGCATCCCGTATCAGCTGGATAGCCGCATTGTCCGCGGCTTGGACTACTACACCAAGACCGTGTTTGAATTGATTACCACCACCGACAAGGGCAATCTGACCGTCTGCGGGGGCGGACGCTACGACAACCTGGTGGAGGAGCTGGGTGGGCCCAGCCTGCCCGCCGTCGGCTTCGGCATGGGCATCGAGCGCGTGCTGATGCTGCTGGATGGCGAGGGCGTGGAGATTCCCCGGCCAGACCAGTACGACGTGTTCGTCACCTACATGGGCGAAAACAAGCTCCATGCCTTCACGCTGGTGCAGCAGCTGCGCAAGGCGGGCATCCATGCGGATATGGATCACACCGGCCGCAGCCTGAAGGCCCAGTTCAAGTACGCCAACAAGACCGGCGCGCCCCTGTGTATCACCCTGGGTGACGACGAGGTGGCCAATGGCGTTGTGAAGGTGAAGAACATGAACACCCGCGAGGAGCGCACCGCCCCCCTGGCGGAGGCCGACGCAGTCGTCCGCCAGATGCTGGGCTGAGCGCTGCCGCTGTGGCAACATACAACATATGATGAAAGGAGGGTGTGTCGTGCTGACCATGCGACCCATGTGCCTGAAGGATGCTGAAGCGATTTACGAGTGCATGCAGGATCTTCCCAGTGAAAATGGCTTTGGCAATGGTGGATACGGCTTATCCTACGAGGAATTTGTGGGCAGCTTTCTGCCCCATTGCGAGCGGTATGCCAAGGGCATCGGCTTGCAGCCGGGGCATATGCCGCAAAGCTATTACATCCTCTTTGAAGAGGACAAGGCGGTGGGCGTGTTCAAGTTGCGTCCCCAGCTGAACGACGCGCTGCGAAACGGCGCAGGGCATATCGGCTATGGCATCCGCCGCAGCTGCCGGGGCAGGGGATTGGGCAAGGCCGGGCTGGCCTTGATGCTGCGCATCGCCGCCCCCCTCATCGACGAGGAGGAAGCCTATCTTTCGGTCAATAAGACGAATCCGGCGTCCCTCCATGTAATGCTTGCCAACGGCGCTTACATCCACCATGAGGATGAAGCAGAATACTACACCCGGATTCCGCTGAAGCGGTGAGCGGGGATCAAGATCATCAAAAGGAGCAACACATCATGCAGAACCGTACACATACCTGTAACGAGCTGCGCATCACGAATGTGGGCGAGCATGTGCAGATTTCCGGCTGGATGGAGAATGTCCGCGAGGTGAGCACGAACCTGGCCTTCGTGGTCGTGCGCGACTTCTACGGCACCACCCAGGTCGTGATCGAAAACGAGGAGCAGATGAAGGCCATCAAGGGCCTGAACAAGGAGTCCACCATCTCCGTGACCGGCGTTGTCCGCGAGCGCGACAGCAAGAACAGCAAGCTTCCCACCGGCGATATCGAGATCGTCCCGGAGAAGATCGAGGTGCTGGGCCGCTGCCGCCACAACGAGCTGCCCTTCCAGATCAACCGCTCCACCGAGGCCGACGAAAGCCTGCGCCTCAAGTACCGCTACCTGGATCTGCGCAACCCCGAGGTCAAGAAGAACATCATCATGCGGTGCAACGTGGTCAGCGCCCTGCGCAGCGCCATGAACGAGCACGGCTTCCTGGAGATCACCACGCCCATCCTGACCGCGTCGTCCCCCGAGGGCGCGCGCGACTACCTGGTGCCTGCCCGCAAGCATCCCGGTATGTTCTACGCCCTGCCCCAGGCGCCCCAGCAGTTCAAGCAGCTGCTGATGACCAGCGGCTTTGATCGTTACTTCCAGATCGCCCCCTGCTTCCGCGACGAGGACGCCCGCGGCGACCGCAGCCCCGGCGAGTTCTACCAGCTGGATATGGAGATGGCCTTCGCCTCCCAGGAGGACGTGTTCGCCATCCTGGAGGACGTGCTGCCCCCGATCTTCGCCAAGTACGGCACCTACAACACCGCCTCCGCCGCGCCCTTCAAGCGCATCCCCTACCTGGAGGCCATGGATCGCTACGGCTCTGACAAGCCCGATCTGCGCATCGACCTGGAAGTGACCGACGTGACCGACCTGATCGGCGGCTGCGGCTTCGGCCCCTTTGAGGGGAATGTGGTCAAGGCCGTGGTCGTCAGCGATATGACCGCCACCCGCAAGCAGATCGACAAGCTCTGCGCGGATGTGGAGGTGGTGGCCGGCAACAAGGCTTACTGGTTCAAGGTGGACGAGAAGGGCGAAATCGCCGGTGGGATTGCAAAGTTCGTCAAGCCTCAGGAAGCGGAGATCATCGCCGCGCTGGGCCTCAAGCCCAACACCTTTGTCGGCCTGACTGCCGGCAAGAAGCTATCCGCTCAAAAGACCGCCGGCGTGCTGCGCAAGCTGGTGGCGGAGCTCTGCCCGGCCCACATCGACCGGGAAAAGTACGAGTTCTGCTGGATTGTGGATTTCCCCATGTACGAGATTGGCGAGGAGAGCGGCGAGCTGGAATTCTGCCACAACCCCTTCTCCATGCCCAACGGCGGCCTGGAGATCCTCAAGAAGGCTCAATCAGGTGAGATCGACCCGCTGAGCATCACCGCCTTCCAGTACGACCTGGTATGCAACGGTGTGGAACTGTCCTCCGGCGCGGTGCGCAACCATGACCCGGAAATTATGATCGAGGCGTTCAAGATGGTTCGCCTGGGCGAGGAGGACGTGAAGGCCAAGTTCCCGGCGATGTACAACGCCTTCACCTATGGCGCGCCGCCGCACGCGGGCATCGCCCCCGGCGTGGATCGCATGGTCATGCTGCTGGCGGGCGCGGAAACCATCCGCGAGGTCATTCCCTTCCCGATGAACAAGAACGCCCAGGACGTGATGATGGGCGCGCCCGGCTATGTGGAGCAGAAGCAGCTGGAAGAGTTGCACATCAAATGCGTCCCCGTCGAAACCAAATAACACAAAAACGGGTTAAGGGGCTAAGCCCCTTACGGGGTGCAGGGCCGCGGAGGCCCTGCCGGGGTACAGGGGCAGCGCCCCTGCTCCGCCCGCAGGCGAAACCAACCCCACGCGCCTTTCGCGAATCAACGATTCGCGAAACAGCTAACCCAGCTCCCAAAGAGCCCCGTATCCCCCGCACCCCAATTTCAATCAACACCCCATTAGCGGCGGACGATCAGTCCCCCCCGCACCCTTATATCAACCAACACCTCATACGCGGCGGACGATCAGTCCCCCTGCACCCCGATTTTAATCAACACCCCTTTTCGCGGCGGCGGACATCCAGTCCCCGCCGCATGCCTTTATCCGCGCCACCCTCACAAGCGCAGGTGAGAACGTCCCGCGAACATTGCGCAAATCCCCGCGTGAAAACTTGCCAAGCAGGGCAATCTATGCTATAATGGTACGAAGCGGTCTGCAATGGATCGGCTTGGCACAGCATTGGTTCCAAATTGTGGCAAAACGCCACTTTTCCATTCAGGAGGTGCAACTCAATGGCAAAGAAGGAAACGCTGCCCATGAACCTCGACCTGAACGATCAGGAGCCCGGCAGCAACATCATTTATTCCAATGAGGTGGTCTCCATCATCGCGGGCGTGGCAGCGTCCGAGGTGGAGGGCATCGCCAGCATGGTCAATACCCCCAACGGCGGTCTGCTGGGCAAGAACCGGAACGTCACCAAGGGCGTGAAGGTGGAGATCGGCACGGAGGAGGCCAGCGTGGACCTCTACGTGACGGTCGAATATGGCAAGCCCATCCAGAAGGTCGCGCAGGACGTGCAGGAGGTCGTGCACAAGGCCATTGAGGAAATGACCGGGCTGCATGTCGTCCGGGTGGACGTGCATGTGCAGGGCGTGAGCTTTGAAAAGGAGAATAGCTCCTTTGCCTCCCAGGCGCAGCACACCGCGCTGGAATCCGCCAAGGCGGAGATGGCCAAGGTGGAGGGAAATCCCGCCGAAAAGGTCGCTGCACAGGATGCGGCGGATGAGTGACCGCCTACGTTTCTGACATGAAGTTCGCGGCGCAAACGGGCCGCGCAGACGTGTGAAAGGAGCGTATGGATGATGAAAAAGCCGGTTGTGATCCGCGTGCTGGCGGCTGTGGGCGGCGTGCTGCTGTGCCTGGCAAGCCTCTGCGCACTGGCGGAAACCTTCTTCCATCTTCAGCTGATGGCAAGAATAGCCCAGATGATGAATGCGGGCAACCCCCTGGCCGTGCTCGTCACGCTGCTGCTGGCCATATTGCTGTGCGCATGCGGCGTGTGCTGCCTGCTGATGCTCTCCACCCGGCGTGCCATGCAGCAAAAGGGTTATGTGATGCAAAAGGGCGAGAACGGCATGATCGGTGTGTCGGTCAAGTCCATCGAGGGACTGGTGCAGACCTGCGTCCGCCAGCATGAGATGATCGCCGGGGCGGATATTTCCGTGGCCGCCCGGCATGACGGCATCGTGATCCTCCTGCGCGTTGAGGAGGCCGCCGGGGTCAACATCCCCCTGGCCATCGGCGCGCTGCAAAAGCAGATCAAGCAGTATGTCAACACCTGTACCGGCTTGGACGTGCATGAGGTGCGCGTGATGGTCGAGAACACTGAGGAAACCGTGGCAGAATCCCCCTACTCGGTGGAAAGCACCATCGCTGCGGCTGCCGCCGTGGTGGAGCAGCCCGTCGAAACCATCCGGGAAGCACCCGTGACGATGCCTGCCCCTGTGGAGGAAGCGCCCGAAGCGGGTGTGCCCGTCGTGGAAGCAGCGCCCGCCCCTGAGGAAGCAACGCCCGCCCCTGCGGAAGCGGCAACGCCCCAGGACGCCCCCGCGGTGAGCATCCCCGTGTTGCCGGTGATTCCTGAGATGCCCGAAATCCCGGCGGAGGAGGACGACCGTCCGCTGCATCAGCGCCTCTTTGGCGCGGAGGATCAACCCGTATTCGTGCCCGCCCCGCCGGAGCTGGTGCTTGAGCCCCAGGCGGAGGAAGCCGTTGCCCAGGTGGAAGCGCCCGCTGCCGAGTACGCGGAGGAAGTCGCCCAGGAGGAGCTGCCCGCCGAAGCCATTGACGCCAACGCGGTGCTGGAGGTCGTCGAGGCCATCGGCGCGGAGGAAGCAGCCGAAGCGGCCCGCCCTGAAGCCACCGACACGGATGAAGCAATTCGCCAAGACTGATATTCAACCCAAGAGATGCGATAGGAGTGCACATTTATGGCGCGTAGTACGGCCCGTGCGGCTGTGATGCAGATGATTTTTGAGAACCTGGCCGGCGGCGAGGGCGGCGAGGAAACCCTGTCGATGGTCTATGAGGCCCTGCGCCACGAAGGGCTTCCCGGCGTGGAGATTGCGGACAACGAGCCCAACAAGTCCGACAAGGCGTACATCGCCCGCGTGTTGGACGGCGTGCTGAATCACCTGGATGAGCTGGATGCGGAGATTCAGGCGGCCAGCCCCCGCTGGAACGTCAGCCGCATGCCCAAGGTTGATCTGACCATCCTGCGCCTGGCGGCCTGGGAGATCCTCCACGAGGAGGACGTGCCCGGCAGCGTCGCCATCAACGAGGCGGTCAACCTGGCCACGCGGTATTCCGAGCCCACCTCCGGGCGGTTCGTCAACGGCGTGCTGGGCACCATCCTCCGCAAGAAGGAGGCCGCGCAGTGACGCGCGTGGTCATCGGCTTCGACACCAGCTGCTACACCACCTCCGTCGCGGCGGTGACGGTGGAGGGCGAGGTGATCGCCTCCTGCCGCAAGCTGCTGCCCGTCAAGCTGGGCGAGCGGGGCTTGCGCCAGTCCGAGGGCGTGTTCCACCATGTCCGCGCGCTGCCGGAAAGGCTGGAGGAGCTTTCGGCACATATCCGCGGCTGCGAGATCGCCGCGGTGTGCGTGTCCGATCGCCCGAGGGACGAAGCCGATTCATACATGCCCGTGTTCCATGCTGGGGACGCTCAGGGTCGCGGCCTGGCTGCGATGCTTGGCGTTCCCTGTTTTTCTACGACCCACCAGCGGGGGCACATCGCGGCGGCCAAGGTGGACAGCGGCATTGCCGGGGGCGATCTGTTGGCGGTGCATCTCTCCGGCGGCACGACGGAGCTGCTCTCCCTGGTGGGGGACGAGCTGACGCTGCTGGGCGGCACCCTTGACCTGCACGCGGGCCAGCTGGTGGATCGCACCGGCGTGGCCATGGGGCTGCCTTTCCCCGCCGGGCCCCATCTGGAGCAGCTGGCGCGCCATGGCGTCAGCCAGGCCCGCCTGACCATGACCACCCGCGACGGCGGGCTGCACTGCTACTTTTCCGGCGCGGAAACCCAGGTGCGGCGCTGGCTTGCTTCCAGCGAGCTACCTCGGGAGAACATCGCCCGGGAGGTCTACGACCTGCTGGCCCGGACGGTGGCTCGCATGGTCTGCGCGGGGGCGGACAAGACCGGCATCGGCCAAGTGCTGCTGGCGGGGGGCGTTTCGTCCTCGGCGCTGTTCCGGGAGCTGGTGACCGAACGCATCCGCAAGCGGGACAACACGTTGCGGGTCTGCTTCGGCAAACCGGAGTATTCCGGGGACAACGCGGTAGGTACAGCGCTCATCGGCGCTGAAAAGCTCCGGGAGGCTGGCGCATGAGCGGCTTCACCTTCCGCCGGTTGACGGTGGCTGATATGCCCGCGCTGACGGCGTTGCACTTGCGCTACAAGCAGGCGATCGGCGAGGACGCGCCGGATGAAGCTGCCCTGCTGCGGTTGCAAGATGCGGTGGAAAAGGAGCGCATCCTGTTTTACGGTTGCGAAGGGCAGGGCAAGCTACTGGGCATATGCTCGGTGACCCTGGGGTTTTCGACCTACTGCTATGATACCAGCGGTGTGTTTGAGGATTTCTACATCCTGCCCGAAATGCGGCATCAGGGCATCGCGCGGTCGCTGGCGGCCTTCGCCTGGCAGGAAAGCGGCGCAAAGACGCTGACCGTGGGCTGCGCACCCATCGACCGCGCCATGTACGAGGCCATCGGCTTTCGTATCCCCCTGGGCGAAATGCTATCCTGGGGCGAATGATCGCTGAAAACAACCTGTGAGGAGGAATCAACATGTCCGCACAGCTGCTTGACGGAAAAATGATGTCCGAGGAGTTGCGCGTCCGCATCGCGGAGCGTGTCGCCGCCCTGACAAATCGGGGTGTGAAGCCCGGCCTGGCGGTAATCCTGGTGGGGGAGGACCCGGCGAGCCAGATCTACGTCCGCAACAAGGAACGCGGCTGCGAGCAAGTCGGCATGCATTCCGTGGCCATCCGCTTGCCGGAGAACACCACCCAGGCTGAGCTGGAAGCCCACATCCGCGCCCTGAACGCAGATGCGTCCATCCATGGCATCCTGGTGCAGTTGCCCTTGCCCAAGCACCTGGATGAAGCCGCCGCCCTGGCGGTGATCGCTCCGGAGAAGGACGTGGACGGCTTCCATGTGCTCAACGCTGGTAAGCTCCTGAATGGCTTGCACGGCGTGGTAGCCTGCACCCCCAAGGGCGCGATGGAGATGATCCGCCGCACCGGCGTTGACCTCAATGGCAAGGAGGCCGTGGTCGTGGGCCGCAGCAACATCGTGGGCAAGCCCATGGCGATGCTGCTGTTGCAATCTAACTGCACCGTGACCATCTGCCATAGCCGCACAGCCGACCTGGCGGCCCACACCCGCCGCGCGGATGTGCTGGTGGCTGCCGTAGGCAAGGCAAAATTTATCACGGCGGATATGGTCAAGCCAGGCGCGATCGTCATCGACGTGGGCATCAACCGCTTGCCGGACGGCAAAGTCGTGGGCGATGTGGACTTCGACAGCGTGAAGGAGGTCGCGGGCTTCATCACCCCCGTTCCCGGCGGCGTGGGTCGAATGACCATCACCATGCTGCTGGAAAACACGGTGGAGGCCGCGGAAAGGGCTGCCCATGCCTGAGTGGATTCTGGAGGTCAGCGACCTCAACGAATACGTCCGGGCCATGCTCAATGCCGACCCGGCCCTGCGCAGCGTGCGGCTTCGCGGGGAGATCAGCAATTTCAAGCGCCATTCCTCGGGGCACTGGTACTTCACCCTCAAGGACGAGCGCTGCCGCATCAGCGCGGTGATGTTCCGCCAGAATACCATGCGGATGTCACTGCGCCCCATGGACGGCATGCGGGTGATCGTCTCCGGCCAGGTCAGTTTGTACCCGGAGAGCGGCACCTACCAGGTGTATTGCGAGAACATGCGCCCGGACGGCGTGGGGACGCTCTACCAGCAGTTTGAGGCGCTCAAGCAGAAATTGCAGCTGGAGGGCCTCTTTGACGCGGCACGCAAGCGCCCCTTGCCCTGGCGGCCGCGCAGAATCGCAGTCGTCACCTCCCAGACCGGCGCGGTGCTCCATGACATCCGGCGGGTGTCGGCTGCCCGCGACTCGGGGGTGGCGCTGGTGCTGCTGCCCGTTGCGGTGCAGGGTCAGGGCGCAGCGGAGGAGATCGCTGCGGCCATCCGGCATGCGGGGAAGCTCCCTGAGGTGGACGTGATCATCACCGGGCGTGGCGGCGGCTCCATCGAGGACCTGTGGGCCTTCAATGAGGAAGTCGTGGCCCGCGCCATCGCGGAGAGCCCCATCCCCGTTATCAGCGCGGTGGGCCACGAAACGGACACCACCATCGCTGATTTTGCGGCGGATGCCCGGGCTTCCACGCCCTCCAACGCGGCGGAGATGGCCGTGCCGGACCGGCGGGAGATCATCGATGGGCTGCATGGTGTGCAGCGCCACCTGTCCGACGCGATGTCGGCGCTATTGCAGCAGCGCCGGTATGAACTGCTCACTTTGCAGCGCCGGATGGAAGCCGTCCGGCCGGAGCAACACATCACGGCGCTCCTGGCCCGAGCAGAGGCGCTGCGGCTGCGGCTTGATAACGCGGTGGACGCGAAGCTCCCCACTCAGGCTCACCGGCTTCACCTGGCGCTCATGCGCCTGGACGCGGCGATGGACAAGGGTCTGCGCGCACGTCAGGAGCAGCTCACCCGTGCGCGTGCGCGGCTGACGGCGCTCAATCCCACCGCTGTGCTGGAGCGCGGCTACGCCCTGGTGCTACACGGCGATACTGTGATCAGCAGCGCCGCGCGGGCGGGTGAAATCAACCAAATGACCCTGCGCTTCCGGGATGGCAGCGTCAGCGTTGAACGGAGGAATGACCATGGCGGCAAAGAAAAAGCCCACCTTTGAGGAGCGTTTGGCGCAGGTGGAAGCCCTGATTGGCGAGATGGAAGGCGGCGCGCTGCCCCTGGAGGATGCGCTCCAGCGCTACGAGGAGGGCATGCAGGCCTTGACACTGCTGGAAAAGGAGCTGCAAAGCGCCCAGCAGCGGTTGACTGTCCTGCGCAAGGCCGCGGATGGCTCCGATGTCGAGGAGCCACTGGAGGTGGAGGAATGAAAACCTACGCTGAGTACCAGCAAATGGTGGTAGCCGCGCTGTCCCAGCAGCTGGCGTCCCTGGGGGAGATTCCCCAGTTGCTGCTTGACGCGATGGATTACTCCCTGTCGGCGGGCGGCAAGCGGCTGCGCCCGGTGCTGCTGCTATCCAGCTGCGACGCGCTGGGCGGTGATGTAACCCAGGCCCTGCCCTTCGCCTGCGCGCTGGAGATGATCCACACCTATTCTCTCATCCACGACGACCTGCCCGCGATGGACAACGACGATCTTCGCAGGGGCCGCCCCACCAACCACAAGGTCTATGGCGAGGGCATGGCGATCCTGGCGGGGGACGGGCTGCTGTCCGCCGCGATGGAGCTGATGCTGCGCAGCGCCGTGCAACAGGGCGACATGCGCGCCGTCCGTGCGGCGCATGCCATTGCCCGCCGTGCCGGCGTCACGGGCATGGTGGCCGGTCAGGTGATGGACGTGACGGGCGAGGGGAGCACCCCCACGCTGGAGAAGGTGGACTACATCCACCGGCACAAGACCGCTGATCTGCTCACCGCCCCCATCGAGGCCGGGATGCTCCTGGCCGGGGCAGATGACGCAACCGTCGCTGCCGGCTGCGAGTTTGGCTTGTACCTGGGCCTGGCCTTCCAGATGGTCGATGATCTGCTGGATGTGGAGGGCGACGCGGCCATCCTGGGCAAAACCCCGGGCAAGGACGCTGCGGAGGGCAAAATGACCTGGGTGGCTGTCAAGGGCGTCGAGCAAACCCGGCTGGACGCGCAAAAAGCGGTGGAAAAGGCGATCTCCGCGCTTGATTGTATTCCCGGGGAGACAAATTTCCTCAAAACCCTTGCGCAAAGCACCCTGAACAGAGTACAATAGCAATATGCTACGTTTTGTGTGGTGATCACAGATGAGAGGGGGCAGGGCATGCACGACATTCTGGGCGTTTTGCAAAATCGCGTGCTCATCTGCGCGCTGACGGCATGGTTTGTGGCGCAGACGATGAAAATCCCCACCTACTGGCTGATTGAGAAAAAGCTGGACTGGGGAAGATTCTTTGGCAGCGGCGGCATGCCGTCCTCCCACTCTGCGTTCGTGATCTCCCTGGCCATGATGGTCGGCGCGACGGAGGGCTTTGATACCGCAGCCTTCGCCATCTCCGTGGTGCTCTCGGCCATCGTGATGTATGACGCATCCGGCGTGCGCCACGAGACCGGCGTGCAAGGCCAGGTGCTCAATGAGATCATTCAGAAGGTGTTTGTGGATGGGCAGCCCATCACCGACAAGGAGCTCAAGGAGCTGGTCGGCCACACGAAGGTGGAGGTCGCAGGCGGTTTCCTGGTCGGCTTGCTGACGGCGCTTGCCTTTATTTACCTGTGACGCACAGCCCGCGCACCGGGCTGAACATCAATATCAGGAGGAACAACAATGGATCGTTTTCTGGAAGAGGTCGTGACGAAGAAGAACCGCGGCTTGGATGAATTCCTGTACTACGCCAGCTGGGTGCTGATGATCGGCTCTGCCCTGCTGGGCTTCATGAGCCTGCAGATGCTCTTCTATGCCTTTGGCGTGGGCACCATCATTTCGACGGTGCTGTTCATCGGCATCGCGGTGTATCTGTGGTTAACCCACGACAGATTCCGCACCGAGTATGAATACACCTTCACCAACGGCGCGCTGGACTTCGCCATGGTGTTCAACAACAAAAAACGCAAGTCCCTGGGCAGTTTGAACGTGGCCAAGGTGGATGCCTTCGGCAAGGTGCAGAGCGGCTCCTTCCGCCGCCACACCTCCGGCAACGACGTCAAGCACCTGCGCTGGTTCCTCAACCGCAACGCGGAACTCTATTACCTGGCCTTCTCCAAGGAGGGCAAGAAGAGTGTCATCGTCTTTGAGCCCAGCGAGGAGATGGTGGGCTACATCAAGCACTACCTGCCCTACGGCGCTCATCAGGAGAACTGACGCCCATGCCAAGCAGAAATGTATATCTGGACAACAGCGCCACCACCCGTCCGTCGGATGCGGTGGTGTCTGCTATGCTCCGGGTGCTGACGGAAAGCTGGCATAACCCCAGTGCCCTCTATCAGCCCGCCATGCAGGCGGAAAAGCTGATGAACGCCGCACGTGAAAGCTGCCTGAAGGCCGCCGGCGCATCGGGGCATACCCTGGTGTTCACCGCTGGTGGCACGGAGGCAGATAACCTGGGCATCCTGGGCTACCTCCGCACGGTGAAGAAGCCCGGGCGCGTGCTGCTCTTCAGCGTGGAGCATCCTGCGGTGCTCAACTGCGCCCAGGAAATCGAGCGCATGGGCCATCGGGTGGCGCACATCCCCGTGACCAAAACCGGCGTGTGCGACCTGGACAGGCTGGAAGCCATGCTGGGGGAGGACGTGCACCTCATCACCCTCATGCAGGTGAACAACGAGGTCGGCGCGATTCAGCCCATCGAGGAGGTCGTGAAGCTGCGCGACCGCCTCTGCCCGAAGGCTGCCATCCATGTGGACGGCGTGCAGGGCTTTCTGCGCGTGCCCTTCCACTTTGGCAAATCGGGGATACAGTCCTATGCCTTTTCCGGGCATAAGCTGCACGCCAGCAAGGGCGTGGGCGGGCTGATCCTGCGCAAGGGGCACCGCGTCGCGCCCATCGTCTTTGGCGGCGGGCAGGAGGGCGAGCTGCGCTCCGGCACGGAGAATGTCCCTGGCATCGTCGGCATGGGCGAGGCCGTCCGCACCTACCCAAAGGACGCTGCGGCCCAAATGACGGCCCTCAAGGCGCGGCTTTGGGCTGGTATCCAGGCCGCCGTTCCCATGGCGAAGCTCAATGGCCCTGCGCTGGACGATCCGGCCTGTGCGCCCCACATCCTCAACGTGACCCTGTCTCCCGTCCGCAGCCAGACGATGCTCTTCGCCCTGGAGGGGGAGGGGGTCTACGTCAGCGCCGGCAGCGCCTGCGGGGCTCATAAGCAGAAGGTGTCCTCCGTGCTCACGGCGATGGGGTTGTCCACCGCCGAGGCCGACTGCGCGCTGCGCTTCTCCCTCTGCCCCGCGGTGACGGAGGAGGAGATCGACTACACCATCGCCGCCATCCGGAAGCATTACGACCTGCTCAAAGCATTTGTCAGACGATAAGGAGTCATCCACATGCGCGAACTGCTGCTCGTCCGCTATGGCGAGATCTTTCTCAAGGGGCAGAACCGCCCTGTTTTCATGCGTGCCCTGGTCAAGCGTGTCAAGCGCGCCGTACAGGACCTGGGCGCCAGCGTGTACCTCAACGACAGCCGCATCTTCGTTACCGACTATGATGACCAGGATGAGGCCATCCGCCGGGTGACGAAGGTCTTCGGCGTGCACAGCGTCTGCCCCGCCATCGAGATGCCCAAGGAGGATTTCCAGGCCGTGGCAGCCCAGGCTGTTGCCATGATGGCGGAGCTACGCGGCACCTTCAAGGTGAGCGCCCGTCGCTCCGACAAGCGCTATCCGCTGGATAGCCCCACCATCAACGGCGAAATCGGCCATCGGGTGCTGATGGCGAACAAGCACCTGAGCGTGGACGTGAAGCATCCCGACCATGTGCTGAACGTCGAGATTCGCGACCATGCCTACCTGTATGTGAAGGTGATCCCGGCGGTGGGCGGCATGCCGGTGGGCACCAACGGCAAGGCGACGCTGCTGCTCTCCGGTGGCATCGACAGCCCGGTGGCGGGGTGGATGATCGCCAAGCGCGGCGTGCACATCAGCGCGGTGCACTTCCATTCCTACCCGTATACCTCCGACCGCGCCAAGGAGAAGGTGCTCGACCTGGCCCGCATCCTCAGCGAGAGCTGCTGCGGCATCCGGGTGCACATCGTGCCCTTCACGAAGATTCAGATGGAGATTCACGAGAAGTGCCCCGAGGAGTACACGACCCTCATCATGCGCCGCTTCATGATGCGCATTGCCGAGCGCGTGGCCCGCAGCGAGGGCGCGGAGGCCCTCATCACCGGTGAATCCATCGGCCAGGTGGCGTCCCAGACCATGACGGCCCTGGGCACCACCGATATGGTGGTGGATATGCCCGTGTTCCGGCCGGTGATCGGCTTTGACAAGGCGGAAATCGTGGCCATCGCGGAGAAAATCGGCACGATGGAGACCTCCAGCTTGCCCTACGAGGACTGCTGCACCGTCTTTACGCCCCGCCATCCCGCAACCCACCCCCATCTGGACATGATCCTCAAGGGCGAAAGCCAGCTGGACGTGGAGGGCTTGATTCAGGAAGCCATCGAGGGAATCGAAATCGTGACCTGCTAAGATCATGGCTTGCTAAGCTCACGGCAGCAGGTTCATCACCGCCATCAGCCCGAGTCCTGGCACGCCCAGCGCCCCGGTTACCATCACCGACAGGGGATTCACCCCCAGATGGGGCAGGGGCAGCAGGTTCCACACACACAGCAGCAACAGGCCCACAACCCCGTGCCGCAGATAACGCGCATGGGGTTTTTGCGGATCATACCGCAGTGCAAAGCAGGTCAGCAGCAGCGCCGTGACGCAGAGCACGCCGACGCTCAACCAGGCAGGGGAAGCCATCGGGACATCACCTCCGGTACAGGATATGCAGGGAAATCGTGAAATTTCTGTCAAAAAATCCGACACCCGGGCGCTTTTCGGCCCGCCGGGCTCTTGCCAACCTGGCAGAAACGTGGTAATATATCCATGTAGGCTTTTCATACGACCCGCTGCGGCAAGGAGGCATGATGCAAAACGAATTCGTTGGGCTGATGCAATCCCTTGCGCCAGACCTCGTATCAGAATTGGCACAGCGCGCTCTCGTGCTGGAGCGCATCGCGACGATGGCGCCGGTGGGGCGGCGTCAGCTGGCCGTCAAGCTGCACCTGACCGAGCGGGAGATCCGCGCCTGCGCCAACACGCTGCGGGAGCAGGGTCTCATTACCCTTGACCCCGCTGGGATGGCTCTGACCGACAAGGCCCGTGACCTGCTTCCTGCCGTACAGGCCTTCAACCATGCGCTGAATAACCTGACCGGCATGGAGGATGCGCTTGCTGACTGCCTGCAGATCGGCCGTGTCTGCGTGATCCCCGGCAATGCTGATGAGGACGAGGCCGTCATTGACGAGGTCGGCCGGGCTGCTGCGCAACGGGTGCGCGGCATGCTCCATTCCGGCGCGACCCTGGCGGTGGCGGGAGGCTCCACCATGGCGGCAACCGCTCGCCATATGCATAGCCCGTCCCCCCTGCATGTGATGGTGGTTCCGGCCCGCGGCGGCTGGGGCAGAGCCGTTCATACCCAGGCCAATACGCTGGCGGCGGAAATCGCCCAGCACCTGGGCGGACATCACCGGCTCATCCACCTGCCCGACTATATGGACGATGCCGCCAAGCAGGAAATGCTCCGCCTCCCCGACGTGCGCGAGGTAATGGAGCTCATCCAGCGGGCGGACGTGATCCTCCATGGCATCGGCTGCGCGGAGGAAATGCTCCGTGACAGCAAGCTTGCCCCGTCCCAGGCGCGCAGGCTCCTGGCGGAGGGCGCGGTAGGCGAATCCTTCGGCGCGTATTACGACAAGGAAGGCAAGTGCCTGCTGGCTTCCTCCAGCGTGGGCGTTGACCTGGCACGGCTTTCCCCCGGTTGCCGGATGATCGCCGTGGCCGCGGGCAAGCACAAGGCGGAGGCCATCATCGCGGTGCTCCGTCACGACCGCCACGCCCTGCTCGTCACCGACGAGGGCGCGGCCCGGGAGATGCTCCGCCTGCTCAACCATCGCTGATTTGTACGCCCTCGGGCGCTCAAATAAAACCTCTTCCCTTTGACGATTTTTAAAGGAGTGTGCATTCCAATGGCTAAGAAGACGATTGACAACATTCAGGTTGCCGGCAAGCGCGTCCTGGTGCGCGTGGACTTCAACGTCCCCATGAAGGACGGCAAGATCACCAACGACAAGCGCATCGTTGCCGCCCTGCCCACCATCAAGAAGCTGATTGCCGATGGCGGCAAGGTCATCCTGTGCAGCCATCTGGGCAAGCCGAAGAACGGCCCGGAAGAGAAGTTCTCCCTGGCGCCCGTGGCGGTTCGCCTGTCCGAGCTGCTGGGCCAGCCCGTCGTGTTCGCCAATGACGACGAGGTGGTGGGCGAGAACGCCAAGGCTGCCGTCGCCGCGATGAAGGACGGCGATGTGGTGCTGCTGCAGAACACCCGCTTCCGCAAGGAGGAGACCAAGAACGTCGAGACCTTCTCCAAGGAGCTGGCTTCCCTGGCGGATTGCTTCGTGTCCGACGCCTTCGGTTCCTGCCACCGTGCGCACTGCTCCACCGCGGGCGTGACCGAATTCCTCAGCCCCAACGTGGCTGGCTACCTGATCGGCAAGGAGCTCTCCGTGATGGGCAAGGCCCTGGAGAATGCTGAGCGTCCCTTCGTGGCCATCCTGGGTGGCGCCAAGATCGAGGACAAGCTGAACGTGATCAACAACCTGATGGAGAAGGTCGATACCCTCATCATCGGCGGCGGCATGGCCTTCACCTTCCTCAAGGCCAAGGGCTATGAGATCGGCAAGTCCCTGCTGGACGAGACCAAGATCGACTACTGCAAGGACATGATGAAGAAGGCCCAGGAGAAGGGCGTGAAGCTGCTGCTGCCCATCGACACCGTGTGCGTGCCCGAGTTCACCTTCGATCCCGCTGTGCCCACCACCGTGTGCGATGCTGACAAGATCCCCGCTGACCTGGAAGGCTGCGACATCGGCCCCAAGACCCAGGAACTCTTCGCTGCGGCTGTCAAGGCCGCCAAGACCGTGATCTGGAACGGCCCCATGGGCGTGTTCGAAAACCCCACCCTGGCCAAGGGCACCCTGGCTGTGGCGCAGGCGATGGCCGATTCCGACGCGGTGACCATCATCGGCGGCGGCGATTCCGCTGCGGCTGTGGAGCAGATGGGCCTGGGCGACAAGATGACCCACATCTCCACCGGTGGCGGCGCCTCTCTGGAGTACCTGGAGGGCAAGGTTCTGCCCGGCGTTGCCGCGCTGGACGAGGCCTGATTCCCGATTGAAACAACCAACCGTCCCCGTATCCGTGCGGGGACGGCTTTCTCCTGCAAATAAGAATATGAGGTGATACCAATGCGCAAGCCCATTATTGCCGGTAACTGGAAGATGAACAAGACTCCCGCCGAGGCTGCCGCCCTGGTGAATGAGCTCAAGCCCCTGGTGGCGGATGCTGGCTGCGACGTGGTCGTGTGCGTGCCCGCGGTGGACATTGCTGCCGTAAAGGAAGCCGCGGCTGGCTCCAACATCAAGGTCGGCGCGCAGAACGTGCACTGGGCCAAGTCCGGCGCCTACACCGGCGAATTGAGCGCGGACATGTTGGTGGCCGCCGGCGTGGAATATGTGGTGATCGGCCACTCCGAGCGCCGCCAGTACTTCGGCGAAACTGACCAGACCGTCAACCAGCGCGTGCTGGCGGCCGTGGCCGCTGGCCTGAAGGTGATCCTGTGCGTGGGCGAAATGAAGGACGTCCGCGAGGCTGGCGCGACCGACGGCCTGGTGGACTACCAGACCATCATGGCGCTCAACGGCCTGTCCGCCGAGCAGGTGGCGGACGTGATCGTCGCCTACGAGCCCGTGTGGGCCATCGGCACCGGTTTGACCGCCACCGATGAGCAGGCCAACGAGACCATCGGCGTGATCCGCAAGGCCATCGCCCGCAAGTATGGCCAGGAGTGCGCGGACAAGGTGCGCATCCAGTACGGCGGCTCCATGAACCCCAAGAACGTCAAGGGTCTGATGGCGCAGCCCGAAATCGACGGCGGCCTGATCGGCGGCGCGTCCCTGAAGGCAGCGGACTTCTCCCTGGTGGTCAACTACGACAAGTAAGCAAGCATGGTGCCGTGCCTGATGGGTGCGGCACTTTTCGTGCGGACAGGGGAGTAAAGGGGAGGAAAGGGGAGGAAACGCGCATGCTCATCCGCAACGCCCGCGTCGAAGGCTACGCCTGCCCGGTTGATCTGCGATTGATGCACGGCGCGGTGCAGGAGATCGGCGTGGGGCTGGATAAAGGCCTGTACGAGGCGGAAATCGACATGATGGGCGATGAGCTGCGACCATGTCCGCCCGGGATGGCGATGCCTGCCCGGTTTCGCCGCTGCACCCCTGCATCCCGTATCGCCCCCGGCGCACAGGAGCCCTTCACCCGCTGGCACGAGGGCGAAATGCGCGGCATCATCCACAGCCGTTTCGCGACTTGACACATGTATGTCAGCTTGATGGTATCAGCGCGCCAGCAGGGGTAGAAAGTGCGATATTCCGCGCGAAAAAGCCGAAAAGGACATTGAATTTCCCGGTGAATAATGGTATAATTGTCGGGAAATCAACCCGAAAGGAAGGAAGATTCATATGAAGCAGTTCATTGTGGAAACCTCCGCCCGTCACGTACATGTGTCCCAGCAGGATCTGGAGACCCTGTTCGGCGCTGGCTACCAGCTGACCCCCAAGAAGGATCTGTCCCAGCCCGGCCAGTACGCCTGCGCGGAGCGCGTGGATGTGGTCGGCCCCAAGAAGACCCTGACCGGCGTGTCCATCCTGGGCCCCGTCCGCAAGGAAACCCAGGTCGAAATCTCCCTGACCGACGCCCGCTCCATCGGCGTGAATGCCCCTATCCGTGAGTCCGGCGATACCGCTGGTTCCGGCGCGTGCAAGCTCGTCGGCCCCTGTGGCGAGGTCGAGCTGACCCAGGGTGTGATCGCTGCCAAGCGCCACATCCACATGACTCCCGCCGATGCCGCCGAGTATGGCGTGGCTGACAAGGACGTGGTGTGCGTGAAGGTCGAGACCGAGGGCCGCACCACCATCTTTGGCGATGTGGTTGTCCGCGTGAGCGACAAGTTCGCCCTGGCCATGCACATCGACACCGACGAGAGCAACGCCGCCGCCTGTGGCCGCGCTCAGATGGGCGAAATCGTCAAGTAATCCCTTCCCGGCGGAGTGGCCGATACCCTCCGCCGGTTTTGCGCATTCAGGAAGAACTTGCTCAGATACGCAGAAAAATGGAATAAACCGCGTGACTGATTCGTCATATCCATAGATGGTTTCCTCAGATGGTATCCTCACGACGAAAGAAAGCGGTGAATACAATGATGAAGCGTATGCTTTCCCTCCTGTCTGCCCTGTTCATGCTCATTGCGTGTGCGCAAGCGGAAACGCCAGTTATTCCCTATTACTCGCTGTATCCCGGCACGCTGGACGGAAACGCCTGGGTGGAGATTCCCAACGAGTACGAGTCCTTCATCCTGGAGATGTCCTACCCCTTTGCCTATGTGTCAGCGGATGGCAGCATGTCCATGGAAAGCACGGCGATCTTGGCTTACATCCCCAAGAACCACCTGTTCCGCCGCACAGACGCTGATGTAAGCGACTTTGTGAGCAATGCTCGCCAGGTGCTGGGCGGGGCGGATGTTACCGAGGTCAGCACGGTGCTGGAGCGCTACGAGATCAACGATCTGCCTGCTGTCCGCGTGGATATGACCGGGCAGGGCTATGAGATGATCTGGGTGGCCGATGGCGGCGATTTGTACTTCGTCATGTACCCGCTGGCGGACGAAGCCTTCGCGGCAAACATGCGGGAGATCGCATCCACCCTCCACCTGGTGAAGGCCAAGACCGCCCCCAGCTGCAACACGGATGATTATGAGTACACCGCGGATGAAAGCGGTGTGACCATCACCCGTTACATTGGCGATAAGCATCGCGTGGCGGTGCCGGAGGAGATCGACGGCAAGCCCGTTGTGGCCCTGGCTGAGAAGGCCTTCTATGAAGCCGGCGTGACCTGGGTGTCCATCCCGGACAGCGTGCGGGACATCGGCGACTTCTGCTTCTCCGGCTGTGACCGTCTGCAAACGCTGCATTTGCCCCAGGGCCTGACGGAGCTTCCCAGCGCGATGCTGGAAAGCTGCTTCCGGCTGCTGGATTTGGACATCCCCGATTCGGTTTTGGCCATTGGGGAAGGCGTGTTCTGGGGCAACTTCTACCTGACAGAGCTGCGCCTGCCCGCATCACTTCAGACGCTGGCGGGTATGAACTTCGTTATGGCTCATAGTCTGGAGAAGATCATCGTCCCTGAGGATAATGCGTGTTTTACCACGCTGGATGACGGCGCGGTGCTGCTTGGCGACGACGGGAAGCGGTTCATCCACTACTGCGTCAATCAGGAGCGGACAAGCTACACCATCCCGGAGGGCGTGGAATCCGTCGACGCCTTTGCCTTCATGGACATGGGGGCGCTGACGGAGGTTGTCGTCCCCGAAGGCGTGAAATCGATCAATGCCGGTGCGCTGCTGCATGCGTATCGGCTCTCCCGGCTGACGCTCCCCGCCAGCGCGGTGGAGCTGGGCGGCGGGGAGGACGGTGGAATCGGGCAGATCGCTGGCAGCGCGACCATCATCGCCCCGGCGGGCTCTGCGGCTCAGGCCTATGCGGAGCAGTTCAAACTCAAATTTGAGGCGGCCCCTGCCGCTGATAAGACCAATGATTCAGAAGAAATGAAATAAGGAGTGCAATCACCATGAAGGTTTTGATCGTCAACGCCGGTTCTTCTTCCCTGAAGTACCAGCTGGTGAACATGGACAATGAGGAATTGATCGCCAAGGGCGGCGTGGAGCGCATCGGCATCGCTGGCGCGAACCTCAAGCAGAAGGATGCCGACGGCAATGTGACCGTCCAGTATGAGCAGGAAATCAAGGACCATGTGGTGGCCTGCCAGCTGATGCTCAAGGCCCTGATGGAATCCGGCGTGATCAAGTCCATGGACGAGATCGGCGCGGTGGGCCATCGCGTGCTGCATGGCGGTGAGGAATTCACCGCTTCCTGCATCATCACTGACGAGGTCAAGGCGGCCATCCGCAAGTATATCCCCCTGGGCCCACTGCACAACCCCGCCAACCTGATGGGCATTGAGGCCTGCGAGGCAGTCATGCCCACCACGCCCCAGGTGGCTGTGTTCGACACCGCCTTCCATCAGACCATGCCCCCCAAGGCCTTCATGTACGGTGTGCCCTACGAGTACTACAAGGACATGGGCGTGCGCCGCTACGGCTTCCACGGCACGTCCCACCGCTATGTGTCCAAGCGCGTGTGCGAATTTTTGAATATCGACCCCGTGGGCAAGAAGATCATCGTGTGCCATCTGGGCAACGGCTCATCCCTGTCCGCGGTGGTGGACGGCAAGTGCGTGGACACCTCCATGGGCCTCACGCCCCTTGAGGGCCTCCTGATGGGCACCCGCTGCGGCTCCTGCGACCCCGCTGTGGTGCAGTTCATCGCCAACAACAAGAACATGACCGTCGATCAGGTGCTGAACCTGATGAACAAGCAGTCCGGTCTGCTGGGCATCGCGGGTGAGGGCACCTCCGATATGCGCGACATCGACCGCCTGGCCGACGGCGGCCACGAACGCGCCGCGCTGGCCCGCGACATGCTCCACTACCAGATCAAGAAGCTGATCGGCTCCTACATCGCCGCGATGAACGGTGTGGACGTGATCGTCTTTACCGCCGGCATCGGCGAGAACGGCCCGGAGCTGCGCGAAGCCGTCATGGAGGAGTTTGGCTGGCTGGGCATCAAGATCGACAAGGAAGCCAACAACTGCCGCGGCAAGGAGGTCGTCATCTCCACGCCCGACTCCAAGGTGACCGTGTGCGTCATCCCCACCAACGAGGAAATCATGATCGCCCGCGACACCAAGGAACTGGTGGAGAACGCCAAGTAAGCGCCGCGAATGCGCATTCCTTCCGGAGGGAAGTCATGGCATAAAATTATTTCATGATTTCCCCCGGAAACGGCGATTTTCTGCTGCAAAGGTGTTGACAAATCGGCGGAAAAATTCTATAATTACAAGCGGTCTAATTTGAGGTGGTGAGCACTTGAAGCTGGATGTTCTCCAAGCACTGCGGAATCCCGGTACGGAATATGCCTTCTCTGCGGAGCAGGAATTGGCTCCCCAGGAAGTCAGCGGCAGCGAGATCACCTTTGATCCCGTGCAGCTGAAGGGCAAGCTGGTCGCCGGTGAGGATGGCAGCGTCACGGTGGAAGGAAAGCTTATCACGGTGGCTCACGCCCAATGCGCCAAATGTCTTGCTCCTGCCATCAGCACGGTCGAGGGCGACTTCCGCGAAACCTTCATCCATGGGGGCGACCCGGAGGACGACGAGAGCTTCGCCTACAACGGCGGCGCCATCGAGCTCGACAAGCTGACGCTGTTCTACGTCATGTTCAATCTGCCCATGCGCTTTCTGTGCAAGGAGGACTGCCCGGGCCTTGGCATGTACGCCGGAGCAGATGTGACCATTGGCTCGGGGGAGGACGTGCTTACTACGCTTTGCCAGGACGAACTGAATGTTCAGCGTCCTTTTGCGGCATTGCAGCAGTTGCTGGCTGAAAAGTCTGACAACGCAGAAAACTGAGGTCAGCAAGCGCTGCCCCATAAAAGGATGAGGAGGTGTAACAATGGCTACTCCTAAGGGAAAGATCTCTAAGGCTCGCAAGCACAGCCGTCAGGCCAACTGGAAGCTCTCCGCGCCCGCCATCGTCGAGTGCCCCCAGTGCCACCAGATGAAGCTGGCCCACCGCGTCTGCAAGCAGTGCGGTTACTACAAGGGCGTACAGGTCGTCGTGATGAACGAGGAAAAGAACGCCTAAGGCTGGGAATTGAGTCATCATAAAAGTACACAGCTCGCAAATGAAGAGGAGTACCCCATTGTCCGTGCGGATAGAGAGAGCGGTTCACCGGCTGGAAGGCTGCTTACGTGTCGAATGGGGGAAGGTCGCTTCACAGAGCGCTATCTGAACGCAGGTACGGAGAGGAAAAACCTCCATTCTCTGTCAGTAGGTTGGCGCGGGTTGCGCCCGTTATCGCGCATGTGAGGCAGACCTCGTCTGATTTTCTTCAGATGTCCGTTTGCGAAGCAAGGTGGTACCACGGAGCAGCTCCGTCCTTCGGGATGGGGTTGCTTTGCGTTTTGGAGGAAGGATATGCGTAATCGAGGGCTGGGCTACAGCCCAAACCTGTTCAGCATCAGCGGCTTCATTGTGATGGCGGTATGTGTGCTGGCATTCGGTTGGATAGCACCAGCCCTTGAAAAGCGTGGCTGTCCGAGTTGGGCGTTTGTCCTGCGTTTCCTTGGAATTGCGGGGGCGATCCTGAGTTGGATTCTTGCCTTTGTATGAATTGTGTATTGAGGAGGTGACCCGTATGAACCACAAAGCCAACCGCCTTGTGAGCGCGGTCGCCCGCATGAGCCGTCTGTGAGTTTCTGACTACGAGAACATAGAGGTGTTAATCATGGAAATGGAAAAGAATTTTAATCCCCAGGCGCTGGAGGGCGAAATCTACCAGGCATGGGAAGAAGCAGGCGCGTTCACCGCGCATCGTGTGGAAGGCAAGAAGCCCTTCACCATCGTGATGCCGCCGCCCAACATCACCGGCCAGTTGCACATGGGCCATGCGCTGGACTGCACCTTGCAGGACGCGGCCATCCGCTATCACCGCATGAAGGGCGACCCGACCCTGTGGCTGCCCGGCACCGACCACGCCGCCATCGCCACCGAGGTGAAGATCGTCGAGGCCATGGCGAAGGAAGGCCTGACCAAGGAAAGCCTGGGCCGTGAAGGCTTCCTGAAGCGGGCGTGGAAGTGGAAGGAGGACTACGGCGGACGCATCGTGCACCAGCAGCGCCGCATGGGTATCTCCTGCGACTGGAGCCGCGAGCGCTTCACCATGGACGACGGCTGCTCCAAGGCCGTGCGCGAGACCTTCTGCCGCCTGTACGAGAAGAACCTCATCTACCGCGGTGCACGTTTGGTGAACTGGTGCCCCTGCTGCGGCACCTCCATCTCCGACGCAGAAGTGACCTACGAGGAGAAGCAGGGCAACTTCTGGCACCTGCTCTACCCCGTGAAGGAGACCGGCGAGCTGCTGGAACTGGCCACCACCCGCCCCGAAACCATGCTGGGCGATACCGCCGTGGCCATCAACCCTGCTGATGAGCGTTACGCCCACCTGCACGGCTGCCACGTGATGCTGCCCCTGGTGAACCGGGAGATCCCGATCATCTGCGACGAGCATGCCGACATGACCAAGGGCACCGGCGTGGTGAAGATCACCCCCGCCCATGACCCCAACGACAACGAGGTGGGCGCTCGCCATAACCTTCCGCTGGTGCGGGTGTTCACCTACGACGGACACATGACCGGCGCGCAGGATGCCTCCAATGACATCGAGAACCTGGAAGTGCTCGACTGCGGCAAGTACGCCGGCATGACCACCGAGGAAGCCCGCAAGGTCATCGTGGCGGACATGACCGCCCTGGGCCTGCTCAAGGCCGTGAAGCCCCTGACCCACGAGGTGGGCACCTGCTACCGCTGCCATACGGTGATTGAGCCGATGGTATCCAAGCAGTGGTTTGTGTCCATGAAGCCGCTGGCCAAGCCCGCCATCGAGGCTGTGACCTCCGGCAAGACCCAGTTCCTGCCCGAGCGCTTCTCCAAGCAGTACATGCACTGGATGGAGAACATCCGCGATTGGTGCATCTCACGCCAGCTGTGGTGGGGCCACCGCATCCCCGTGTGGTACTGCGATGATTGCAGCGAAATGATGGTGCTGCGCAATGATCCCTGCTGCTGCCAGAAGTGCGCATCCAAGAACATCCACCAGGATGAGGACGTGCTGGACACCTGGTTCTCCTCCGCGCTGTGGCCCTTCTCCACGCTGGGCTGGCCCGAGCAGACCGAGGACCTCAAGTACTTCTATCCCACCAACACGCTGGTGACTGGTTATGACATCATCACCTTCTGGGTGAGCCGCATGATCACCATGGGCTTGGAGGAAATGGAGGGTGTGCCGCCCTTTGATACCGTGCTGATCCATGGCCTGGTGCGCGACGAGCTGGGCCGGAAGATGTCCAAGTCCCTGGGCAACGGCGTG
This sequence comes from Clostridiales bacterium, assembly GCA_029012285.1. Lineage (GTDB taxonomy): Bacteria > Bacillota > Clostridia > Christensenellales > Aristaeellaceae > UBA11524. Next base: position 7,620 of record JAQXLU010000114.1, on the reverse strand, counting down.
GATCCCCTGGAGGTCATTGACAAGTACGGCGCCGACGCGCTGCGCTTCTCCCTGGTGATGGGCGTGTCCCCCGGCAACGACACCCGCTACTCCGAGGCCAAGGTGGAGGCCGCCCGCAACTTTGCCAACAAGGTGTGGAACGCCAGCCGCTTCGTGCTGATGAACGTGACCGACCGGGTCGACATGCAGATCGAAAAGCTGACCACCGCCGACAAATGGATTCTCTCCCGCTTCCAGGACGCGGCCCGTCAGATCTCCGCCAACATGGAGGAGGGCGAGTTCGGCCTGGCTGCGAACCGCATCTACGATTTTGCGTGGAGCGAGTTCTGCGACTGGTACATCGAGCTGGCGAAGTCCCGCCTGAACGGGGAGGACGAGGACGCCAGAAAGGCCGTGCAGGGCGTGCTGCTCTACGTGCTGGAAGGCCTGCTGAAGCTCCTCCACCCATTCATGCCCTACATGACCGAGCAGGTGTACAAATCCCTGCCGGGCGCTGAGGGCTTCCTGATGCTCAAGCCGTGGCCGGAAATCAAGCCCGAGCTGGACTTCTCTGCGGACGAAAAGCAGATGAACGGCGTGATCGAGATGATCCGCACCATCCGCAACCTCCGCCTGGAGATGAACGTGGCGCCCTCCAAGCGTACGCACATGATGTTCGTGGCCAACGAGGGCTGGGCGGATGCGCTGGCGGACTCCGACATGTACTTCCGTCGCCTGGCCGGTGCAAGCGAGACCCGCGTCATTACTCCCGATCAGCTGGGCAGCGAAAAGACCGTGTCCGCCGTGACCGAAGCCGCCACCATCTACATCCCCCTGGGCGACCTGGTGGACTTCGACAAGGAGCTTGCCCGTCTGCAAAAGGAGCTGGACAATCTGCAGAAGGAAATCGCCCGTGCGGAGGGCAAGCTGAACAATCAGGGCTTCGTGGCCAAAGCGCCCGCCGCTGTGGTGGAGCAGGAGAAGGCCAAGCTGGCGCTGAATCAGCAAAAGCTGGAGCAGCTTGTCAAGCGCATGGCGGAGCTCAAGGAATCCATGTAAACCAAGTGAAGTCAAATGGGTAGGGGAGGCCCTGTCAACATTCCCCGCGGCATGGCTGATATGGTCATGCCGTTTTCCGTTTTGGCGCTGCGCGATTTCAACGATTGCAACATCCGCCCGGATGTGGTATAATCTTCATTCAGAAACCACGAAACATCCCCGCAAAGGAGCAGACCTATGCGAAACGCGCAGCAGGTGATCGACGCCATCCACGGCAGCTACCAGACCGGCAGCAAGCAGGGCTTCCGCCATGTGTCGGGGCTGCTTGAACATATGGGTGTGAGCATGAAAACGCCGCTTTTGCACATCGCCGGGACAAACGGCAAGGGCAGCACCTGCGCCATGCTATCCAGCGTGCTGCAAGCGGCGGGCTATCGGGTGGGCCTGTATACCTCTCCCTTTTTGCAGCACTATCAGGAGCGCATCCGGTTGAATGGCGTCCCGCTGACCGATGCGCTGATGGTCCGGTACGGCAACCCCCTGGTGGAGGCGGCGGAAGCCCTCCGCGCGCAAGGGGAGTTCGTCACCCCCTTTGAGATGGGCACTGCCCTGGCCCTGGCGGCTTTCGACGGGGAGGCGTGCGACTTCGCCATCGTCGAGGTGGGCATGGGCGGCCGTCTTGACCCGACCAATGTCATCCGCCCCATCGCCTGCGGCATCGCTGCCATCGGGCTGGATCATATGGGCTTCCTGGGGGACACCCTGGAGGCCATCGCCGGGGAAAAGGCCGGCATCATCAAACATGGCGTGCCGGTGGTGTGCTATCCCGCGCAGGAGAGCGTCCGCCGCGTCTTTGCCGAAGCGGCGGAAAAGCAGTGCGCCCCGCTCACCCAGCTGGATGAGTGCGCTATCCTGGACGCCCAGTGCGACCTGCATGGCTCGACGGTCACCTACCAGCTGGGAACGCGCTGGGAAAAGGTGCGAATCGGCTTGGCGGGGCAGTATCAGCAGCGCAACGCCATGCTGGCGCTGGCCCTGGTGGAGGAGCTGCGCCGCCAAGGGTATACCATCCCCGAGGCCGCTGTGCGCCAGGGGCTTGCCTCCACCGTGTGGCCCGCCCGTCTGGAATGGGCCGGGAACGTCCTCATCGACGGCGCGCACAATCCCCAGGGGGTGCAAGCGCTCACGCGGTATGTGGACTGCTTCCTGGCTGGGCGCAAGCGCGTGCTGCTCACCGGGGTGCTGTCGGACAAGCTCCAAACAGAGATGCTGTCCCAAATGGTGCATCTCTCCCGCGAGATCGTGACTGTCACCCCTGACACGCCGCGGGCCCTGTCCGCTGCGGAATACGCCGCACGCCTGAACGACTGTGGGGCCCATGCCACGCCCGCCGCGACCCTTGCGGAGGGTCTTGCGCTGGCGCTTTCCCTGGCAGGGGAGGATGGCGTGGTGATCGCCGCAGGCTCGTTGTACTTCGCCGGGGCGCTGCGGACGGAATTGCAACTCCCTTGGCGATGAAAGACACGCAAACGATAGGATGTCAAGCAAGCATGCTTGCTGGAAGGAGGCTGCGCAGATGGCGTTTATCCACGAGCCGGTGCTGCTCAGGGAGGTCCTGGAATGGATGGCCGTGAAGGAGAACGGCGTGTATGCTGATGGAACCCTGGGCGGCGGCGGGCACAGCGGCGCGATGCTGGCCGCATCCGGCGGCACAGCCAGGCTCTACGGCATTGATCGCGACCTGACCGCCATCGCGGCAGCCACGGAGCGGCTGAAGGATTACCCCGGCTTCACGGCGCTGCACGGGAATTTCCACGATGGCAAGGCGCTGCTGGAATCCGCCGGGGCTCCCGCGCTGGATGGTGTGCTGCTCGACCTGGGCGTGTCCTCCCCTCAGCTGGATGTGGGCGAGCGCGGCTTTTCCTACCATGAGGACGCCCCGTTGGACATGCGCATGGATCGCACCCAGGGCATGACCGCCGCCGAGCTGCTCAACACCTGGCCGGAAAAGGAAATCGCCCGCATCATCAAGGACTATGGCGAGGAAAAGTGGGCGGCCCGCATCGCGCAGATCATCTGCGAGCACCGGGCGAAGAAGCCTCTTGAAACCACCTTCGATCTGGTGCATGCGGTGGATGCGGCCATCCCCAAGGCCGTGCGCCGCAAGGACGACGGGCATCCGGCCCGCCGCACCTTCCAAGCCATCCGCATCGCGGTCAACGATGAGCTCGATCCCCTCGATCAGGCGCTGTGCGATTTTGTGTCTTGCCTCAAGCCCGGCGGACGCATCCTGGTCATCACCTTCCATTCCCTGGAGGACAGGATGGTCAAGCGCTGCTTTCAGCGGCTGCAAAACCCGTGCGTCTGCCCGCCCAAGGCGCCCATCTGCACCTGCGGACGCAAGCCCCAGATCAAGGTGCTGGCCAAGGGCGCTGTGCCGCCCTCCGAGGAGGAGGTCACTCGCAACCCCCGCGCCCGCTCGGCAAAGCTGCGTGTGGCCGAGAAGCTGGAGGTGGAATGATGCCAACCCTGTATGTGGTGGCTACGCCCATCGGGAATCTGTCTGACATGACGCAGCGCGCCATCGACACGCTGAAAAACGTGGCCCTGATCGCTGCGGAGGATACCCGCGTCACCAAGAAGCTGCTCAGCGTCTTTTCCATCGACACACCGACGACCTCCTGCCATCAGCATAACGAGGATGCCAAGGGGACATGGCTGGCCGAGCGGATGCTCTCGGAGGGCATCGACGTGGCGATCACCACTGACGCGGGCACGCCCTGCATCTCTGACCCGGGCTATGGCCTGGTGAAGGCCTGCGTGGAGCGGGGCATCGAGGTGATCCCCGTGCCCGGCTGCTGCGCGTCGGTCAGCGCGCTGTCCGTCAGCGGCTTTGACACCCGGGAGTTCGCCTTCTACGGCTTTCTGCCCCGGGAGAAGAAGGCGCTAAGGGAAAAGCTGCTGTCCATGGCCCGGGGCGTGGAGGTGGCAGCGGTGCATGAGAGCCCCTACCGGGTGATCGAGCTGGTGGAGATGATTGCCGATACCTTGCCGGACACCCGCATTTCCTGCTCCTGCGACCTGACCAAGCTGCACGAAAAGACCATCCGCGGCACGGCAGGGGAGGTGCTATCCATGCTGCGCGCCAACCCCAAGGCCGAAAAGGGCGAGTACTGCCTCATCCTTGATTTCCATGGGGTGAAGCTGCCGGAGGAGCCCTCGCGCGCAGCGGAGGTTTCCCTGGAGGCCCAGCTGGTGGAGCAGCTGCTCCAGGGCCTTGACCTCCGGGACGCGCAGAGCGAGCTGGTGCTGCAGGGGCAAAAGAAAAACGCCGTCAAGCAGGCGGCGCTGCGGCTGAAAAGGCTGCTGACGGAGGACGAGGAATGATTCGCGAGATTGATGCTTCTCTTATTACCCAAACCGTGGCCCAGCTGTGCGTGGATGCCAACCGCAACCTCCCCGGGGACGTGTGCAGCGCGCTCCACGCCGCCGCCAAGGACGAGCCCTTCGCCCCCGCCCGGGATCTGCTTGATTTGCTGGTGCGCAACGAGGCCATCGCCCGCCAGACGCAGATGCCCATCTGCCAGGACACGGGCATGGCGGTCGTGTTCGCGGATGTGGGGCAGGACGTGCACATCCGCGGTGATTTTGAGGCCGCCATCCACGAGGGCGTGCGGCACGGCTATGTGGACGGACTGCTGCGCAAAAGCGTGGTGGGCGATCCGCTGCGCCGTGTCAACACCAAGGACAACACGCCAGCCATCCTCCACACCCGCCTGGTGCCGGGGGATCGCCTGACGCTGATGGTGGCGCCCAAGGGCTTTGGCAGCGAGAACATGTCCCGTTTGCAGATGCTGACCCCTGCCGCCGGTGTGCAGGGCGTGAAGGATTTCGTGCTGGAAACTGTGCGCCTGGCCGGGGCGAATCCCTGCCCTCCGATGGTGCTGGGCGTGGGCGTGGGCGGAGACTTTGAGCAGGTGGCCGAGCTGGCCAAGCGCGCGTTGATGGTTCCCCTGGATCAGCAAAACCCCGACCCCTTCTACGCTGCATTGGAGCAGGAACTGCTCGACGCGGTGAACGAAAGTGGCATCGGTCCGCAGGGATTGGGCGGCAAAACCACCTGCCTGGGGCTGCACATTTTGGCCCGCCCGACCCACATCGCGGGCTTGCCCGTGGCGGTGAACGTCAGCTGCCATGTCACCCGCCATGCCGCCAAAACCCTGTGAGGAGGATGCACGATGAAGAAGCTGACCGCCCCACTGAGCCGCGAGGACGCGCTGAATCTGCGGGCAGGGGAGCATATCCTGTTGTCCGGCACGGTATATACGGCCCGGGATGCGGCGCATCTGCGGATGCTCGAATTGCTCCGGGAGGGTAAGGCGCTGCCCATCGAGCTGGAGGGCCAGGTGATCTATTATGCCGGCCCCACCCCCACGCCGGCTGGCAAGCCGGTGGGCTCCATCGGGCCGACGACCTCCGTCCGCATGGACGCCATGACACCAGCATTGCTCGCCCACGGCCTTCGGGGGATGATTGGCAAGGGTGGCCGGAGCGAGACGGTTGTCGCAGCGATGAAGGAGCACGGCGTGGTGTATTTCGCAGCCGTGGGTGGCGCGGCGGCGCTGATGGCCAGCTGCGTCACCTCTCTTGAGGTGATCTGCTGGGACGACCTGGGCCCGGAATCCATCAAGCGCCTGACGCTGCATGAGCTGCCCCTGGTGGTCGCCATCGACGCGCAGGGGAATGATGCCTTCCAGCTTGGTCAGGCGGAATACCTGTCATCCATCCAGCCATAAGGCGAGGAAGCGGCCAATGCTGAGGGGCCTTGAGCGAAGATTTATCACTTTCAACATATAAATCCGCCCCACTGCTCACAGGGAGAAGTGGGGGCGGGTTTATATGTTGAAAGTAAAGACCTGTTTTGATACGGACTGCACACCCTACCGACCTTTCGTGTAAAGGTTCAGAGGGTGTGCATCTTTTAACTATTCCCCAAAAGCGTAAGTGTATAAGCAAAATGGATCAAGGCGATGTGCATCCAATATATAAGCCCTTCATGTTTGATGAATTTGCATTCAAAGCAAACTGTTAATACCCGAATTGATACAGATTGCCTGTTTTTCAATTTCCTGTGGACAGACCGCTTGTCCCTGGTTGATACAGGCATAAGTGGCATTGGGGTTCTTCACCGTCAACTGCCAGAATGGGTATTTGATGATAACCGGGGTGTTGAACCCAACGCCCAATTCCCAAAAGAGGATTTTCTGGCTTTCATGGGTGCGGAGATAATTCTTGTACCGCTCTGCCGCCCGGTGCCAGCCTTCGTCCTCTACAAAGGTATCGTCTGAACGCAGATTCATAGTCATAGGTTTACCGCAATGCGGACAAACGGGTACAAGATCGGTAGGAATCCTCATATTCTCTTGCTGTGCAAACATCTTTCGGATGGTTGCTTCATTATCAAATGTTTTCTGACGGCATGGTTGACTGCATTGGAACAGACCGTAATCGCCCTGGGCGTAGAACAATCGCTCTTTGTCAAAGCCAGCCTTTTGGAAGCAGTGATCTACATTGGTGGTGATGACGAAATAATCCTTATCAGCTACCAGCTTCAAAAGGTTTTGGTACACCGGTTTTGGTGCATCCATATAGCGGTTAATATAGATGTACCGACTCCAATAGGCCCAATACTCTTCCGGCGTGGAAAACGGATCGAAGCCGCCGAAACACATATCATCAAAACCGTACTTCCTGGCAAAGTCGGAGAAGTGTTTATCAAAGCGTTCCCCTGTATAAGTAAAGCCTGCTGCAGTGGACAGACCGGAGCCTGCGCCGATTACCACGGCATCGGTTGTTTTAATTGCCTCTTTTAACCGATCAATCTGCGACGAGCAGTCGGGTGTAGTATTCTTTGTCCAAATCTTTGTATACATCGAATATCACTTTCTTCACGCTTGTTTTTCTTGCCATAAATTCTTTGACCGTCTGCACGGCAATTTCCGCTGCCAGGTCATTGGGAAAATGGAACTCTCCGGTGGAGATACAGCAGAATGCCACGCTCTCCAAGTTGTTTTCTGCCGCCAGCTCCAGGCAGGAACGATAGCAGGAAGCCAGCAGTTCCCGGTGGTGTTTCGTTACCTGTTCGGCGATGATGGGACCGACAGTGTGCAACACATAGCGGCAGGGCAGATTGAAAGCAGGTGTGATTTTTGCCTGACCTGTGGGTTCGGGATACCCTTGCTGCTCCATCAGTTCTTCGCAGACAAGTCGCAATTCCACACCAGCAAAAGTATGAATCGCATTGTCGATGCAGCGGTGATTTGGCACATAGCAGCCTGTCATGCCAGAGTTTGCGGCATTGACAATGGCATCGCACTTGAGTGTTGTAATATCTCCCTGCCAGAGATACAGCCCCGGCTGCATGGACGTGAGTTTTTCCACATCCGTAATACCCTTTGCTTCGGCATCCTCTTGCAGATAGGCATCCTGCACTTCTATAAATTTTTGGCTGATTGGTGCCGGGTGGCGAACATTCATTAGTCCGCGCAGCAGCACCTTCTGGCGGTCTGTGTCTGCCGGGATTTCCTGACGGCGGCAGGAAGGACGCTCCCGCAGCAATTCTTCGATTAGATATCTTCTTCG
>JAQXLU010000113.1 GCA_029012285.1 Clostridiales bacterium | reverse complement strand
TTCACCTTGGGGGGCTCGGGGGGGGCGTCGCCGGCGACGCGGGCATCCATGGGCTTCGCGGCCTGCACGCGCTCGGGGGTGCGCTCCACACGGGCCTGATAGACGCGGCGCACGGTGTCCTCACGAATGAGCAGGTTCAACTCCTCAAACATGTGCCCGGCCTCAATCTGATACTCGGTGACGGGGTTCTTTCCGCCGTAGGCACGGAAGCCGATACCGTCGCGGAGTTGATCCATCGCGTCGATATGATCCATCCACCGGCGATCCACCGAGCCCAGCAGCATCACCCGCTCAAACTCGCGCATGTCCACGCCGATTTCGGACAGCAGCGTTTCCCGCTCCTCGTAGAAGGCCCGGGCATCCGCCTTCAGCGCATCCACAAAGGCTTCCTTGCTCTCCTCGTCCACCAGATGGCGGTTTTGCGCAATGCAGCCGGGGTGCAGGCACAGGTGCTCCAGATACTGGGTCAGCTGCTCCACGTCCCAGTCCTCGCCGTCCTCGGAGGCGGCGTAGCGGGCCATGGCCGCGTCAATCAGCTTGCAAGCCATGCCAATGATGTTCTCCCGCACGTTCTCGCCCATCAGCACCCGGCGGCGCTGGCCGTAGATCACCTCGCGCTGGCGGTTCATTACGTTGTCGTATTCCAGCACATGCTTGCGGATTTCGAAGTTCCGGCCCTCAATGCGCTTCTGCGCCGACTCGATCTGCTTGGTCAAAAGACCCGCCTGCAGGGGCTCGTCGTCCTTCAGGCCCAGGCGCTCGACCATGGGGCCGATGCGCTCGGAGCCGAAGAGGCGCATCAAATCGTCCTCCAGGGAGATGAAGAACTGGGTTGAGCCCGGGTCGCCCTGGCGGCCCGCACGGCCGCGCAGCTGATTGTCAATGCGGCGGCTCTCGTGGCGTTCCGTGCCGATGATGTGCAAGCCGCCGGTTTGCAGCACGCGGTCGTGCTCCTTGTCTGTTTCCTGCTTGAAGGAGGCATACAGGGCCTGGTACTTCTCTCGGGCAGCGAGGACCTCCTCGCTCACGTCCTCAGCGTGGCCCACGGCAGCCTCAATGAGCTCCTCGTCATAGCCCTCCTGGCGCATGGCGCGGCGAGCCAGGAACTCGGGGTTGCCGCCCAGCAGGATGTCCGTGCCGCGGCCAGCCATGTTGGTGGCGATGGTCACCGCGCCGTAGTGGCCGGCCTGGGCGACGATTTCCGCCTCACGGGCGTGGTTCTTGGCGTTGAGCACATCATGCTCGATGCCCCGGCGGCGCAGCATGCTGGAGAGCATCTCGCTGGTTTCCACGGTGACGGTACCCACCAGCACGGGCTGGCCCTTCTCGTGGGCAGCCTGGATGGCGCTCAGCACCGCGTTGAACTTCGCCGCCTTGTTCTTGTAGACCACATCGTCGAGATCCTTGCGGATGTTGGGGCGGTTGGTGGGGATCTCCACCACATCCAGGGAGTAGATGCCCTGGAACTCCGCCTCCTCGGTGCGGGCGGTACCCGTCATGCCGGAGAGCTTGTGGTACATGCGGAAGTAATTCTGGAAGGTGATGGTGGCCAGGGTGCGGCTTTCGCGCTCGACCTTGACGTGCTCCTTGGCCTCGATGGCCTGGTGCAGCCCCTCAGAGTAGCGGCGGCCGATCATCAAGCGGCCGGTGAACTCGTCCACAATCACGACCTGGCCGTTTTGCACCACATAGTCCACATCGCGCTTCATCATGAAGTTGGCACGCAGGGCGCTCTGGATGTGGTGGTTCAATTCAGCGTTTTCCGCGTCGTTGATGTTGTCGATATTGAAGGCCTTCTCGACCCGCTGGGCGCCCTCGTCGGTCAGCACGATGGACTTCTTCTTTTCATCCACCGTGAAGTGCTCGTCCCGGTGCAGCCCCTTGACCACCGCGTCCGCCTTTTCGTACAGGTCGGTGGACTTTTCGCCCTGGCCGGAGATGATCAGCGGGGTGCGGGCCTCGTCGATGAGGATGGAGTCCACCTCGTCCACGATGGCGTAGTGATGGCCCCGCTGCACCAATTCGGCCTTGCGCACGCACATGTTGTCGCGCAGGTAGTCAAAGCCCAGCTCGTTGTTGGTGGCGTAGGTGATGTCGCAGGCGTAGGCGGCGCGGCGCTGGGCAGGCTCCAGGTCGTGGACGATCAGGCCCACGGTGAGTCCCAGGAAGCGGTGCACCTTGCCCATCCACTCCGAGTCGCGCTTGGCCAGGTAATCGTTGACGGTGACCACGTGCACGCCCTTGCCGGAGAGCGCGTTGAGGTAGGCGGGCAAGGTCGCGACCAGGGTTTTGCCTTCGCCGGTTTTCATCTCAGCGATGCGGCCCTGGTGCAGCACCAAACCGCCCATCACCTGCACCCGGTAGGGACGCATGCCCAGCACGCGCCAGGCGGCCTCGCGCACGGTGGCGAAGGCCTCGGGGAGGATGTTGTCCTCGGTTTCGCCCTTGGCAAGGCGCGCGCGGAATTCGTCGGTCTTGGCCCGGAGCTGCTCGTCGGTCAGCTGCTTGTAGCTGTCCTCCAGCGCATCCACCTGGTCTACGATTTTGTTGAGCTTCTTGACCTCAGCATCGTTGCTGCTGCCCAGGAGCTTCTTGATCCATTCAAGCATGGGGAACTCCTTTCAATCGGGGGAATCATCAGCGCCGTGCCGCAGCGGCACATGCGGTTTCTACAAATAAATGGATATGGACAACCAATTTATTATATCACAAATTCGTGGGGCGTGCAAGAAAAACATCGGATGGGCCGCGCCAGCCTGGCAAATCATGGCAAATTAGCACCCTTCGCGCCAGGCTGCCTACTCCTTCACCTGAATGATTACGCAGCGCTGCTCGTCCGAATGGATCATGCTGTACTTGGTGAAATGCTCTGCGTCCGGGTTGCGCTCATAGAATGCGTCAGCAAACCCGAAAAAATCCTCCGTCAGCGGATGGTAGAGCGCATCGTCCGCAAAGCGCAGATTCACCGTTTCGCCCGCGCACAGCCGGCGCATCGCCGCGTCCAGCTCGTCCAGGGTGGAGATGAGCAGCCCCTGGGTCAGATGGTAGTTGTCCTGCTCGCCGCACAGGGGCACATCCTGGTTTTCCCCCGGCGTGTGATCCACGCCCATTTGCGCGGTAGACAGCCCGTAGTACCAGTGGGTGTTCAGCGCGCGGTCGCTCTGGTCGTTCCAGGTGGGGTCGATGAGGGTGTAGCCGTTCAGTCGGGCGACGTTCCAGGCATGGCCCTCGCTCTGGTCGGGGATGCTTTGCGCCGTGCCCAGCACCGTGCCGCAGGGGATGCCCGCCATCCGGTACAGGAGGGAGAGCGCCTGGGCGTAGCCCTCGCAGGTGGCGCGGCCCTCCAGCAGCGCGCCCACGGCGGTGTGGCGGCTGTCCGTATCGCCGCCGTAGGTGACCATGGCGCACATCGCGTCGTGCAGGGCGAGCGGGTCGGGGTTGGCGTCCGCCAGCAGATAGGCCGTCACATACAATTCAGCGCGGGTGGCGGCAGCTTCCTCCGGGGACATGCGGTACTGGGGCATCACGCTGACGGCCGTTTCCGGCGCGCTGCGGTAATAGCTCACAGTGAAGCCCTGCCCCAGGTGGAACAGCTCCGGGTAGTCCTGCATGAGCAGATGCATAGCCGGGGCCACATCGTCATAGCGGGTATTTTCGGGCAGGGAGATGGTGGCCTCGTGGTTGAAAATCGGGGTGTAGAGGTACTCCGCCAGCGCCCGCTGCGCGTCCGTGACCTGCATCACGGAGAGGATCGTATCCTCCGGGTAGGGCAATGGGAGGGCCTGTGCTGCCGGGCAGAGCAGCATCAGCAGGGCCAGCAGGGAGAGAATCTTTCGCATACAGCCTCCTGTGGGGGAAGGATCAGCGCCCGCCAAGCGCGCTATCCTGACAAAACGCAATCAGGGGAGCAGACAGGCTGCTCCCCCGGATGCATCGGTGGTAATCACTTGTCCCAGGCAGGCGTGGGCTCGCCGTAGTAGAGCAGGCGCTGGAAGTCCTGCGAAGCCTTGCCGGTGGCGGACAGGCCATTGCGGCGCTGGCAATTCTTGACGGCTTCCTCCGTGGCGCTGTCAAACTCGCCGGTGACCTCGCTCAGGTAACCCAGCTTGTAGAGCGTCTCCTGCAATTCGACCACGGGCGTTCCCTTGTCGCCCCGGGAGAGGGTGTCGAACTTGCCGTCGGTGGCCGTCGCGCCCATGGCGCTGTTGGAGTAGATCACCTTCAGGGTCTTGGGGCCCGCCACGCCGTCCACGGGCGTGATGTCGTTGTTGATCTGGAAGGCGCGCACCGCGTCCGCCGTGGTGTCGCCATACTGGCCGTTGATCTTGCCGTCATAGTAGCCCAGCTCGTAGAGCACATACTGCAAATTGCGCACAGCCGTGCCGGTGGAGCCCTTTTTGAGGCTGGTGGAGGTATCGGCGCTGGAGGCGCTGGAGCCATAGAGGAGGATCTGGGTGGCGGGACCGGCCACGCCGTCCACCTTCAGGCCGCTTTGCTTCTGGAAAGCCTTGACCGCCGCATACACGCCGCTGCCGAAGGTGGAGTCGATCTTGCCGTCATAGAAGCCGCGGTTTTTCAGGGCCTGCTGGAGCTTCTTGACGTCTTCGCCCGTGGCGCCCCACTTCAGGGTCTTGTAGCCGCCCACGGAGATGTCGGTGGCATCCTCGGGATCCTGCTCCTTGCCGGAGGTTTCAGTGTCCTCCTCCTGCTTAGCATCCTCGCTGTCCTTGAGGTAGTCGGAGTTCTTCGCATCGGCGCTGTAGAGCTTGTTGAGGGTGGCGGTGCTGGCCACGCCGTTGGCGGTGAGCCCGTTGGCCTGCTGGAAGGCGATCACCGCCGCCTTGGTGGAGGAGCCGAACTGGCCGTCGATGGTGTTCTTGTAGAAGCCCAGCTCCTTCAAGCGCTTCTGCATCGCCTTGACGGCGCCGTTCTCATCGCCCTGCTCCAGGGACACGCCCATGGAGGCCGCGGGGGTCTTGGAGGTGGCAGCGCCTGCGCCATAGAGTGTTTTGAGGGTGTCAGGCCCGGCGATGCCGTCATTCCACAAGCTGGCGTAGCGCGCCTGGAAGGCCTTGACCGCGTATTCGGTGGCGTTGTTGTACTCGCCGTTGGCAGCGCCCTCCAGCCAACCCAGCTCAATCAGCCGGTTTTGCAGCGTGCGCACCTTCGTGCCAGAGGAGCCCAGGCGCAGGTAGTAATCCAGGCTTTCCGCCTTGGGGGTGGCGGTGGGCTTGGGGGTCGCCGTGGGCTTGCGAGTCGGGGTCGCGGTGGGCTTGGGGGTATTGGTGGGTTTGGGCGTATTGGTGGGCTTCGCCGTCGCCTTCAACGCGGTGGAGGAATAGAGCTTTTTGAGGGTCGCGGTACCGGCCTTGCCGTCCACGGTCAGCCCGTTGCGCGCCTGGAATGCCCTGACGGCCTTCTCCGTGGCATCACCGAAGTCGCCGTCGGCGCTGCCGCTGAGGTAGCCCAGCTCCTTGAGGCGCTGCTGCATGCGGCGCACTTCCTCGCCGGTCGAGCCATTCTTCAGGGAGGAGGCGACAGTCGCGTTCGTCTTGGGCGTGTTGGTGGCCGCCGAAGCCGCCTTCACCGCGCTGGCGGAATAGAGCTTGTTGAGGGTCGCGGTACCGGCCTTGCCATCCACGGTCAGGCCGTTGCGGGCCTGGAACGCCTTGACGGCGGCCTCGGTGGCGTCGCCAAAATCACCGTCGGCGCTGCCCTTGAGGTAGCCCAGCTCCTTCAGGCGCTTTTGCATCTTGGTGACCGCCTCGCCCGTGGAGCCGTTCTTGAGGGTGGTGGAGGTGGTGGGCTTGGCGGTATTGGTGCTCACGATGATCTGCGGGGTCACCGCGGTGATGATCTGCTGAGGATTGCCGGTGCTCACCCCGATGCTGCCGACGTTCACCGTCGGGGTGGGGGTGACGGGTTGCACGATGGGATTGGTGCTGGGCACCACGGTGGGGGTGGCTGTCACCGGGGGCACATAGGGGGTGTTGGTGATCACCGGCAGCTGCTGGAAGGGCGGATCGTTGTTGTTCACCACATAGTTGCCGTTGGTGCTGGTATCATCCGGCTGGACGACGCAGCCTGCGAGCAGCACGCACAGCGCCAGCATGCCCACAAGGCACAAGCCCTTGGCCAGGCGGATCCTGCTTTTCTTCATATCTCCATATCCTCCTTGAATTTCTATTCCATCGGGAAAGGGTCTTTCCCGCATTCCTGTGTGAAAGGCGTGTGAATGTACACTTCCTATTGTACACGCTTCCAGGCAAACGCGCAAGCGCTAAATTTCACCGAAGCTGGCATCGGATGGAGAAATTTGGTCTCCTGCACCTATATAGACGAATCAGGCGGACGTTTTGTTTCCGGACAGGCAGAAAAACAGGTACAAAAAAAGCGCGTCCCTTTCGGGACGCGCCGCTTTGCAGCTGATTACTTGGCAGCCTTGGCAGCAGCCAGCAGGCCTTGCAGGTAGCCGTAGGTGTCCACCAGGGTCGCGCCGGAGACGGCGTCCACAGCGGTTTCATTGGTCATGCCATTGATGGCTTCTTCCAGCTCGGCGACGGTCTTGCCCACGCAGAAGGCCTGGATGTAGTCATAGTTCACGTCCAGGGCGACGGTGGAACCGGCCTTGGCCATGTTGGCGCTGTAAGCCTCAGCGTTCACGCGCTTGGAAGCCAGCACCTTGCCCTCGGGGAAGGACTGACCGAAGGCTTCGTTGCTGTTCGGCACGCCAGTGGAGGTGTCGGCAGCCATGAACTGATACTCGTCGATCAGCGCGGCGGCGATCACGTCGTCCTTGAGCACGACGGTCAGCACAGCGAAGCACTTGGTGCCATGAGCGGCCCACTGGACCTGGCCCAGCTTGATCTGGCAGTTGTCCTCCGCCAGGGCGGCAAAGGGCAGCAGCATGCAGACGACCAGCAGCAGAGAGAGGATCTTCTTCATATGAAAACCACCTTTCTTGAATCCGATTCACGACGGATTCTGATACGCACAGTGTATCACAAGTGCAAGGCTGTGTCAATCATATTCCGTCAGTAGGTTTCAATAATTTTCCGCGCGGATGGCGAAGTAGGACTGGGGATGGTCGCACACGGGGCAAACCTCGGGAGCCTTCTTGCCCACCACGATGTGGCCGCAGTTGCCGCACTCCCAGATCATATCGCCCTCACGGGAGAAGACCAGGCCGTTTTCCACATTCGCCAGCAGCTTGCGATAGCGCTCCTCGTGGGTCTTTTCAATCGCGCCCACCATGCGGAACTTCGCGGCAATCTCGGGGAAGCCCTCCGCGTCAGCCTCGTCCGCCATGCGGGCGTACATATCCGTCCAC
>JAQXLU010000112.1 GCA_029012285.1 Clostridiales bacterium | reverse complement strand
TGCCGTCAACCGCATGGTGCAGGCCGGGCTGAAGGGCGTTGAGTTTATCGCGGTGAACACCGACATGCAGGCGCTGCAGATGTCCGGTGCGCACACCAAGATTCAGATTGGCGACAAGGTGACCAAGGGCCTGGGCGCCGGCGCGGTGCCTGAGGTGGGCCGCCGCAGCGCTGAGGAATCCCGCGAGGAGATCGCCTCCGCCCTCAAGGGCGCCGATCTGGTGTTTGTCACCGCCGGGATGGGCGGCGGCACCGGCACCGGCTGTGCGCCCGTGGTGGCGGAGATCGCCCGTGAGCAGGGCGCGCTGACCATCGCTGTGGTCACCAAGCCCTTCTCCTTTGAGGGCAAGCAGCGCATGCGCAACGCCGAGGCCGGCATCAACGACCTCAAGCAGCGCGTGGACACCCTGGTGGTGATCCCCAACGACCGCTTGCTGCAGGTGGTGTCCAAGGGCACCAGCATGGTGGAAGCCTTCGGCATCGCCGATGATGTGCTCCGCCAGGGCATCCAGGGCATTTCCGACCTGATCGCCCTGCCCGCGCTGATCAACCTGGACTTTGCCGACGTCAAGACCGTCATGGAGTCCGGCGGCATGGCCCACATGGGCATCGGCTACGGCGACGGCGAGAACAAGATGGTGCAGGCCGCCAAGAACGCCATCTCCAGCCCCATGCTGGAGACCAGCATCGACGGCGCGCGCGCGGTGCTCATCAACATCACCGGCGGCGCGGACATCTCCATCATTGAGATCAACGAGGCGGCCAACCTCATCATGGAGGCGGCTGATCCCGACGCGAACATCATCTTCGGTGCGGGCATTGACGAGAGCATGGGCGACCAGGTGCGCATCACCGTGATCGCCACCGGCTTTGAAAAGACCCCCTTCCCGCCCCGCGACCCGGTGAAGAAGGCGCGTGATATCGAGCGCGAGCGCCTGTATGGCTCCACCTACACCGGCAGCTTCGGTGCGTATGCCGGTACGGCGGACTTCAATGCGGATGCCTCTGCCTTCGCTCAACCCGCGGTGGATTACAGCCGTCCCTCCATGGGCGTGCCCACCCCCGCTGCGCCCCAGCAGCCCCAGGTGTACCAGCAGATGGCGCCCCAGGTGCCCCAGAGCACCAATCCCTACAACGCGCAGTCCTTCAATCAGCAGCCCCAGCAGCCCTATCAGTCTGCGTTCCAGAATCAGCAGCCCCTGATGGGCGGCGGCACCGGCCCCATGGCGCCCCAGCAGCCCATGCAGCAGCCCCAGCAGGACGCCCACGGCGTGCCCTCCTGGATGAAGAAGCGCAACTAAGCCAAGGATCGGGAGCACCCGCTGCGGTGCTCCCTTTTGCATGGAAAGCCACCCTCACGCGGGGTGGCTGCTTTCTATTGCGCGAAGATCGACGCGGGCCGGTCGTCGTCCTCATCCTTCTTGCGGTCGCGGCGGAAAATGCCCTGGAGCCAGTTCTCCAGCGTGGCGGGGCGATCCACCCGGGCCACCTGCACGCTCTGCTTGCCCTCCAGGAGGATGCCGTTGTCCAGGAGCTCCGCGTGCACCGGAATGACGCGGTAGGTGTAGGTTACGCCGTCCTTGGCGCGCTCGTCGGTGTAGGTGAGGGTCTGTCCGGCCTCTGCACGCAGCTCGGTGAGGATGAAGCTCTCGCCCACTGCGTCCCGCTGGATGCGGTACACCGCTGCGTCGGACGCTGTGATCACCAGCTGGGGCTGACCGTTTTCATCGTGGGTGACGGT
The DNA here is from genome assembly GCA_029012285.1 of Clostridiales bacterium. Lineage (GTDB taxonomy): Bacteria > Bacillota > Clostridia > Christensenellales > Aristaeellaceae > UBA11524. Next base: position 3,183 of record JAQXLU010000112.1, on the reverse strand, counting down.
GAAGGAGCGGGCCGAGGCCGGGGGCTGCCACACGTCGGAGGCTTTGGTGGGCTGCGTCCCCTCGATGAAGATTTCCTTGAGCTTGTAGGCGTCCGGGGTGAGGGAAGTGGCCAGCATGGCCTCGCCCCGCCACTCGATGGCCTTCTTGTCCAGGGTGACGGTCACAAAGCCGCCGGGGCTTAAGAAGGTCGGCTTGCTGCGCTCGGCATAGTAAGCCTTGAGGAAGTTGCGGGCCAGGGAAGCCGGATTCGTGCCGCCGGAGACGCTGTTGGACAGCCGGTGGGTATCATCTGGGTCGTCATAGCCCATCCACACCGACACGGACAGCCCGGCGGTGTAGGCGCACATCCAGGCGTCCCGGTTGCCGCCGCCCACCATGTTGACCGTGCCGGTCTTGCCCGCCACCTGTACACCGGCGCTGTTGAGCCTTGTGCCCGTGCCGGAGGCGACCACCGTCCGCAAAAGGTCGGTGAGCAGATACGCGCTTTGCGAGCTGAGCACCCGCGTCCCCCTGTCCAGGTGCTGATAGACCACCACGCCGTTGCGGTCGGTGATCTTCTCGATGAAGTAGGGCGCGTAGAAGGTGCCGCCATTGGCAAAGGGGGCGTAGGCAGCGGCCATCTGCGTGGGTGACGCGCCGTAGGTCATGCTGCCCAGGGCCAGGGAGAGATTCCAGTCCCGGTTGTCCAGTTCGATTCCCACATTGGTCAGGTAGCGCCGCGCCGTCCCCACGCCGATGGCGTTGATCACCTTCACCGCAGGGATGTTCAGGCTGTTTTTCAGCGCCGTTCGGAGGGTGACGTTCCCATAGTAGGCATTGCCGGCGTTGCGCGGCTTGTAGGTGCCAAAGGCTGTGGGCTCATCCAGGATGACGGAGGCCGCCGTCCAGCCGGCGTATTCGATGGCAGGGGCGTACACCGCAAGGGGCTTCAGGGCGCTGCCCGGCTGACGGCGCAGGTGGGTGGCCCGGTTAAGGCCCCGGCGGGTCTCGTACTGCCGGCCCCCGACGATGGCCCGAACCGCCCCTGTGCGAACGTCCACTGCGGATGCGGCGGCTTGCACCAGCGTCCCGTCCTTGTGGTTGGGTGGGAACACGCTGCTAACGGTGAACTGCTTGTCCAGGATGCTCTGCATGGCCGTGTCCAGGGTGGTGTCGATGCGGTAGCCGCCCGCCAGGAGCATCTCGGCGGATACGTCCAGCTGCAATTCCGCCTCGTCCAGCACCGCATCGACGAACCAGCCGTATTCCGTCTGTACCGCTGTGGAGCGGATGGGCTTGAGCTCCTCCGCCACCGCTGCGTCATGCTGCTCCTTGGTAAGCATGCCCTCCTCAAGCATCACTCCCAGGATGTAGCGCCGCCGCTCCCGGTTGTTCTCCGGCGCGTCCTGGATGCTGTATGCCGATGGCGCCTTGATGGCTGCCGCCAGCGCCGCGGCCTGGGCGGGGGTCAGCTCCGCCGCATCCACCCCGAAGGTCACCTGGGCCGCTGCCTGGATGCCATACGCCCCCTGCCCGAAGTAGATGTAGTTGAGGTACATGTCCAATATCTGCGCCTTGGTGTAGATTCTCTCCATCTGCAGGGCCAGCCACACCTCCTCCAGCTTTCGGGCGATGGTTTTCTGGCTGGACAGATGGGAGAGCTTCACCAGCTGCTGAGTGATGGTGGAGGCGCCCTGGTCGAAGCCGCCCGTGCGGACGTTGGAGACCACCGCCCCCAGGATGCGGGTCACGTCGAAGCCGGGATGCTTGTAGAACCGCAGATCCTCCGCCGCCAGGAAGGCGTCCACCACATGCTGGGGCAGCGTGGAGGTGTCGATGACCGTCCGGTTTTCCCGCCCGACCAGGGTGGTGACGTAAGCGCCGTCCTTATCGTAAATCGCGCCGGTCTGAGCAAGGTTCGTCAGCTTGTGGGGGTCAAGCCGCTGCCACGAGGCGACATGGAATGCCTCGTAGCTCCAAGCGGCGAACGCTGCGAGCAGCAAGAACGCGATTCCCCACAGGATCGGCTGCACCCACCGACGAAATCCCACACCCATCAACCTCCCTTTGTCCATGATCGTCCCCCAAAAGGACAAAAACCATGCAGATTGCCGCCTGGCAGGAATCACCAGGAAAAGAAAATGGCTGAAAACGTTTTATTTTCGATTTCGGGGCTGGTCAAAAACGCAAAAATGGGCTATAATAATCTGTAAATATCGGGCAAGTGTGTTTGCCAACCATGATTTCGGAGGGAAGCTATGCGGAAAATCACATGCGTGGTGTTGGCCCTGCTGCTACTTGCAGGGGTGCTTCCGGGCGCTTATGCGGAAAGCACATTCACCATCGCAGGCTATGACCAGCAGGATACGGGGCATGTGTGGACGGATAATCTGTTCTTCCAGCGCATGGAGGAAAGGACGGGCGTGCACCTGGAGGTTGCCCAGTACACCACGCTCGCATCCTGGCAGGCCGCGAAGGACAATATGCTTTCGGGCAAATTGGAGCTGCCCGACGCGCTCTTCAAGGCTGATCTGACCACCCAGGAGACGCAAAAGTGGCTGGAGGCAGGCAAAATCATCGACCTGCGCCCCTACCTGGAGCAGTACGCGCCAAACCTGTGGGCGCTGCTGACGGCTCATCCCGAGTGGATGGAGGCGGTGACGCTGCCCACGGGGGAGATCGCCGCGCTGCCCGCCATCGACCAGCTGCAATTCAACAATGCCATGTGGATCAATGCCACCTGGCTCAGCCGCGCGGGGCTGGACGCTCCCACCACCGCCGAGGAACTGACCGAGGTGCTGCGCGCCTTCCGCGACAGGGACATGAATGGTAACGGCAAGCGGGGCGACGAGATTCCCCTGACCTTCTCCAGCTTGTGGGATCTGCGCTTCCTGGGCCATGCCTTTGGCGTCAATGCCAACGATTATTACGTCACGATGGACGAAAACGGCCAGGTGCGCGAGGTGCTCACCAGCGATGAAAACCGTGCCTTTTTGACCTGGCTGCATCAGCTGTGGGACGAGGGCTTGCTGGATGATACTGGCTTCACTGGTCTGCGCGACGCCAAGAATACCACGGACGATAAGGCTGACATCATCTACGGCGTGATGCTGTCCTCCACGCCCGTGTCCCTGGTCAATACCTCCTCCATCAAGGAGTACGCCCTGCTCGACCCCCTCGTGTATGAGGGCAAGCAGGTCTAC
>JAQXLU010000111.1 GCA_029012285.1 Clostridiales bacterium | reverse complement strand
TCCAGGGCGGCGCTGATGGTTGGTGCGGCGGCTTGCGCCTCCAGCGGGTGCATCAGGTAGGGGAAGGCAAAGACGTCCACCGGGTCGCCGCTGTCATCCAGGAGCACGCGGGGAGCGGTCATCTCCGGCAGGCGGTGGAGTAGGTCGGACAGACGCGCGGCGGTGGCGCGCAGATCATCGCTGCGGTCTTCGCCCCGCGCCAGCACGCGGAAGGCCAGCTCCCTGGCCGACACCGGCGACATACCGCTGATGCTGGCCGCAATGGCCTTGTGCAGCGGCACATTCCCCGCGCGGGTCAGGTATTCCAGCAGCTTGTCCGCCGTGATGTCCGCTGGGTCAAGCTTGTCCTGAGCGGGCGGCGCCAGATAGGGCAGCCCCGGCTGCACCTGGCGCACTCGGCTCATGTCCGGGCTGACGTGCCGGGCCGCATCCAGGATGCGGTTCTCGCCGTCCACCAAAATGAGGTTGGAGTGCCGTCCCATGATCTCCAGGATCAGCCGGCGCACCACATGGTCGCCCATCTCGTCCACGGTGTCGATGTCGATGTGAATGACACGGTCGCCCGCGATCTGGCGGACGGCTGTGATGCGGCCGGAGGTCAGCTGCTTGCGCAGCAGCATGCAGAACATGGGGGGCTCCAGCGGATTGGCGTAATGCTGATTGGTAAAGTGCAGCCGCGCATTGTTGGGCGAGGCGCACAGGAGCAGCTTATAATTGGTAGAGCCCGCGCGGATGAGCAGGACGATGGCATCCTTTTCCGGCTGGGTGATCCTGTCGATGCGGCCACCGGCGATGCAGGAATTGATCTCGCGGGCTGCGAAGCTGAGGGTGAGGCCATCCATGGGCATGAGCGTGCATCCTTTCGTGGTGAATAAGACGATTATAGCGGATTTCCCAATGAATTGCAACCCTCCCCTGGCGAAGCCAAAACGGGTCAAGGGGCTAAGCCCCTTGCGGGATCCAGGGCCGCGGAGGCCCTGGCAGGGTGAAGGGGCAGCGCCCCTTCCTCCGCGCCCGCAGGCGCAAGCCATCCCTCGCGCGCCTTTCGCGAATCAAAAGATTCGCGAAACAGCCACCCCCGCCCAAGGAAAGCAGCCCCTCCCCCGCCCACCCAACGCAAAAGCTCGAAAGAGCGCAATCACCCCCAAAGGAATCCGCCCCTCCAACGCACCTTCCAACCAAACACCCACTCCCTCCCCTCCCCTCAAAATAAGGAAGGACAGCCCCTCTCGGAGCCATCCTTCCCTGACAATCCATGCTGAGGCGGCCGCCCCCCCTGTCAGTCCATCTCGATCACACCGGGATACTGAGCCATCACCTCGTCCGCGCTGTTCACCCAGGTGGTGACGCTCTGCGCATCCTGGTGGAAGGGCTTGCCCTCCACCAGGATGGACACCTTCTTCACCCCCGGGAACTGGCTTGCGGTGAACAGCACCGCCTGAATCGCCTGATGTCCGCCGTCGCTCTCCTGGGCAATGGCGGCGAATTCCCGGGTGAAGTCGATGGTCGCCACGCCGTTCTTGACAGAAACGGATTTCACGCCGCATTGACCCGGGAGGGGACATTCCAGACCGGAATCTGTCTTGGGGCCCTTCGCCAGTTCCAGGATGGCGGTGGTCAGGTCGGCGGGAGAGAATACCGTGCGGGTCACGGGCACCAGCATCCGCCCGGTGGCGGAGGGGAAATAGAGCTGCACCGCGTCGGCATGGGTGTTGTCGGAGAAGGTCGCGACGGATTCCAGGTTCACCGAATCCTGCGTGAACACGCCGGACACATCCGTGCCATGGGTCAGCTGGGAGCGCTTCTGCCCGTCAAAGAGGAAGCTGACCTCATCCACCGTTTCAAAGCCGCAGAGGGCCGCCGCCACGCCCTGCACCATCAGCAGCTCCTCCTCCGCATTGGCGCAGTTGAGCGCCTCCTTGCTCAGATCGACCCGCGCCTTGCCGCCGGAAATATCCAGGTCGATGCTCACGCCCTCGGGGATCACATTGGTCAGCCCCATTCGGGCGGCAGCCAGGTCGTTCTCCGAGGATTCCACCATCAGGGCCAGCGTAGCCTTGGCGATGCCGTCCTGCATGGGCACTCTGCGCGTCACCGGCACCAGGTAGCCGTCGCCATCCTCGTACCAGCAGACCGTCGATACCAGGTTGGTCTCGGTTGCCTCCGCAGCTGTGGAGGCGGTCA